>NZ_JBSGBQ010000006.1:125878-391955 GCF_053601335.1 Amycolatopsis sp. NPDC004747 | reverse complement strand
TGGTAAGGCGGGTTAGAACCCGCCTTACCACTCACGACGGGTGGGCTACTTGAGGCCGGTGGCTTCCGCGGCGGCCGGGTCGGAGTCGGCGAGGAACGTCTTGCAGCGGTCGAACTCCTCGGTCTCGCCGATCTTCCCGGCGGCCTTGCCCAGTACGGCGAGGGCACGCAGGAAGCCCTGGTTGGGGCGGTGCGACCACGGCACCGGGCCGAAGCCCTTCCAGCCCGCGCGGCGCAGCTGGTCGAGCCCCCGGTGGTAGCCGGTGCGGGCGTAGGCGTACGCGGCGACGGTCTCGCCGGCGTCCAGGGCCTTCTCGGCGAGCGAGGCCCACGCCTCGCTGTAGTCGGGGTGTTCGGCGGCGACGGTGGCCGGGTCGGTCCCGGCGTCGAGCGCGGCCTGGGCGGCGGTGTGCTCGGGCAGCAGCGTCGGCTCGGGGCCGAGCAGGTTGTGCGTCATGGGGCCATTCTGCCCCTACAGGAAGAGGGTCCCCAGCACCCCGGCTCCGGCCAGCACCAGTGCGGCGACGAGCACACCCGCGACAACTCGTTTCGGCATCATGGCGGGACACCCTGCCAAGCCGGGGCCGTGGGAAGCAAGTCGTCCACCCTTAGGGGTGAACCCTGGGCGCGAAGCGCCTCCGTTGAGGGTGGTGGCGGGGAAGAAGGTCGGGGGAATCCCGATTTTGGCGTCGTTTGCCACGGTCTTGGCCCACTCGTGACCATGACCGGCCATGATGTCCGGCATGGCCAAGGCAGTCGACGTCCCGGTGGACGTGATCCCGCGCAGCCCCGTCGCCAAGACGCGGCTGTTCTTCACGCGGCACTGGCACCGCGGCGCCCCCGGGCAGCCGACCCCGGACTGGGTGCTCCGGTTCTGCTACGGCATGTGGCTGGCGGCGTTCGCGTTCAAGCTGCTCGGCTCGTCGTGGGACATGTCGTGGCACTTCATGTGGCTGCGCGACGACCTGGCCCCGCCGCACCTGATCAACACCGTCGGCACGGTGATCATCGTGGTGCTGGTGGCGATCCACAGCTACACCGGCCTGGGGTGTGACAAGCGGTCACTGCGCCTGATGCAGATCGGCCTGCTGACGTTCCTGGTGGCGGCGCCGCTGGACGTCATCAACCACCGCGTCAACGGCCTGGACCTGACCGCGTGGAGCCCGTCGCACATGATGCTGTACCTGGGCACGGGCATCATGCAGGCGGGCGTCCTGCTGGGCTGGCTGCGGTTCGCGCCGCCCGGCCGCTTCCGGACGGGCGTGCTGCTCGCGCTGTGGGCGTTCTTCCTGGAGAACACGTTCTTCCCGAACGGCCAGCAGGAGTACGGGATCCTCGGCCTGCGCGCGTGGGAGCGCGGGGAGCCGGAGGCGGAGAAGTCGCTGCTGGACTTCGCGGCCAACCAGATCGGCCACCCGGTCGACCGGACGGCGGTGCTGCACTTCACGATGCCGATTCCTTCGTGGGTGTACCCGCTGTGGGGCATCGGGGTGATGGCGCTGATCTTGGTCGTGGCTCGCCGGACGCTGGGCTTCCGCTGGGCGGCCACTTCGGTGGCGCTGGCGTATGTGGCCTACCGGTCGGTGATGTGGCCGCTGCTGCTGGGGCTGGGGTTCCCGGTGTCGACGGTGCCGTTCTACCTGCTGTTCGTGGGGCTGGCGGTGGACTTGGCTTTTTCGCTCGGCTCGGGTGTCGTGCGGGCCGGCGCGGGGGCGTTGCTGGTGACGGCGTTCGGGTACGGGGCGTTCTGGGTGCAGTCCCAGTTCCGGCCGTGGGTACTCGGGGACGCCCACACGGAGTCAGCTCCCCCGGCGGCGTACTGGACGGCTTTGGTGGTGCTGGTCGGGGTCTTCGCGCTGTGGGCGGCGGCCGGCCCGGCTTCGCGACGGTGGTCCGCGAAGCGGAAGGTTCCCGAAACCGTCTGAACACGACGAAGGGGCCGCCACTGCCCGTGGCGGCCCCTTCGTTCGTGACTACTTCAGCTTCGTCCCCGCCGAACCCAGCGCCTGGCAAGCCTCGACAACCCGAGCCGCCATGCCGGCCTCCGCGGCCTTCAGGTACGACCGCGGGTCGTACACCTTCTTGTTCCCGACCTCGCCGTCGATCTTCAGCACCCCGTCGTAGTTCTTGAAGAAGTGGTCCACGATCGGCCGGGTGAACGCGTACTGCGTGTCCGTGTCCACGTTCATCTTCACCACGCCGTAGGAGACCGCCTCGCGGATCTCCTCCGGGAGCGAGCCCGAGCCGCCGTGGAAGACCAGCTCGAACGGCTTCGAGCCCTCGGGGAGGCCGAGCTTCTTCGCCGCCGCCTCCTGGCCGCCCTTCAGCACGTCCGGGCGGAGCTTCACGTTGCCCGGCTTGTACACGCCGTGGACGTTTCCGAACGTCGCCGCCAGCAGGTAGCGGCCGCGGTCGCCCGCGCCCAGCGCGTCGATCGTCTTCAGGAAGTCGCCTTCGGCGGTGTACAGCTTCTCGTTGATCTCCGCCTCGACGCCGTCCTCCTCGCCGCCGACCACGCCGATCTCGACCTCGAGGATGATCTTCGCCGCCGCCGTCTTGGCCAGCAGTTCCTGGGCGATCTCCAGGTTCTCGTCGAGGTCGATCGCCGAGCCGTCCCACATGTGGGACTGGAACAGCGGGTTCTGGCCGTTCTTGACGCGCTCGGCCGAGATCTCGATCAGCGGGCGGACGAAGCCGTCCAGCTTGTCCTTCGGGCAGTGGTCGGTGTGCAGCGCCACGTTCACGCCGTACTTGGCCGCCACGACCTGGGCGAACTCCGCCAGCGCGGTCGCGCCGGTCACCATGTCCTTGACCTTCTGGCCGGACGCGAACTCCGCGCCGCCGGTGGAGAACTGGATGATCCCGTCGCTCTCCGCCTCGGCGAACCCGCGGATGGCGGCGTTCACGGTCTCGGACGAGGTCACGTTGATGGCCGGGTAGGCGAACTCGTTCGCCTTGGCCCGGTCGAGCATCTCCGCGTAGACCTCGGGGGTGGCGATGGGCATCGTTGACTCCTCCTTGGCACAGGGTGGTCCCGACCGCATCGTACGAGGTCGGCCGCCGCCGCACACCGGTCCCCGCACAGAAACTTCTTCGCACGTCGGATCGGTTCAGAAGGAGTGCGTCCGGCCGCCGGGCGAACCGGCGGCCGGACGAGGATCACAGCAGCTCGGACGCCAGCGCGCGGTACGCCGGCCAGGGGTCTTCGTTCAGCACCTGGATGTTGACGTGGTCGGCGCCCGCCTCGAGGTGGGCCCGGAGTCCGCCGGCGATCGTCCCGGCGTCCCCGTGCAGCACCAGTGCGTCGACCAGGCGGTCGCTGCCCTGGCCCGCGAGGTCTTCGTCGGTGAAGCCGAGTTTCCGCAGGTTGGCGACGTAGTTCGACAGCCCCAGGTAGAACTCCACGGTCTTGCGGCCGATCGCGCGCGCCTCGGCGGGGTCGGTGCCGAGGACCACCTTCTGCTCCGGGGCCAGCAGCTTGCCCGCACCGAGGAGCTCCCGGCTGCTCCGGGTGTGCTCGGGCGTGGTCAGGTACGGGTGCGCGCCCGCCGTGCGGTCGCCGGCCAGCTGGATGACCTTCGGACCGAGCGCGGCCAGCGCCCGCCCGGAAACCGGCACGCCCGCCGCGTCGAGACCGTCCAGGTACTCGACCAGCGCCGTGTACGGCTTCTTGAACTCCTGCGTGTGTTCGGGGTGCCCCGCGCCGACGCCGAGGAGGAAGCGGTCCGGGTACTTGCTCACGATGCGCTCGTACACGCGGGCGATGTCCGCGGGCTCGTCCTGCCAGATGTTCACGATGCCGGTCGCGATGACCAGGTGGTCCGTCGCCGCGAGCAGGTCGTCGACGTACGAAAGGTCTCCGCTCGGGGACGCCCCCAGCCAGATCGCGCCGTAGCCGAGCTGCTCCGCCTCCGCCGCGAACCGCGCGTCTACGCCCGAGTAGTGCCGCCAGATACCGAGCTTGCCGAGTTCGATTGCCATGGAACACTCCAACGCGTGGGACGCGGGTTTTCCTCCCGGGTCCGGCAACTAATCTCGAACCCATGAGCAAGCTGGGCAACACCGAACTCGACGTCTACGGCCTCAACCTGGGCTGCAACGTCTTCGGCTGGACGGCCGACGAACGGCAGTCCTTCGCCGTCCTCGACGCCTACACCGCGGCCGGCGGCAACTTCCTCGACAGCGCGGACCTCTACGGCGGCGGCGGCGGTGGTTCCGAGACGATCATCGGCAACTGGCTGGCCGCGCGCGGCCACCGCGACGACGTCGTCGTGGCCACCAAGGTCGGCATGTGGGACGGCAGGCCGGGCCTGTCCGCGAAGAACATCCAGGCCGCGGCGGAGGACTCGCTGCGCCGCCTGCGGACCGATCACCTCGACCTCTACTACGCCCACCGCGACGACCCGGACACCCCGCTCGAAGAGACTCTGGAGGCGTTCGACGCCCTGGTCCGCGCGGGCAAGGTCCGCTACCTCGGCGCGTCCAACTACACCGCGGGCCGGCTCGCCGACGCACTGTCCATTTCGGACAAGAACGGCCTCGCGCGGTTCGCCGTGCTGCAGCCGCACTACAACCTCGTCGAGCGGGACTACGAGCACGACCTGGCGCCCCTCGTCGAGCGCGAAGGCCTCGCGACGCTGCCGTACTTCTCCCTGGCGAGGGGCTTCCTCACCGGCAAGTACCGCTCGAAGGACGAAACCGGCGACAGCCCGCGCGCGGCGGGCGCCCTGTCCTATTTGGACGCGCGGGGTGAGCGCGTGCTCGCCGCACTCGACGAAACCGCCCAGGCGCACGGGGTTTCGGTCGCCGCGGTGTCGCTCGCGTGGCTGCGGCAGCAGCCGACGGTCGCCGCCCCGATCGCCAGCGCCCGGACCCCCGAACAGCTGACGGACCTGGTCGCGTCGGTCTCGCTCGAGCTCACCGAACCCGAGCTCACCGCACTGGGTGCGGCGTCGAGCTGAACATACTCATGGGTAGCTTACTGCGGGTAAGTTGAGGTACGGTGCCCTCAAGTGACACTAGGAGGGCACCGTGGCCAACCCGTTTTCGCTGCTGAGCGGCACCAAGAAGGTCGACGGCAAGGTCGTGCTGATCACCGGCGCGGCCCGTGGCATCGGCGCCGGGCTGGCCGAGCGGCTGGCCGCCCGCGGCGCCAAGGTCGCCCTCGTCGGCCTCGAAGCCGAAGAGCAGCAGAAGGTCGCCGACCGGATCGGGCCGAACGCGAAGGCCTGGGAAGCCGACGTCACGAGCTGGGACGCCCTCGAAAAAGCGACGGCGGGCGTCGTCGAGCACTTCGGCGGGATCGACATCGTGATCGCGAACGCCGGGATCGCGACCGCGGGCTTCGTCCGCTCGGTCGACCGGGCCGCGTTCGAGAAGGTCATCGAGGTCGACCTGCTCGGCGTCTGGCGGACGTTCCGCGTCACGCTCCCGCACGTCATCGAGCGCAAGGGCTACCTGCTCGCCATCTCCAGCCTCGCCGCCATCACGCACGCGCCGGGCATGGCCAACTACGCCGCCGCGAAGGCCGGCGTCGAAGCCTTCTCGAACAGCCTGCGCGCCGAGGTCGCCCACCTGGGCGTCAAGGTCGGCGTCGCGCACCCGACGTGGATCCGCACCGACCTGGTCGAAAGCGCCGACGCGCACCCGGTGTTCGGCAAGCTCCGCGCGTCGATGCCCGGCCTGATCGGCAAGACGTACCCGCTGGACGTCGCCCTCGACGACCTCGAGGCGGGCATCCTCAAGCGCGCCCGGACCATCCACGTGCCGCGGTGGGTCGGCGGCCTCAAGCTGCTGCGCGCCTTCCTGCCGCCGGTGATCGAGATCGGCTCGCGCAGCCGGGTGCCGTCGGCGGACAAGGCCGCGCTGGCCGACATCGAGGCGCGCGGGGCGTTCGAGTCGGCGGTCACCGGTCATGGCGGGCGGGCCGCCACCAAGGGGTGACGCCGTCCCGTCGTGACCTGGGCGTACGGCGGTACTACTGATCGGTAGCCGGTACTTCCAAGTAACTGTTACCTGAGGTAACGTCATCTGGGCAGCATCCCCGACGCAGCGGAGGCCGACAGATGACCGAGCGGTTCAAGGTCGTGATCGTGGGCACCGGGTTCTCCGGGCTCGGCCAGGCGATCCAGCTCGAGAAGGCCGGCATCCGGGACTACGTGATCCTGGAGAAGGCCACCGAGGTGGGCGGCACCTGGCGCGACAACTCTTACCCCGGGTGCGCGTGCGACGTGCAGTCGCACATGTACTCGTTCTCGTACGAGCAGAACCCGGGCTGGTCGCGGTCGTTCTCGCCGCAGCCGGAGATCTTCGAATACCTCAAGGGTGTCGCCGACAAGTACCGGCTCCGCGAGAATATCCGCTTCGGCGTCGAACTGACCGGCGCCCACTGGGACGAGCGCGAGCGCCGCTGGACGGCGACGACCAGGGACGGCCGCGAGTTCGTCGCGCAGTTCCTCGTCTCCGGCGTCGGCGGCCTGCACATCCCGCAGGTGCCCGAGCTGCCCGGGATCACGAACTTCAAGGGCCAGACCTGGCACTCCGCGCGGTGGAACCACGAGTACGACCTGCGTGGCAAGAAGGTCGCCGTGGTCGGCACCGGCGCCAGCGCCGTCCAGTTCGTCCCGAAGATCGCCGCCGAGGTCGCCGAGCTGACGCTCTTCCAGCGCACGCCGCCGTGGATCATGCCCAAGCCCGACCACGCGATGCCGTCGTGGGCGCAGACGCTGTTCAAGCGCGTGCCCGGCACCCAGCGCCTCTACCGCAACGCGCTGTACTGGCTGCTCGAAGCCCGCGCCATCGGCTTCAACGGCCACCCGGCGATCATGAAGGCCGGCGAGCTGATCGCGAAGCGGAACATCGCGAAGGGCATCAAGGACCCGGCGCTGCGCAGGAAGGTCACGCCGGACTACACGATGGGCTGCAAGCGCGTCCTGATCTCCAACGACTACTACCCGGCGCTGGCCCGGCCGAACGTCGAGGTGAACACGGCCGGGATCAAGGAGGTCAAAGCGCACTCGATCGTCGACTCCGCGGGTGTCGAGCACGAGGTCGACGCGATCGTCTACGGCACCGGCTTCAAGGTGACCGACGCGCTGGAGTACCTCGACATCACCGGCGTCGACGGCCGCGACCTCGCCAAGGAGTGGGCGACCGCGGGCATGCGGACGCACAAGGGCATCACCGTCTCCGGCTTCCCGAACCTGTTCTTCCTGCTCGGCCCGAACACCGCGCTCGGCCACAACTCGGTGGTGTTCATGATCGAGTCGCAGTCGCGGTACGTCGTCGACGCCATCAAGCTCGCCGACTCGCGGGGCGCCGCCGCGCTCGACGTCCGGCCGGGCGTGCAGGACGAGTTCCAGCGCGAGATCCAGGACAAGCTGGTCAAGGGCGTCTGGACGCAGGGCGGCTGCAAGAGCTGGTACCTCGACGCCCAGGGCGTGAACCGGACGATCTGGCCGGGCTTCACCTGGCGGTACTGGCTGGAGACGCGCAAGGTCGACCCGGCCGACTACGAGCTGTCCGGCCGGGCGTCGTGACCTCGCCGGACGAGCAGCTCGTCCTGCACGCGCGGGACGTGAAGTTCGACTGGGCGGCGCTGCCGGTGCACTGGATCCCCGGCGAACCGCAGGCCACGCACACCATCAACGTGCTGCACCTGGCCCTGCCCGAGGGCGAGCGCTGGTTCGTCGAGGTGTTCAAGCAGGCCGTGCCGCTGATCCGCGACGAGCGGCTCAAGGAGGACGTCCTCGGCTTCATCGGCCAGGAGGCGGTGCACGCCGAGGCCCACGACGGCGCGGCGGCCCACCTCGAAGCGGCCGGCGTCCGGGTCCGGCCGTTCGTGGCGCAGATGGAGTGGCTGTTCCGGAAGCTGCTGGGCGACCGCGACCTGACCGGGCAGGCCGCCGAAGAGTGGCTGGTCGAGCGGCTCGGGATCATCGCCGCGATCGAGCACTACACGGCGTTCCTCGGCCAGTGGGTGCTCGACGCGCCGCTGGAGGCCGCGGGCGCCGACCCGGTGATGCTGGACCTGCTGCGCTGGCACGGCGCCGAGGAGGTCGAGCACCGGTCGGTGGCGTTCGACCTGTTCGTGCACCTCGACGGGCGGTACACCCGCCGGGTCCGCAGCATGGCGGCGGTGACGCCGGTGCTGGCCTGGGTCTTCGCCCGCGGTACGCGGTACCTGCTGCGCAACGACCCGGCCCACCCCGGCCGCGCGTCGCTGCGGGCCTACCGCCGGGCGGCGAAGCGGGGGTTGCTGCCGTCCGGCCGCCGGCTGCTGCGGGAGATCCGGCCGTACTTCCGGAAGTCGTATCACCCGTCCGAGACCGGGAACACCGAGCAGGCGGTGGCCTACCTGGCGAGGTCACCCGCGGCCCGGGCGGCGGGGTGACCCTCGGCCGCCCGACCCGGCTCGACGGCAGCGCACGCACCGACCACCTGATGTCCACTTTGGTCGGGGTCGTGGGCGTTTACCGCCGGTTGTCGCGATTCAGCGGCCGGCGGCGGCCGCCGGTGCGCACCGTGGACCGCAACCTTTCGCTGGTGGTCGAAACGATCCGGGCCGAGGCCGAAGGCGTCGTGAGCCTGCGGCTCGCCGGCGGCGCCCCGCTGCCGTCGTGGCGCCCGGGCGCGCACGTCGACCTGGGGCTGCCGTCCGGCCTGACCAGGCAGTACTCGCTCTGCGGCGATCCCGCCGACCGCTCGGGCTACCGGATCGCCGTCCGGCGGATCGGGGCCGCGTCCGGCGAGGTCCACGCGCTGGTGCCGGGCACCCGGGTCACCGTGCGCGGCCCGCGGACCGCGTTCCCCTTCGTCGGCGACGGGCCGTTCCTCTTCGTCGCCGGCGGCATCGGGATCACGCCGATCCTGCCGATGGTCCACCAGGCGATCGCGCGCGGCGCGGACTGGCGGCTGGTCTACACCGGCCGCAGCCGCGCGTCGATGCCGTTCCTCGGCGAGCTGCCGGACGACGACCGCGTGTGGATCCGGCCGGACACCGAGTACGGCATCCCGGCCTCCGGCGCCGAGCTGCTCGAGGGCCTGCCGGACGGCGCGTCGGTCTACTGCTGCGGCCCGGTGCCGATGATCACCGGCGTCCGCGCCGACCTGGCGCTGACCGCGGCCAAGGCTGTCCACTTCGAGCGGTTCGCGCCGCCGCCGATCGTCGACGGCGAGCCGTTCCGGCTGACTTTGCGCAGGTCAGGCCGCACCCTGGCGGTGCCGGGCGACCGGAGCGCCCTCGACGTGCTGCGCGACGCGCGCCCCGGGACGCCGTACTCGTGCCGCCAGGGCTTCTGCGGGACCTGCGCGGTGCCGACGGCCGACGGCGGGTCCATGCGGATCTGCGTCGACCGCGGCACCACCGTGCTGGACCTATGACCGCTCGGGCAGCCAGGCGCCGATCACCGGCTTGAACTCGCGGACGCTGCGCTCGGCGACGACCCCTTCCAGGAAGTACGGGTCCTGGTCGATCGTCTCCTTCAGGTGCGCCTCGTCGTCGGCCTGGTAGAGCGTGAGGCCGCCGGTGCCGTCGCCGAGCGGCCCGGCGACCGCGACGCGGCCCTGCTCGGCCAGCTTGCTCAGGAACTCGCGGTGGCGCGGCCGGACGTCCGGCATCTTCTCCTGGACGTAGGTGATTTCGACGAGGAACCAGGCCATGTGGATCTCCGGGGTCGGACGCGGGCGGGACGGATCCGACGCTACCCGTGTCACGGTTCTGTACCAGCATCCGATCTGTGGCACCGGCATCTGAACCCGATAGGCTGGGGACGCGTCAGTACCTGTGTGAGCGCTGTGAATACCGTGAACCTGCTGACGCGGCACACCGTGCAAGCCGGGGTCGAGAACAGGCAGGGGTTCATGCTCGAGGGCAATGCGGAGCGCAGTGTCGAGGCGACCCTCGGCCACCTGCGGGTCATGGACGGTCCGGCTCCGGCGCAGACCGCCGCACCGCTGACCCTCGAAGACCTCTACCGCCAGCACCGCATGCGGCTGGTCCGGCTGGCGATTCTGCTGGTCGACGAGCCCGCGACGGCGGAAGACGTGGTCCAGGAGGCCTTCACCGGCCTGCACCGCAACTGGGGCAGGCTCCGGGACGCCGCGGCCGCGGTCGGCTACCTGCGCACCGCGGTGGTCAACGGGTCGCGCAGCGTGCTGCGCCGCCGCAAGACCGCCCGCGAGTACGTGCCGCCGCACGCGGTGAACGCGCGCTCCGCGGAGAGCCTCGCGATGCTCTCCAGCGAGCACCAGGCCGTGGTCAGCGCGCTGTCGAAGCTGCCGCCCCGCCAGCGTGAAGTGCTGGTGCTGCGGTACTACGGCGGGCTGAGCGAGGCCGAGATCTCTGAGGCCGCAGGTATCTCCAAGGGTACCGTTAAATCGACCGCCAGCCGGGCGCTCGAGGCACTCCAGAAGGCCATGCAAGCCCCACAGTGACCCGGGTGGACCATTCCGATCACTGAGTCGTATCACCATGCTTGGTCCAGACCAATATATGCTGGGGTGCGTGAGAGGCGCCGGAGATTTCGTGATCATGGGCGGCCGGGTCGCCGCCCCGGACCGTTTACTCGAAGACGGCTGGGTGGCCGTCACCGACGGGCGGATCGCCGGCGTGGGTTCCGGGACCCCGCCGTCCGGCGAGCACGTGGACGTCGGCGGGGCACTGGTCGTCCCAGGTTTCGTCGACACCCACTGCCACGGCGGGGGAGGTGCTTCGTTCACCTCCCTCGATCCCGAGGAGCTCCTGACGGCGGTGCGAGCGCACCGCCGTCACGGCACCACGACCATGCTCGCCAGCCTGGTCTCGGACCCGGTGGACATCCTGCGTGAGCAGGTCGCGGCGCTGCGCGAGCTCGTCCAGGACGGCGAGGTCGCGGGCATCCACCTGGAAGGGCCGTTCATCTCGAAGGCCCGCTGCGGCGCGCACGACCCGGAGACGCTGCTCGAACCGGACACCGGCACGGTCGAGAAGCTGCTGCGCGCGGGCCAGGGCGCGATCCGGATGGTCACCATCGCCCCCGAGCTGCACGGCGGGGTGAAGGCCGTCCGCCAGCTGGCCGAGTCCGGCGTCATCGCGGCCATCGGGCACACCGACGGCGTCGAGGAGCAGCTGCTGCCGGCGATCGACGCGGGCGCGACGGTGGCGACCCACCTGTTCAACGGCATGCGGCCGCTGCACCACCGCGAGCCCGGCCCGATCGGCGCGCTGCTGGACGACGAGCGCATCACGATCGAGCTCATCTGCGACCTGGTCCACCTGCACCCGACGGTCGTCCGGCTGGCGGCGAAGCACGCGGGCCGCAACCGGACGGTCCTGATCACCGACGCGATGTCGGCCACCGACGCGGCGGACGGCCGCTACACGCTGGGCCGTCTCGAGGTCGACGTCCACGACGGCGTCGCCACCCTCGCCGACAACGGCTCGCTGGCCGGCAGCACCCTGACGATGGACACCGCCTTCCGCAATCTGGTCCGGGGTGCGAAACTCGGCATCCTCGACGCGGTCCACGCGACGTCGCAGCGGCCGGCGGAGCTGCTGGGCATCGCGGACCGGACCGGCATGCTGTGCTCCGGGTACCAGGCCGACATCGTGGTCCTCGACCAGGACCTGCGGCCGGCGAAGGTGCTGCGCCGGGGAGAATGGGTCGCCGAGGTGGGAACGGCTACCTTGAGTACATAGGTTTTCTGCGAGCGGACGGGCGGAGATGAGCGAGCCGAAGGACCCCGAGCAGCTGCTGGCGGACGCCCTTCGCGCGCAAGCCGTCTTCGCACCGCAGGTCTCGCCGTCGTCCACGGCGTCTGCGGCTTCGGTCCCGGTCTCGCCGGCCCCGCCGGCCGAGCCGGTCACCGATGCGGTCCCGACCAGCGCGATCAACGAGCTGCCGTCGGCGTACGGGCTGCTGTCGGGTGCCGGCGCGGACTCGCTGGAGCGCGAGCGCGCGGCCCTGGACGCGGAGGCGCCGACGACGTTCGCCCCGCGTCCCCCGGAACCGGTGCGGACGTCGGCGCAGTTGCCGGCGTACTGGATCCTGATGCTGGCGGTGCTGCTGGGGCTCGCCGCGGGGTCCGTGGTGGGCCTGCTGACGCTGGTCTGAGGCGGGTCTCAGTAACGACTCAGGGTGACCCTGTACCGTTTTTGGGGTGATTCTCGCCCAGAGCACGGTCAACACGATGTCCCTGCTGCCGTCATGGCTGGACCCGCAGCACCTGCTGAGCGGTCTGACGACACCGGTCATCGCGGTGCTGTGCCTGATCATCTTCATCGAGAGCAGCATCTTCCCGGTGCTGCCCGGTGACTCCCTGCTGTTCACGGCGGGCCTGTTCATCGCGAACGGCACCCTGAACGCCCCGTTGTGGCTGGTCTGCGTCCTGGTGACGGCGGCGGCCCTGCTCGGCAACGTGGTCGGCTACTACATCGGCTACTTCGTCGGGCCCAAGCTGTTCAACCGCCCGGACTCGAAGTTCTTCAAGCGCGAGTACGTGGACAAGACGCACGAATTCCTGGAGAAGCACGGCCCGAAGGCGGTCGTGCTGGCCCGGTTCGTCCCGTTCGTCCGCACGTTCATCACGTGGATCGCGGGCATCGGCCGCATGGACCCGAAGCGCTACTTCACGTACACGGTGATCGGCGGCATCCTCTGGGCCGCGGGCATCACGATCCTCGGCTCGCTGCTGGGCAACATCTCGTTCATCCGGAACAACGTGGACGCGATCTTCGTGCTGATCGTCCTGGTGTCGGTGGTGCCGATCGGGCTGGAGTACTTGAAGTCGCGGCGCGAGAAGAAGGCCCTCGCCGACGCGGATCCGGATGTCACGCAGCGGATCCCGCGCATCAGGGACTGAGCGGGCCGGCCAAAACTGTCGGACCCTCGCGGTAACGTGAAAGCAGGGGTCCCCCGGGCGGGGACCCCTGCGGGCGCGCTCAGGTCATCGAGAACATCGAGCCCGGGTTGAAGAGGTTCTCCGGGTCCAGCGCCCGCTTGATCTGCTGGTGCACCCGCAGCCCCACCGGCCCGATCTCCCGGGCCAGCCACTCGCGCTTGATCTTCCCGACCCCGTGCTCCCCGGTCACCGTCCCGCCCAACGACAGCCCCACCTCGAGGATCTCGTCGAACGCCCGCTGCGCCCGCTCGAACTCCGACGGGTCGTCCGGCTGGTAGACGATCGTCGGGTGCATGTTGCCGTCGCCGGCGTGGCCGACCACCGCGATCCGCAGGCCCACCTCCGAACTGATCTTTTCGCAGCCCCGGATCAGCTCGGCGATGCGCGTCCGCGGCACGCACACGTCGTCGGTCAACCACAGCCCGTACGTCTCCAGCGCCGTCAGCACGACCCGGCGGGCCTGCAGGAGCATCCGGCCCTCCTCGAGGTCCTCGGTCGTGTACGCCAGGTCCGCCCCGCAGTCGACGCAGATCCGCTCCAGCGCCGCCAGCTCGCGGCGGGCGACCTCGCCGCCCGCGTCCGACTGGCCCAGCAGCAGCGCCTGACAGTCCGAGCCCGCGCCGAGATCCGTCTTCAGGTACGCCTCGGACGCCTTGATCGACGAAGCGTCCATGATCTCCAGCAGCGACGGCACGAGACCTTCGCGCACCACCCGGGCCACGGCCTCCCCGGCCGCTTCGGTGGTGCTGAAGCCCGCGACGAGCGTCGCCGGGGCCTGGGGCAGCGGCTTGAGCTGGACCGTGGCCTGGGTGATCACGCCGAGGGTGCCCTCGCTGCCGACGAACAGCCTCGCGAGGTCGTAGCCCGCGACACCCTTCACCGTGCGCCGACCGGTCTTCAGCAACGACCCGTCGGCCAGGACGACCTCCAGGCCGAGCACCGAGTCCGTGGTCACGCCGTACTTCACGCAGCAGAGGCCGCCGGCGTTGGTGGAGAGGTTCCCGCCGATCGTGCACCAGTCGTAGCTCGACGGGTCCGGTGGGTAGAACAGCCCGTGCTTCTCCACCGCGTTGCGGAAGTCCAGGTTGACCACGCCCGGCTGGACCACGGCCAGCCGGTTGCCGGCGTCGATCTCGACGATCTCGTTGAGCTTGGTCAGTGACAGCGTGACGCAGCCGTCGATGGCGTTCGCGGCGCCGGACAGGCCGCTGCCCGCCCCGCGCGGCACGATCGGCACCTTGGCCTCGGCGCACGCCTTGACGACGGCCTGCACCTGCTCGGTGTTCGCGGGCAGCACCACGGCGAGCGGCGTGCCCGACGGCGCCAGCGGCATCATGTCGCGCGCGTAGGAAGCCGTGACGTCGGAGTCGGTGAGCACGGCGCCCTTGCCGAGCAGGTCCCGGAGCCGGGTGACCAAAGCTTCGTTGCTCATGGCCTCATCGTAAGCCCGGAGAGTCCGCAGTGCGGAAATCTTCTTTCGAAACCAGCCGTAACGGAGCAGTGCGTCAGCGGACCAGCCCCAGCAGCTTCTCGACGTGCACCGTCAGCAGCACCCGCTGGTCGTTGACCATGGCCTCGCGGTACTCGGCCCAGTCCGGGTGCTCGCCCGACGCGCGGCGGTAGTAGCCGACCAGCGCTTCCACCGTGTCGTCGTCCGGCGCCGCGGCCGGCGCCGTGAGCGAAGCGCGCCCCTCGGCGACGACGTAGCTCCAGCCGTCCTCGCTGCCCACGTGGAACGTCACCCGCGGGTCCCGGCGCATGTTCTTCGTCTTCGCCCTCGTCTCGGTGATCGACGCGATGAACTTCGCCGACGCCGGGTCGTACAGGTAGGTGATCGTGGACAGCTGCGGCCGTCCGTCGCGGCGGATCGTGGCGAGGACGCCGTGGCGGCGGGCGGCCAGGAAGTCCTTGAGCGCTGTGTCGTCGGTCATACCCGGTTCCAACCACCACGCGGCCGCTTTGTTCCGCCGCAACCCCGGACAAATCTGCTTGCATACGACAACTAAAGTGTGTTGTGCCACAACCCGAGGTACTCCGCTTGCACAACCGCTGATGAAGGCACATCCTTGCCTGAGGCAACTAGTTGCAGCCGCCAACCAACGCCGTGAAGGATGACCATGGCACCGAACAACTCCGCCACCCGGCCCAAGGCCGAGCTGGACCTCGCCGACCAGCTCGGACACGAGCTCGTCCGCCTGGTCCGCCTGATCAACAAGGCGAAGTCGCAGGTCTCCAAGCAGGGTCCGGACGGCATCGAGCGGGCGGCGTACGCGATCCTCTTCACCCTCATCCACGAAGGCCCGCAGCGCACCAGCAAGCTGGCCGAGTCGCTCCACTCCGAGATCTCCACGATCAGCAGGCAGTCGAGCTCGCTCGTGCAGCACGGCCTGGTCGAGCGCCAGGCCGACCCGGAAGACGGGCGCGCCTGCCTGCTCGCGCCGACGACCGAGGGCATGCGGGTGTTCGAAGAGAACCGCAAGCAGCGCAACCAGTGGCTGGCCGAGGTGCTCGGGGACTGGACGGACGGGGACATCCAGACCCTGAACCGCCTCTTCGGCCGGCTCAACACGGGTATCGAGAACCACTCTCCGCAGCTGGCCGACGCGCACGCGTCCGCCGGTGCACCGGCCAAGGGGGCCAACGCATGAGCACCACCACCGTCGAACAACCCGTGGCGAAGGAACCACCACGGCTGAGCCACCGCCAGATCGTCACGATCCTGAGCGGCCTGATGTGCGGCATGTTCCTCGCCGCCCTCGACCAGACGATCGTGGGTACCTCGATCGTCAAGATCGCCAACGACCTGCACGGGTTCGACCTGCAGGCCTGGGCGACCACGGCGTACCTGATCACCTCGACGATCGTCACGCCGATCTACGGCAAGCTGTCCGACATCTACGGCCGCAAGCCGTTCTACCTGGCCGCGATCAGCATCTTCGTGATCGGCTCGCTGGCGTCCAGCTTCGCGCAGTCGATGTACCAGCTCGCCGCGTTCCGCGCGGTGCAGGGCCTCGGCGCCGGCGGTCTGATGTCGCTGGCCATGACCATCCTCGGCGACATCGTGCCGCCGCGGGAGCGCGCCAAGTACCAGGGCTACATCCTGGCCGTGTTCGGCCTGTCCACGGTGCTCGGCCCGGTGCTGGGCGGCTTCTTCGCGGGCATCGACAACGCGGGCAGCATCTTCGGCTACGAGATCCACGGCTGGCGCTGGGTCTTCCTGATCAACGTCCCGATCGGCATCATCGCCCTGTTCGTGGTGGCGAGGGTGCTGAACGTGCCGCACGAACGGCACGACCACAAGATCGACTGGTGGGGCGCGCTCGCCATGGTCATCGCCGTGGTGCCGTTCCTGATCGTCGCCGAGCAGGGCCAGAAGTGGGGCTGGGGCGACCAGAAGGCCATCTGGTGCTACGTCGTCGGCGGCGTCGGCGTGATCGCCTTCATCGCGATCGAACGGTGGATGCAGGACGCCGCGCTGATCCCGCTGCGGCTGTTCAAGAACTCGACGTTCACCGTGGCGATCATCGGCGGTGTCATCGTCGGTGTCGCGATGTTCGGTGCGATCACCATGATCCCGCAGTTCATGCAGGTCGTGCAGGGCTACACCCCGACCGAATCGGGTCTGCTGATGCTGCCGCTGATGGCGGGCATCATGCTCAGCTCGATCGTGTCCGGCCGGATCACCGGGAAGACCGGACGCTACAAGGTGTTCCCGATCGTCGGCACCGTCATGATCGCCGGCGGCGCGTTCTTCTTCGCCCAGGTCGAGTACGACTCGGCGCTGTGGCACCCGCTGGTGGCAGCCGCCATCATCGGTCTCGGCCTCGGCCAGTGCATGCAGACGCTGATCATCGCGGTGCAGAACGCGGGCCCGCGCAGCGACATGGGCGTCTCGACCGCGTCGGCGACCTTCTTCCGCCAGATCGGTGGTACCGCGGGTGTCGCGATCTTCCTGACCGTCCTGTTCAACACCCTGCTGCCCAACATCACGAAGGCGTTCGGCGGGCAGCTGCCGCCCGGCGCCGGCGCGGGCATCGGCAACCTGTCGGAGAACACCAGCGGCATCCAGAGCCTGCCCGAGGCGATCCGGACGCCGGTGCTGATCGGCTTCACCGAGTCGATCACCACGGTGTTCTACATCGCGGGCGCGGTGGCCCTGCTGGCCACGCTGGTGCTGCTGTTCATGAAGGAGATCCCGCTGACCAACGCGGCCCCGGCCGCGGCGGCCATGGAGGGCGGCGAAGCGCTGCTCGAAGACCACTCCGACGAGCCCACCGAGATCGTCGAGCCGGTCCGCCCGGTGGACCGCGAGCCGGCACTGGTCGGCGGCGGCAAGCACGCGCTGAGCACCAACGGGCACGGCGACTACCAGGCCGTTTCCGGTGCGCTGCCGATCACGAACTCCGTCGGCCAGGGCGAGCTCGACACCCCGGTGAGCGCGGGCGGCGTGCCGGTGACCGGCCACGTCCGGCGTCAGGACGGCAGCCACGTGCCGGGCGCCGCGCTGACCCTGATCGACCAGCGCGGCCGCCAGGTCGCGCGGGCCACCGGGGCCGCCGACGGCAGCTACTCGGTGCCGAGCCAGGGCCCGGGCGCGTACGTGCTGATCGTGTCCGCGCACGGCCACCAGCCGCAGGCGTCCAGCGTCGTGATCAGCAACGGCCCGGCCACGGTCGACGTCACGCTCACCGGGTCCGGCGAGCTGACCGGCACCGTGCGGGCCGCGACCGGGGACCCGCTGCCGAACGTGACGGTGACGCTGACCGACAGCCGCGGTGAGGTGAACGGCGCGTTCATCACCACCACGGACGGCACCTACGCCTTCGTCGGGGTCGGCGCCGGGGCGTACACCCTGGTCGCCAGCGGCGCGGGCTACCGGCCCTTCGCGGTGACGCTGACCGTGCCCGACAGCGGCGTGCTGCGCCACGACGTCGAACTCGCCAGCTCGGTGCTGCTGTCCGGCACCGCGCGGACCGAGGGCGACCGGGTGGTGCCGGACGCGCGGATCACTGTGCTCGACGCCGAAGGCAACGTGGCCGCGGTCGCGCGGACCGACGGCGAAGGCCGGTACGTGGTCAGCGACCTGCCCGCGGGCGCGTACACCGTGGTCGCGAGCGGCTACCCGCCGGCGACCAGCCAGGTGGAGCTGACCGGTGGCGAGGCGGGCCACGACGTCCGGCTGAGCTACGACCAGGCCCTCGACGAGCTGGTCGACCGGTCATGACCGGTCTGCGCGCGACCTTCCGCACGGCCGAGGGCTGGGCGGTGGAGCACGCGGTGCTCACCGTCACCGACCCGGCCGGGCGGCAGGTCGCCCGCCAGGCGGCCGACGTCCGCGGGGAAGTCGTCACCGACGCGCTCGCACCGGGTGTGTACACCGCCGTCGTCACGGCGGCCGGGTACACCCCGGTGGCGCGGACGGCGCAGATCGCCTCGGACGGCAGTGGCGTGCTCGGCGACGTCGTGCTGGCCCCGGTCGCCGAGGCGATCGAGCTGCCGCCCGCCGGGCCGTGGGTGATCGACCCGATGCACACGTCGGTGGTCGCGACCGCGCGGCACCTGGGCATCGCGAGCATCAAGGCGCGGTTCCCGGACGTGTCCGGCCGGATCGAGATCGGCCGCCCGGCCGAGCGGTCCTCGGTGCACGCCGAGATCAAGGCGGCGAGCATCGAAACCGGCATCAAGATGCGCGACGACCACCTGCGCTCGCCGGACTTCCTCGACGTCGACGTGCACCCGGTGATCACGTTCACCAGCACCGGGCTGCGGCAGCGCGGGGCGGACTCCTGGACGCTGCTGGGCGAGCTGACGCTGCACGGCGAGCGCCGCGAGGTCGAGCTCGAGCTGACCTACGGCGGCTGGGGCCCGGACCCGTGGGGCGGCGTGCGCGTCGCGTTCCACGCCGAGACGACGCTGCACCGGAACGACTTCGCGATCAACTACAGCGCGATGGTCCGCGCCGGGGTCGCGGCGGTCGGCACGACGGTCAAGATCGAGCTGGACGTCGAGGCGGTGCAGGGCGAGACCCTGCCGCAGTTCTGAGTGCTTCGCGGGAAGGCCCTCTCACCGCTGGGTGAGGGGGCCTTCACCGTTGGTGAAAGGTGAAACTTCCGGGGAGCTCGATTTGACCGTTAGCCGCGGCCCGTTCACCCGGGCCACGTAGGCTCGCGGGGTGAACGTCGTGAGCATCGAGGCCGCGGGCGTCGGCGTGAGCTGGCTGGACACCGCCGGCCCGCTGCTCGTCTGGGTGATCGTGCTGAGCTTCGTGCTGGTCGAGTGCGCGCTGATCATCGGGCTGTTCCTGCCCGGTGACTCGCTCCTGTTCGGGGCGGGCGTGGTGCTGGCCCAGCACGGTTCGGACGCCAACGCGTGGTTCCTGTCGGGGGCCGCGCTGATCGTCGCGGTCCTGGGCAACCAGATCGGCTACTACATCGGCCGGACGAGCGGGACGAAGCTGATCGCCCGCCGCGACGGCAAGGTCCTGAACCGGCAGGCCCTGGAGCGCGCGCAGCGGTTCTTGGACCGCAAGGGCTTCTTCGCGATCGTGGCGGCCCGCTGGATCCCGTGGATCCGCACGCTGGCCCCGCTGATCGCGGGCGCGGCCCGGATGGACCCGCGCCGCTTCCTGGCGGCGACCGCGCTGGGCGGGCTGCTGTGGGTGCCGACGCTGGTGCTGCTGGGGTACTACGGCGCGGGCCTGCTGGACGCCCTGCCGTGGCTCAAGACGGTGGCGCTGTGGGCCAGCATCGCGTTCTTCGTGGTCGGCACCGGCTACGGCGTGCTGCGGTACCGCCAGGAGATGCGCCGCCCGGTGGACGACCGGGACGACGCGCGGGCCTGAGCCTCAGAGCTCCGGGTCCGCCCAGATCTCCAGCTGGATGCCGTCCGGATCGCGGAACACGACGACCCGCGATCCTTCGAACGTGCGCGACGGCGCCGCGTCCTGGTAGTGGACGCCGAACTCCCGGAGCCGGCTCTCCCATTCGGCCAGCTCGGCGGCGGTGTGCACCCGGAAGGCGACGTGGTCCAGGCCGGTCCGGCGTTCGTCGAACCCGCGCCGCCCGGTGTCCGCGTGCTGCACCAGGACCACGGAGAACTCGTCCCCGGCGGACCGCAGCACGACCTTGCGCAGCCCCGTGTCCGGCTCTTCGCGCCGGATGACCTCCTCGAGGTCGAGGACGCGCACGTACCACGGCACGCTGCGGTCCACGTCGGTCACGGTGAGCGCCAGGTGGTGCACGGACATGAGTTTGGCCATGGCTTCCGAAGCCGTCCTTTCTCGTGGCGGCTCCCCAGAGTTGCACAGCGTTCGATCGGTGAAACGCGAGTGACCAAGTCCGCGTCCGATCGTGATCTCGCCGTCTCCGGCCGTCCCAGCAGGCGGACGGAACCTACCGGCGGTCACGCCCGTCTTACGGTTGGTGACCGCCGGTGATGGTCACCGCTCGAGCAGCCGCAGCCGGCCCTCCGCGAGGATGCGCTTCGTCGTCACCCGGTCGGGATAGCACCGGGTGAACATGTTGGTGAAGTGCGTCCCGTAGTGGATGCGCTCGTCGCCGCCGGCCAGCGGGCGGACGGTGGTGCCGAAGGACGGCTCGTGGAAGTACGCCAGCGTGTACCGCTCCCGGTCCGCGAGCCGGACCTTGTGCGGCGTCGACAGGAGACGGCCGCCGGTGAGGAACTGCAGGATGTCCCCGGGGAACACGGTGAACACCGCAGGCTCGGGTTCGACGAAGTGCCACGGCTCGTCGTCCTGGTACATCCCGGCCGTGCTCTCCTCCGGCAGCCAGTTCCGGCGCCGCGGCTCACCGGGCACCGGCGGCCGGATGAAGAGCCCGCCGACGTCGTCCTGCGCGGCGATCACGAGCAGGCCGTAGTCGGTGTGCGCCCCGATCCCCCGTTCGGTCGTCGCCGAACGGGCCGGGAACCGCAGCACGCGCATGTGGTGCCAGCCGTCCCGGGTGAGCCGGGTCAGCCGGTCGATCTCCACCCCGAGCCCGAGCGCGACGAGCTGCAGGAGCTTCTCGCCGATCCCGCCGACCTCACGGAGGTGGGCTTCCATCGCCGTCCGGTACGCCTCGTCCGGCCACGGGACCGGGCCGTGGCAAGGCCAGCCCTCAGCCACGCGGGTGTCGGTGAGCGGGATGTCCGGGCAAACCGTGAAGATTTCGGAGTAGTCGGCTTCGCCCGCGGTCATTTCTTCGCCGGATGCGATGTAGCCGCTGTAGGTCAGGTCGCTGACGAACTTCGCTTTCTCCGGCAGGGATCTCGCGAAGAACCGCCGGCTTTCGGCGAGCGCTTCGCCGGTGACGCGGGCCTGCTCGGGCGTGGCGGCGACCTGGAAGATCCCGTCGTCCTCCCAGCTCCGGACCAGCTGTCTGCCGAGTATCCGGTCGACTGTCGCCCCGCTCACGGAATCGGGCAGCTCGAACGTACGCATTGTTGTTCACCTTTCGCGCGGTATTGAACGCTCACCACACGAAAGCCGGGAAATGCCGGTTCACAAGGATCAGCGGCCGCCGCCGACGTCGAGCACCGCGCCGGTCGTGAACGAAGACGCCTCCGAAAGCAGGAACAACACCGATTCCGCGATTTCCGCGGGCTGCCCGGCCCGGCGCAGCGGAATCTGCGGTGCGTACTTGGCCATCCGGTCCGGCAGGCCCGCGGCCGCGTGCAGGCCGGTGTGGACCATGCCCGGCCGCACGGCGTTGACGCGGATCCCCTCCGCCGCCACCTCCTGGGCGAGCCCGAAGGTCAGCGTGTCGACGGCGGCCTTCGACGCGGCGTAGTGCACCCACTCCCCGGCCGAGCCGGTGCGCGCGGCCGTCGAAGAGATGTTGACGATCGCGCCGCCGTCGCCGCCGTGCCGGGTGGACATCCGCCGGACCGCCTCGCGGCAGCACAGGAACACCCCGGTGACGTTCACGTCGAGGGTGCGCCGGACGACGTCGACCGCGTAGTCCTCGAGCCGCCCCGGCGTGTTGCCGACGATCGCGGCGTTGTTGACCAGGCCGGTGACCGGCCCCAGCGCCGCCGCCGCGTCGAACAGCGCACGGACGTCGTCCTCGCGGGAGACGTCCGCGCGGAAGGCCAGCGCCTGCTGTCCCGCGGCGCGCACCTGCGAAGCAACGGCTTCGGCGGGGGCGGGATCACCGGAGTAGTTGACGACGACGTCGTACCCGCGCGCGGCGGCCAGCGTGCAGATCGCCGCCCCGATCCCCCGGCTGCCGCCGGTGACGATGAGGGTCAAATCGCGAAGTTCGCCAGCGGCAGGTTCTCCAGCACCAGGTCCGCGCGGTCACGGGTCTGCGAGATCAGGTCGGCGTTGCGCTGGTCCGAGCCGAGCGCGCGCTGCCGGGCCTCGACCAGCGAACGGCCGTAGCGGCGGTGGCGGGACACGAGCCGCTCGATGCGCTCCGGCTCGTCCGGTGCCAGGAACCAGGCTTCGGTGAGCAGCGGGCGGATCGCGCTCCACGGGTCGTCCGGGAGCAGCAGATAGTTGCCCTCGGTGATGACCAGCTGGACCTCCGGCGGCACCGCCACCGCCCCGGCGATCGGCTCCTCGATCTCGCGGCGGAACTCCGGCGCGTACACCGTTTCGCGGCCTTCGGCCAAGCGGCGGATCAGGTGGTAGTAGCCCGCGGCGTCGAACGTGTCCGGGGCGCCCTTGCGCTCGGTGCGGCCCAGCCGGCGCAGCTCGACCTGCGCGAGGTGGAAACCGTCCATGCCGACCACCGCCGCGCGCGAGCCGAGGGCGTTGGCCAGCGCCCAGGCGAGCGTGGTCTTGCCGGACGCGGGCGAGCCGATGATGCCGAGCACGTTGCGCTTCCCGCGCACGGTCAGCCCCTCGGCCCTGGCCAGCAGGTCGTCGAACGCCGTCATGTCCTGTTCCTTCCTGCGATCGCGGTCGTCCACGACCGCGGTCCCACCTGCCGCACCCGTTCGGCGGCCACCTCGTTGGCGAAGCGGATCCGGTCCGTCACCGTCCGTTCGCGCGCCACGGCCACGGCGAGCGCGCCGTGCCAGACGTCGCCCGCCCCTAGTGTGTCTCGCGCTTCCACCGGGGGAACAGGCACCTCACCCGAGCCGCCGTCCGCAGTGGACCAGCGCACCGGGTGCGGTCCCGCGGTGGTGATCACGGTGGGGACGCCGCGCTCGTGCAGGCCGGGTCCCGGGGCGGTGAAGTGGGCGGAGCAGGCGGCCACGTCGACCAGGGGCAGCAGTTCGTCGAGCACCGGTTTCCAGCTGCCGGCGTCGAGCACGACCGGGACGTCCCCGGCCGCGCGGGCGACCGCCAGCGCGAGGTTCGGGTAGTGGCCGTCGACGAGCACCACGTCCGCGTCGACCGTGCCGGTCCAGGTGGCTTCGGAGCCGGCCGCGTTGCGCGAGACGACCGTGCGCTCGCCGTCGCGGTCGCGGACCGCGGCCGCGCTGACCGGCGGCGGATCGCTCCGGCCCGGGTCGAGGTCGATCAGCCGGACGCCGTGGGCTTCGAGGTCGGCGCGGGCGAGCGCCGCCAGCGGGTGCGCACCGAGGACGGTCAGCAGGGTCGCCTCGGCGCCGAGCGCGGCCGCCGTCACCGCGGCGTTCGCCGCGGGCCCGCCGGCCGCGACGTCCACCCGCAGCGACTGCACCTTCTCGCCCGGCGCCGGAAGCTCCTCGACCCGCTGGACGACGTCCACGGTGCACAAGCCCGCCAGCAGCACCTTCATTTCAAGCCGGCCACGTGGGTCGCCGCGGCCGCTTCTTCCACTTCGCCGTTCTCGTTGAGCCGCAGCGCACCCGTGAGCAGGCCGACGACCTGGTTCATCGTGTGCGTCTTCGGCGAGACGACCGCGACGCGCTTGCCGAGGCGGTGCACGTGGATGCGGTCGGCGATGTCGAAGACGTGCGGCATGTTGTGGCTGATCAGGACCACCGGCAGGCCGCGGTCGCGGATCCGGCCGATGAGGTCGAGCACCTTGCCCGACTCCGCGACGCCGAGGGCGGCGGTGGGCTCGTCCATGATCACGGCCTTGGTGCCGAACGCGGCCGCCCTGGCCACCGCCACACCCTGGCGCTGACCACCGGAAAGCGTCTCGACGGGCTGGGTAATCGACTTGATGTTGATGCCCAGCTCGTCGAGGATCCGCTGCGCCTCCGACCGCATGGTGGCGGTGTCCAGTTTGCGGAACAGCCCGAACGGCCCCTTCAAGCGCTTCTCGCGCCCGAGGAACATGTTCGACGCGATGTCGAGCGCGGGGGCGACGGCGAGGTCCTGGTACACCGTCTCGATCCCGTAGTGTCGGGCGTCCAAAGGGGACTTGAAGTGGACGGTCCGACCGTCCACTTTGATCTCACCTTCGTCGGGGATCACCGCGCCCGAAAGAGCTTTGATGAGCGAGGACTTCCCGGCGCCGTTGTCGCCGACCACGGCGAGCACTTCGCCGGGCAGCAGGTCGAAGTCGGCGCCGTCGATGGCGGTCACCCGGCCGTAGCGCTTGACCAGGCCACGGGCCTGGAGGATCGGTTCGGTCATGACTGCTGCTGCCTCCTCGCGATCCGGTCCACCACGACGGCGGCGATCAGCAGGGCGCCGGTGGCGAGGTCCTGGTAGTTGCCGTCGACGTTCATCTGCGTCAGGCCCGACCGCAGCACCGCCACGACCAGCGCGCCCATCAGCGTGCCGAGCACCGAGCCGCGGCCGCCGAAGAGGCTCGTCCCGCCGAGGACGACCGCGGTGATCGAGTCGAGGTTGCCGAGCTGGAACTGGTTCGGGTCGGCGTTCGGCGTCCGGCCCAGCGCCTGCCAGGCCGCGATGCCGAAGGTCAGCCCGGCCACGATGTAGACCGACAGCACCGTGCGGTTGACCTTGATGCCGGACAGCCGCGCGGACTCCGGCGCGTTGCCGACCGCGTAGACGTGCTTGCCCCACGCGGTTTTCGTGAGGGCGTACCAGACGCCGAGGTACATCAGCAGCGCCAGCGTCATGCCGTAGGTGATCGGGATGCCGCCGAAGAGGTAGCGCTTGGTGCCGAGCCACTGCAGCAGCCCGTCGGTCACCGGCACGGCCTGGCCGCCGGCGATCAGCTTCGACACCGCGGTGAGCATGGTGAACGTGCCGAGCGTGATGATGAACGCCGGCAGCTTGATCCGGGTCGCGAGGCCGCCGATGAAGATGCCGACGATGATCGTCAGCACCACCCCGGCGAGCAGCGCGACGAAGCCGTTGGTCCCGGCCGCGGCGAGCTTCGCCATGATCAGCGTCGCGACGACCATCGAGGCCGCGTTGGACAGGTCGATGCCCGCGATGAGGATGACGAGCGTCTGGCCCAGCGCGAGCGTCCCGACAACCAGCGACTGCTGGACCACCGTCGACAGGTTGTCGAGGTCGAAGAAGGTGTCGGTGGCCAGCGAGAACACCACGATCGCGACGACCAGCGCGAGCGCCGGGCCGACCGCGGGGGCGCGGAGGAGGAACTCGCCGAGGGACTCGCGTTCCTTGGTGGAGACTGCCGTGGCGGTCGTCATTTCTTGCCTCCCCAGCAGTTCTGCAGGCCCCAGGCCGAGTCGTGGCTCTCGATGCCGGGCAGTGGCTTGTCGGTGATCACGGCGGACCCGGTGTTCACGAACCCGGACGGCTTCTTGCCGGTCTTGGCGTACTCGACGGCGGCGAGCACCCCCTGCTCGGCCATCTTCTTCGGGAACTGCATGACGGTGGCGGCGAACTGGCCGTCCTTGACGTTCTGGACGCCTTCGCAGCCGCCGTCGATCGAGCCCATGACGATCTGCCCGGTGAGCCCACGCGCCTTCAGCGCCGCGTACGCGCCGCGGCCCATCGGCTCGTTCATCGAGTAGACCGCGTTGATGTCGGTGCTGCGCTGCAGCAGGTTCTCCATGCCCTGCTGGGCGAGGCTCTGGTCGCCGTTGGCCGCGGTGTGGCCCTTGATCTCCGGCGAGCCGTCGGTCAGCCCGATGCCCTTGAGGAAGCCGCCGTGGCGCTGGGTGTCGACCGTGCTGCCCGCGGTGCCGTCGACCATGAGCAGCTTGGGCGGGGTGCCGGCCAGCGCGGCCTTGACGTAGGCGCCCTGCTGCTCGCCGGCCGCGAAGTTGTCGGTGGCGAAGGTGGCGTCGACGGCGTCGGCCGGCTCGGTGGCGGTGTCGAGGGCGATCACCAGCACCCCGGCGTCGCGGGCGTCCTTGATCGCCTTGAGCACGCCGGTGGACGAGCTGGGCGTGATCAGGATCGTGTTCGCGCCCTGCTGGCGGAGGTTCTCGATGGCGCGGACCTGGCCGTCGTTGTCGCCGTCGAACTGGCCGGCGAGCGCGCTGAAGTCGGCGCCGTTGGCCTGCGCGGCCGCTCTGGCGGCGTTGCGGAGCTCCACGAAGTACGGGTTGGTGTCGGTCTTGGTGACCAGGCCGACCTTCGCCTTGCCGCTCCCGGCCGTGTTGGTGTTGCCGCCCCAGTGGCGCTCGACCGTGCACCCGGTCGTCCCGGCGAGGACGGCGGCCAGCACGACTGCGGTGAGACTTCGGTGTCTCATGGATTCCACCCTTTGTGATCGAGGGCTTGCCGATGGTCGGGAAGGTAGACAGACTGCTCCCTACGCGCAAGCGTTTGCGCAAACGCTTGCCGGAAAGGATGGGTATGCCCCAATCGAAGTCTTCGCGGCCGACCCAGCGGGACATCGCCGAGCTCGCGGGCGTGTCGATCACGACCGTTTCGCACGTCGTGAACGGGACGCGCGCGGTCGCCGAGGACACCAAGGCGGCGGTGCTGCGGGCGATCGAGACGACCGGCTACACCGGTGACGCCATCGCGCGTTCGCTGGTCACCGGCGGCACGCGGTCGATCGGGATGGCGATCTCGCTGGTGGCGAACCCGTACTTCGCGACGCTGATGCAGGCGATCGAGCGGGAGGCCTCCGCGCACGGCTACACCGTCCTGCTGGCCGACACGCACGACGCGGCGGACACGGAGCGTGACACCGTGCGGGCGCTGCGCTCCCGTCGCGTCGACGGCCTGCTCATCACCCCGGCACCGGGCGACGGCCCGGTGATCAGCGAGCTGGTGTCCCTCGACGTGCCGACAGTGCTGATCGACCGGCTGGCCACCCGCACCGACGTCGACCAGGTCGGGTCGGAGAACATCCAGGCGACGTCGGCGCTCACCGCGCACCTGGCCACGCTCGGGCACCGGCGGATCGGGATGATCAGCGGCGTGCCCGGCCTGTCGACCAGCGAAGAGCGCGTGCTCGGGTACCGGCTGGGGCTCGGCCGGTCCGGGCTGACCTGGGCGTCCGACCTCGTGGCCTGCGGAAACTCCTCGCGCGAGGGCGGCGTGCTGGCGTTGAGCACCCTGCTCGCGCTGCCCGATCCGCCGACCGCGCTGGTGGTCGGGAACGACAGCATGATAGTCGGCGTGCTGCACGAGGCGCGGCGGCGCGGGCTGCGGATCGGGCGCGACCTGCCGGTGGTGGTCTACGACGACGTCGAGTGGGCGGACCTGGTCGACCCGCCGCTGACCACGATGGCGCAGCCGATCGAGGAGATCGGCCGGCAGGCGGTGCGGCTGCTGCTGGCCCGGATCAACGACCCGTCCCGCAAGGCCGAAACGGTGCGGCTGGCACCCACTCTGCGTCACCGCGAGTCGTGCGGCTGCCCACCGGTTCACTCACTTCAGTGAATCTGGGTTCCTGATACCTCCGCCCGGCCGTTCAGCGGATACCTTTCGGCTGAGCGTCTGCGAGGGCTTTATGACCGCACTATCGCCGGACCTCCGGTTGTGGGACCCCCCGGTCACCTACCGGATCGGCGTCGCGATGGGTGTGCACGCGCACCCGTACTCCGGCGAGCTGCTGCGCGCGATCAGGGCGGCCGCGGCGCAGGCGGGCTGCGACGTCGTGCTGGCGGACACCGCGAACACCGCGGACGAAGAAGCCGAAGTGGTGCGCGCGTTGCGCGCGGACCTGGTGGACGGCGTGCTGCTGGTGCCTTCGGCCGGCGACGAAGCGGTGATCAACGGCCTGGTGCGGATGGGCGTGCCGACGGTGCTGGTGGACCGGGTGGCCGCGCGCAACGACGTCGACCAGGTCGGCACGGAGAACGTGCACGCGGTGGCGTCGCTGGTCCGGCACCTGACCGACCGCCGCCACCGGAAGATCGGCCTGATCTCGGGCGACGACAGCATGGAGGTCAGCCGGGAGCGCGTCCGCGGCTACCGGCTCGGGCTGGAGCAGGCGGGTCTGCGCTTCAACCGCGAGCTGGTGGAGTGCGGGCTGTCGACGTCGGGCGGCGCCGCCCGCGCGACGGCCAAGCTCCTGGACGGCTGGCCGTCCCCGACGGCCTTGGTGGTGGCGGACGAGTCGATGCTGGTGGGCGTCCAGTACGAGGCCCACCGCCGCGGCATCCGGATCGGCTCCGAGCTGGCGGTGGTGGGCTACGGCGACATGGACTGGGCCCGCCGCGTGAGCCCGGCGGTGACCACCCTGGTCCAGCCGATCGCCGACCTGGGCCGGCGGGCGGTGCAGCTACTGATGTCCCGCATGGCGGACCCGGACCGGCCGCCGGAGTCGGTGTGGCTGACACCGAAGTTCCTGCACGGCGCTTCGTGTGGCTGTTGAAACGGTAGAATCCCGCCTGGAGCTGCGGTTCGCTCGGACGGCAGGCGGGGGTGGGCAACTGACTTCGAACAGACCCTCAAGACACGTTCTCGACCTGAGCGCGCTTATCCTCGGCATCGTTTTCGGCTTCGGCACGAATCTCATCACGTCGTCGCCAGAAAACTGGTGGCCGCCGTTGAGACTCGTCGCCGACTATGCGAAGTTCTGGTTGCCGTTCACGATCATCGTGGTCGTGGCGTTCGAACTTCTGAGCCGCCGACGTCGAAGTCGACTGGTGATCTGGCGCAAGGCGGAAAACCCGTATCCCGGCCTCGCGTCGTTCACGGACGAGCGAGCGATGGTGTTCTTCGGACGAGACGGAGATGTTCGCGAGCTAGCCAACCGCCTGAAGCAGGGTGGCAGTGACCCGCGGAGCCGCTTCATCCCGCTCGTCGGTCCCTCGGGAAGCGGCAAGACATCACTGATTCAGGCGGGAATCGTGCCCAGGCTACCGAGAAACTGGCGAGTAGTCGGACCGTTTTCTCCGGGGGCAGACCCGTTTCTCGCCTTCATGAACGCGCTGACCGCCGATTCGGAAGACCCACATCGACAACAACGAATCAGCCGGGCAGCTCGGTTGTTGCGCGATGAAGCAAGGGCGGTATTCCGGGGAGAAGCACCTGGCCACAGTGAGCTCAGTTCACACTTGCTGGCCGCACAGGGCAGCAGGAGTCGCGTGCTGATCGTGATCGACCAGTGGGAGGAGCTGAACGGGCTCACCACAGCCGGCGACCGCGAACTGTTCGGACGATTGATGCACTGCGTCCTCGCCAAGCACCCGGCGGTGCATGTCATCGCCGCCATGCGACCTGAAGTGCTCGCCGATTTGTCGAACCCTGAGCTTTCAGGGCTGTTCGGGGCCCCGTACCCGATCGCAGGCCTAGAGCCTCGGCTGATACGGCAAGCGATCGAGGGCCCTGCTAGGGCGGCAGGCGCGGACTTCGAGCCCGGCTTGGTCGATCAGATGGTCGCCGAGGCCACCATCGGCGACGCACTACCCCTCCTCGGCTATCTCCTGGAACGACTCTACGAGGGCCGAGACAACGAGAACGTGATCACTTTCGAGTCGTACGAAAGTTCGGGTCGTGTCGCGGGCGCTATCGCCGCTCACGCCGATGAAATCTATCGCGAACTGGCGACCGTTCATCGCACCGATGAAATCGACCGGACTCTGCTCAAGTTCGTCCAGTGGAACGGCCGGGAAGCAATCCGGCGCCCGATATCCGCCGACCGGCTCGGCGAGACAGGGCGTCGGGTCGTGGAAGAGTTTCGGGCTGCACGCCTGATCATCGACGTGCAGAGCGGATCCGCTTTCGAACTGGCCCACGACGCGTTGATTCGACAGTGGCACAAACTGCGGGATCTGGTGGAGGCCAACGAACGCGAGCTGCGCTGGTACGCAGTGCTCGAGCAACGCGCCCACGACTGGACACCCGGCGCAGGATCGGATGACCTTCTACGTGGGCAAGCTCTGAAAGAAGCCGAAGAACTTGAAGAAGTCTCGGAGTCGATTGCAGAATTCGTCAGCGCATCTCGCGCGATGGAGCAATTGGAGCTGGAACAGCGTTCCGCCCGCGCTGCCGCGTACGCCCAGCAACTTCGCAACCATGACGCAGACCTCGCTCTCGCGGTCGCAGTAGCAACCGTAACGGAAACCGTCCCCGGATCTTCAGCCTTGTTGACTCTCTGGGGCATGGTCGAAGATCCCAGGATCACCCGGCTGGCAATGGGCCACGTGGGTTCCCTGTGCACAATGGCTTGGCACGCAGACGGGGAAACGTTGCTGAGCATCGCGAAAGACGGCACTGGTTGCACTTGGGACCCGAGCGGGAAGTTGCTGAAATTCGTCAACATCCCCGTCGGCTTCACCGAAGCGGAACTATCGCCGAACGGCGAAAGTCTTCTCTTGAAAGAAGAAAACGGTCGCACCTCTCTCTGGCAAGTCGAAGGATTTCGGTTCATCGCCCGCTCCAAGGGAGCTTCGGACTACCTTCCAAGTTTCCGATGGTCTGACGATGGATCCAAACTACTTAAGCAGGCCGGAAGGACCACGACCATTTGGAAGGTCAGGGATCGCGAGGAAGGCAAAATCAGGCAACACGACATCTCCATGCCGGCCGCCACACCGCCCTCGTGGTCACCAGACGGAAAGAGTCTTGCCTTCGTCGACAAAGGCAAGGTTACCATCGTCGACGACCACGATGGTGAGATACTTTACGAATTCAGCACCCGCGCAGATCTGGAAGGGGCCCACTGGGCCCCGGACGGCCAACGACTGTGTGTCATAATCAATATAAGCGAGTCGCAAAGTACACTGGAACCGAAGAAACAGATAGTAGAGATATATACATCCGAAGGAGAATTGATCGTCAGACGAGAGGCAACTGGCGTCAAATCGATCGAATGGTCACCTGACGGGCATCAACTAGCCGTACTTTCAGGTGCACACCCCAAAGGAAGGAGAGTCGAGATCTGGGACACCGACAGGCTCTCCACAATCAGAAGCCGCGAAACGAGCACCGAAGTTGACGCCACATTGAGATGGTCCAGTCATGGTCGGTACCTGGCCTTTTACTGCGAGCGCCGGATTTTACTGTGGGATCTTGAAAACGATCAGGCTCACTACACCGTCGGCGGCCCCGTGTTCAATTCCGCCTGGCAGCCGAGGACCGGTAGATCAACAGTCAGGTTTCTCAATCCGAAGCACTGGTATGTCTGCGGCCCAGAAACGAAAGACCTCACCAAATGGCCACAAATGACGGCTCGAAGTGTACTTTCATACTCGCCTGGCGGTTCTCATATTGCCACCGAAAGTAGCGGCAAGGTGAGCATCTGGAAACCAGGCGCCGCGGAGCCACTAGCCACTCTGGAGGTAAGGCCGGACTGGGCGGATCACGCCACGTGGTCACCCGACGGAAAATACCTGGCAATCGCCAGTCACGACTTCTGGCAACGAGAAGAAAATCGCGTAATCGTCTGGGACTGGCGAGACAAGACCACAAAGGCGATGAAGGGCGAAGGCGGGCAGAGCGGGCCCCTGGCGTGGTCGCCGGATGGGACACTACTGGCCGGAATCATCGAACAAGCCGACTCGATCGCCATCTGGTCGATCAACTCCGGCGAGACGAGGTCTACGATCCACTGGACCGGCAAGGCTACGGCCATGTGCTGGTCAGCAGCGGCTCCTCATGTCATAGCTGCGTCGAGAGGAGACTTTCAGATCCGTGTTCTCGACTGGAAATCGGGCGATACTGTGTGCACCTGCATCGGCCACGGAAGCGAAGTCGAGCAACTCGACTGGTCACCGGATGGCCGATACTTGACAAGCGCGGACAGTGAGGGCGAAATAAGACTGTGGAACGGCTCGACCGGCGAGTGCCTCGTCGCCCTGGACGGGCCGGGGCGTAAACCACAGATAACGTGGTCCGAAGATGGCAAGCAATTGAGCGCCGCGAGCATGGTGACCAATGTGATCTACGATTGGTCGCTGCCCGAGGACGCACAGGAACTCATCGCAAAGGCTGGGGTCGTCCAGGCCCTCACGAAGCACGACCGGCAGCGCGCCGGCCTGCCATGAGGCCGGAGAATGGCGGGGCGATCCGACTCGCGCACACCGCCCAGCTGTCGGCCGCTGACCTGCTCGCCGTGCGGGCTCTGCTCGAAGGCGCGTTCCGCGACTTCGACCTCCCCGGCTGGGAGAACACCCTGGGCGGCATGCACGCGCTCACCTTCAACGGCGCCGAGCTGATCGGCCACGCCTCCCTCGTGCAGCGCCGGCTCCTGCACGGCGATGTTGTGCTCAACACTGGTTACGTCGAGGGCGTCGCGGTGCGCCCGGACCACCGGCGGCGCGGGGTGGCGAGCGCGTTGATGGCGGCGGTCGAGGAACTGCTGCCCGGGTACGAGGTCGGGGCGCTGAGTGCGAGCCGGGCCGGGGCCCCCTTGTACATGGGCCGGGGCTGGCAGCAGTGGCGCGGCCCGACGTCCGCGTTGACACCGGACGGCGTCCGCCGCACCGAAGACGAGGACGGCGGGGTGTACGTGTTCCCGGGCCGGACACCCCTCGACCTCGACGGCGGCCTAACCGCCGACTGGCGGGCCGGCGACCTCTGGTGACAGCGTCGCCGCGGCTTCCAGGAGCATCCAGCCGCCAACCTGCACCGACAGGTCGCGCTCCGGGGCGTCCTCCGGCAACGGCCACGGTGCCGGGCGGTCCCAGTACGCGCTGAACAGCGGCCCCTCCGGTGCTTCCGCGGCACCCGACCAGCACGCCTCCGCCGACGTCAGCACCAGTGACCGGGCCGTCGAAGCCTCCGGGCCGGGAAGGGCGCGCGCCGCCAGGGCCAGGTAGCGGGCCAGGATGGCCGCGAACAGCCCGCCGTCGCCGCCTCCTTGGCCGCGGATCACGCCTCCCGGCGTGCAGTGCTCCGCCACCGCGCGGACCGTGCGAGCCGCATTGTCCATTGAGGACAATTCGAGGCAGGCGCCGAGGTACACCCCTTGGCAGTACGTGTAAATGTGCTTCACCAGCTCGCCGGTGTCCGCGCGGATCCCGTCCCAGACCAGACCGGACGCCGGGTCGACCAAAGTGGACGTCAGCCACGACGTCATCTCGCGGGCCCGGGTGAGATTGCCGGACCGGGCGTGGAAGATCGCCGCCGGGCCGTTGGCCGGGGCGTTCTTGAAGTCGTCGCCGCGGCGCCACCAGATGCCGCCGCCGGTCGCCGGGGTCCAGCCGGACAGCAGCTGGGTGTCGATCGCCGCCACCGCCGGGCCCACGTCGATGCCCAGCGGGGAAACCCGTTGCAGCGCCAGGCCGAGCCACGCGATGTCGTCGTAGTAGTCGTTCGTCCAGCGACCGAAATTGCGCAGCCGCACCGACCGTACGAAGGACCGGATCAAGGCGAGCCGGCCGGCAGAAGGCGCGCGCAGCTGGGCGTCGACCAGGGTGTCCAGCAGGTGGGCCTGCCACCAGTAGTTCCAGTGCCAGTGCAGCCGCTGGTCGACCGAGGCCGGCCAGCGGCTGCGGCCCAGCACCGTGCCGGGCAGCGCCCACACCCGGCGCAGGTGCCGCGAGATCACCGCGTGTTCCGCGGCCGAGACGTCCATGGCGCAATCGTGCCTTGCCCATCCACATACCGCTCGGTATGTTCGGTGGTCATGACGACTGCCAACGTCACCTGCCCGCTGTGCGAAGCCACCTGCGGCCTGGAAGTGACGCTCGACGCGAACCAGCAGGTCACCCGCGTCAAAGGTGACGAGCAGGACGTCTTCTCGCGCGGGTACATCTGCCCCAAGGGCGCGTCACTCGGCGCACTGCACCACGACCCGGACCGGCTGACCGCCCCGCTGCTCAAGCGCGACGGCGAGTTCGTCGAGGTCAGCTGGCAGGAGGCCTACGACGAGATCGCCCGCCGCCTCCCGCCGATCCTCGAGGAGCACGGCCGGGACGCCGTCGCGGTGTACGCGGGCAACCCCGGCGTGCACAACATCGCGCTCACGCTCTACGGCCGTGTGCTCTACAAAGCTTTGGGCACCAAGAACTTCTACAGCGCCACCTCGGTCGACCAGCTGCCGAAGCACTACTCGGCAGGCACCATGTTCGGCGACCCGCTCGCCATCCCGGTGCCCGACCTCGACCGGACGCGGCACCTGCTGATCCTCGGCGCCAACCCGCTCGTCTCCAACGGCAGCCTGATGACCGCCCCGGACATCCGCGGCCGGCTGCGCGGGATCCGCGACCGCGGCGGCAAGATCGTCGTCGTCGACCCGCGCCGCACGCGCACCGCCGCGTTCGCCGACGAGCACCACGCCATCCGGCCCGGCACCGACGCGCTGCTGCTGTTCGCGCTGGTCAACGTCCTGTTCGCGGAGAACCTCGTCGACCCCGGCCGCCTGGCGGAGCACCTGAACGGCCTCGACGACGTCCGCGCGCTGGCCGAGCCGTTCACCCCGGAAGCCGTCGCGCCGCGCACCGGCATCGACGCCGAGGCGATCCGCCGGATGGCACGGGAGCTGACCTCGGACAACGCCGTGGTCTACGGCCGGATCGGCACCACCACGCAGGCGTTCGGCACCATCGCGAGCTGGCTGGTCGACGTCCTCAACGTGCTCACCGGCCACCTCGACAGCCCGGGCGGCGCGATGTTCCCGCTCGCCGCGTGCCAGCCCACCGGGAACCGGCGGCCGTTCGCCGTCGGACGCTGGCGCAGCCGCGTGCGCGGCTACCCCGAGGTCGTCGGCGAGCTGCCGGTCGCGACGCTCGCCGACGAGATCGAGACGCCGGGCGAGGGCCAGGTCCGTGCGCTGATCACGGTCAGCGGCAACCCGTGCCTGAGCACGCCGAACGCCGGGCGGCTGGCCGCCGCGCTCGAAAGCCTCGACTTCATGATCTCCGTGGACGTCTACCTCAACGAGACGTCCCGCCACGCCGACGTCATCCTGCCCGGGCCGTCGCCGCTCGAGCGGCCGCACTTCGACCTGGCCTTCTACCAGCTGTCCATCCGCAACATCGCCAACTGGACGCCCGCGACGCTGCCGTCGGCGCTGCCGCAGGAGTGGGAGACCATGCTGCGGCTGACCGGCATCGTCGCCGGTCAGGGCCCCGAGGCCGACGTCGCGGCGCTCGACGACTTCGTCGCCGGGGAGACCGCGCGGCGCAACGGGCTCGACGTCGCGGTGGCCGGTGAGCGCACCGGGCCCGCGCGCCTGGTCGACTTGCTGCTGCGCGCCGGGCCGTACGACGTCACGCTGGCCGACCTCGAGGCGGCGCCGCACGGGATGGACTTCGGGCCGCTGCAGCCGCGGATCCCCGAGGTGCTGTGCACCGCGTCCGGGCGGATCGAGCTGGCGCCCGGGCCGGTCGTCGCCGACGTTCCGCGCTTGCGGGAAGAGCTCGCGAAAACCGCGGACGACGGGCTGGTGCTGATCGGGCGGCGGCACCTGAGCTCGAACAACTCGTGGATGCACAACCTGGCGCCGCTGGTCCGCGGCGGCAACCGCTGCACGGTCCAGGTCCACCCCGCGGACGCGACCCGCCTCGGCCTGACCGACGGCGGCCTGGCCTCGGTGACGTCCCGGGCCGGAAAACTGCAGGTCCCGGTCGAGGTCACCGACGACGTCCGGCCCGGCGTGGTCAGCATCCCGCACGGCTGGGGCCACGACGCCGACGGCTCGCGGACGCGGGTCGCGAGCGCGCACCCCGGCGTCAACTCGAACCTGGTCGCCGACGAGACGCTGCTGGACGTTCCGTCCGGAACGTCGGTGTTGAACGGCATTCCCGTCGAGGTCACCCCCGTCTGACCCTTGACGTCCCGGGGGACCGTCGAGGATTCTCGACGCGGCATGTTTACGTGAACATCGGAGTTCGCATGGCCCGCTTCCGTCGATGCCTGCTCGCCATCCTGCTCGTTCCCCTCTTCACCCTCCCGCCCAGCGCGTCCGCGGCCACGAACGGCTTCCGCGGCGTCAACTGGGCGGACGCCCGCGACAACTACGTCGACGGCTGGGTGATCCCGACCGGCCTCACCGCCGGGGACAGCTACGCGAGCGTCCGCGGCAAGGCCGACGGCATCATCACCGGCTTCCAGCAGAAACTCGGCGCGAACACCGTGCGGCTGCCGATCAACCCGCAAAGCGTCAACTCGGACTGGTGGGGCCGGTACAAGGGCGCCGCCGACTCGGCGCTGTCCCACGGCATGAAGGTCATCTTCGGCTACTGGGAAGCGAACAAGGACGGGTTCGTCGACGACGTCAACGCCTGGAACACCATGTGGGACAAGGTGACCAGCGACTACGGCGGCAACGGCGACGTGTACTTCGAGCCGATGAACGAGCCGTTCGGCTACGGCCTCAACGACTGGGTGTCACTCTGCTCGACCTGGCTGTCCCGGCACTCGAACATCCCGCGCGGCCGGGTGCTGATCAGCGGCACCGGCTACAACGACAACGTGACGGGCGTCGGCGCGGCGAGCGCGTTGACCGGCACGCTCCTCTCGCTGCACTTCTACGGCTTCTGGGCCTCGGACACGACCCGCGCCGCGTGGACCACGAACCTCGGCAACCGGCTCGGCTCGTACTCCTCCCGCACGATCATCGACGAAGCCGGCGCCCCGATGACCACCGGCCTGGACTACTCCGCCGGGCACCAGGACGGCAACAACTTCACCGCCTACTTCGCCGCCACCACGGACTTGGCGCGGTCGAGGCAGATCGGTGTCGTCTACTGGCCCGGCCTGCGCTCCGGCGACACGTACTCGATCACGCGGCAGAGCGGCAGCGGCCTGGAGACCAACAACGCGTCGGGCGTGGTGCAGCTGCGCTGGGGCTGGGGCCTGTAGGCGTCACCAGGCGCGGCCGAGGTCGGCGTGCTGCCGGATCCAGGCGTGCATGACGATCCCGGCCGCGACCCCGGCGTTGATCGAGCGGGTGGTGCCGAACTGGGCGATCGAAACGACCAGCGACGCGGCTTCCTGCGCCTGCGCGGACAGCCCGGGCCCCTCCTGGCCGAACAGCAGGACGCACTCGCGCGGGATCTCGGCCGTCTCGACCGGCCGGGCACCCGGCGTGTTGTCCACCGCGACGACGGCGAGCCCCTGCTCGCCCGCGAAGGCGACCAGGGTGGCGACGTCGTCGTGGTGGCGCAGGTGCTGGTAGCGGTCGGTCACCATGGCCCCGCGCCGGTTCCAGCGGCGGCGGCCGACGATGTGCACCTCGGCCGCGGCGAACGCGTTGGCCGTGCGGACCACGGTGCCGATGTTGTGGTCGTGCTGGAAGTTCTCGATGGCGACGTGGAACGGGTGCCGTCGGCTGTCCACATCGGACACGATGGCCTCGCGGCGCCAGTAGCGGTAGGCGTCGACGACGTTGCGGCGGTCGCCGTCGCGCAGCAGCTCGGGGTCGTACCGCTCGTCCGCGGGCCACTCACCCGGCCACGGGCCGACGCCGACCTCTTCGCGGCTCACCCACTCGGTGGGTCCGGGGACTGTGCTCACCCGCCGATTGTCGCTCAGCCCAGGTGGACGGGGCGCACGTGGGTTTCCTCGTCGTGGCGGTGGCGCCAGCGGTGGTAGACGCCGGCGTAGGAGTACGCGACCGCCACGATCGCGATGATCCCGATCGCCGGCAGCCACGACTGCGGGAAGACCGTGCCGTAGAGGTAGTAGGCGTTGAACCCGCCGGGCAGGTCGCCGAGGCCCTGCTGGTGGCGGAAGTAGTTCTCCAACGCCGTGAGCGGGCACGGCACCGGCGTGACGTTCACCAGGACGCCCCAGACCGCGGCGAAGAAGTGGACGAAGATCAGCTTCGGCCACCGCCAGGCGAGGAAGCCCCCCAAACCGATGAGCAGCAAGGCCAAGATGTGCACCACGACGGTCACGTCGGCCAGGAACTTCGCCATCGCACCCCCTCCACCGATCCCCCTACCAGCGACTTTACTCCGCTGCTGGGATCCAGCTGCCCTCCAGAGTGCCCCGGCCGGTGATTTTTAACCCAGCGGAGCAACCCATTCACCTGCGCGGTGACGGAGGGGTTACCCCCGGTGGAAACTCCGGCGGGCGTTTCGCGGGGTACTTCGTCGGCTGCTCGTGCGGGTACTGGTCGGGCGCACCGTCCGGTTTCTTCCGGTTCGGGTCGGCCGGCCGCTGCGGTTCCGGCGGCTCTTCCATGCCCCGACGGTACGCCCGGACCACGTCCCGGTCAGCCGGATTTCACTGAACGCGATCGCTGGTCACCGGTTCGTCGTCGCTCGGGATGTGGACGTCGGTGACGTTGATGTTCACCTCGACGACCTCCAGCCCGGTCATCTGCTCGATCGCGGTCACCACGTTGCGGCGCACCGAGCGGGCCAGCTCCGCGATGGCGACGCCGTACTCGACGAGCACCTGCAGGTCCACCGCCGCCTGCTTCTCGCCGACCTCGACCGAGACGCCCTGGCCGACACTCGCCGACGCGCCCGGGATGCGGTCGCGGAGGGCGCCGAACGCGCGGGCCGCGCCGCCGCCGAGGTCGTGCACGCCGTGGACGTCGCGCGCGGCGAGGCCGGCGATCTTCTGCACCACCGTGTCGGCGATGGTCGTGGTGCCCTGCTTGGTGACGAGCGCGGTCTCGGTGGTCTTCTCCGCCGTCGCGGTCATGGTGTCCTCCCTGGATGTCCTGCGGGACAAGGCTTTCGCCTGGTTCGTAGCCAAGGACACAAAGGACTGGAGACCGTCACTGTGACGTGGGTCTCGCGAACGCCGCGCCGTCGAGATCGGTGACTTCCAAGCGCAGCCGCGCGTTCGCCCACTCCGTGCCCGTGAGCACCGGCCGCACCGCTTCGGCCGCCCGCTCCAGCAACGGCGGGATCGGCAGCCGGGTCGCGATCAGCCGGATCCGGACCACCTCCGGGGCCAGGTCCACGGCCAGGCCGTCCCGCGCCATCGGGAACGACGGGGTCGCCGGGCGAAGGCCGGCCACGTCCGCGAGAGCGCCGACGATCCGCTCGACGGCTTCTTCGGCGGTCACCGGGCTTCCGGCTCGATGTCCAGAATGGACACTGAAACCTCGTCGACCACCAGGCCGGTCTGCTCGGCCACGAACCGCGTCACCGAGCGCTGGACCGCCCGGCCGACCGCCGCCGCCTGGTCGGCCGCCGACGTGACGAGGTCGATCTGGACCGTCACCCGGCCGTCGGTGGTCCGGACCCGGACGCCGTCCGACGGCGCCGGGTCGAGCCCCCGCCAGCGCCCGCGGGCCGCGCGCGTCCACGCCGTCACCAGGCCGCGCAGGCCCGGTTCGAGCCGCACCACGCCCGGTGTGGTGATCGCCGCCCGCGCCGCCACCCCGGCGATCACCGGATCGGCGATGACGTAGTCCACGCTCATTCCCCTGGCTCCCCGGCAGCGTCTTCCCCGACAGCGTCTTCTTCGAAGAGATCCTCCACGAGCAGGTCGACCTTGGCCGGCGTCAGGCCCACCCGGGCCGCGGCCGCCGCGGTCACCCGCTCCCGCACCTGGGCCAACGCCGCACCGCCCGCGCGGTTCCGCAGGCTCACCGCGAGGGTGAGTTCCACCTCGACCCCGCCGGGCACGGCCCGCACCCGGCACCGCCGCGCCCGGACGCCGTCGACCGTGTCGGCCGCGTACCGCAGCACCGCCGCCACCGCCTGCTCGCTGATCTCGACGAACCCGGGTTCCGGGGTCGGCAGCGGCACCATCGAGCCGCGCCGCACCTCGGCGCGCACCGCCGACATGATCCGCCCGAACAGGTCCGGCGACGGCGTGTCCTCCTCGGCCGCCAGCTCGGACGTGGCCTCGCGCAGGGCCAGCAGGCTTTCCCGCGCGGCCCGGCAGTGCGGGCAGGTCAGCTCGTGTTCGTCGGCCAGCCCGGCGCCGACCGCGTCGAGCCGCTCCCACACCTGCTCGACATCGCGTTCGCAGGGCAGCTCGTAGTCCGTCATCGCCATGGCTTCATCACCTCCGCCAGCTGGGCCCGGGCGCGCGCGATCCGGCCGCGGACCGCGGTCGCGTTCGCACCGACGACTTCGCCGATCTCCTCGTAGGACCGGCCGTGCACTTCCCGCAGCAGCCAGCACGCTCGTTGTTCGGGCGTCAGCTGCGCCAGCGCCGCGTTCAACGCCGCGAGCTGGCCGCTCACCTGCGCGGCCCGCTCGGGCTGCAGGTCGGCCCGCGGCGACTCGGCGGTGTCGAGATCGACGTCGGCCTGCGGCTTGCGCGCCCGGATCACGTTGAGGCAGCGGTTCGTGGTGGCCCGGTAGAGCCAGCCGACGAACGCGGCGTCCTCGGTGAGCTGGCCGAGCTTGCGCCAGGCGTTGAGGAACACCTCCTGCACGACGTCCTCGGCGTCGCCGCGGTGGGCGAGCATCTTGACCGCGAGCCGGAACATCGGGCCCTGGTAGCGCAGCACGAGCTGCTCGTACGCCCGGACGTCGCCGTCCCGGGCGCGGCTGACGAGGGTCACGTCGTCCAGCGGCGTAGTCGTCGTCACGGCACCTCCTCTGGGGGAGGACACCGGTGGGCGGAAATCGTCACGCGGTGATTCTGGGTGACGGTGGTCACCGGGGCGACTCCACCGGATCCGCCCCGGTCACCGGTCAGTCCAGACCGAGGTCGTCCTTGCCCAGGACGTACCGGTACTCCAGGCCTTCCTTCTCGATCGCCTCGCGCGCGCCGGTGTCGCGGTCGACCACCGTCACCACGCCGATCACGTTCGCGCCCGCTTCACGCAGGGCGGCGACCGCCTCCAGCACGCTGCCGCCGGTCGTGGACGTGTCCTCGACCGCCAGCACGCGCTGGCCGCGGACCTCCATGCCCTCGATGCGCCGCTGCATGCCGTGTTCCTTGACCGACTTGCGGACCACGAACGCGTCCAGCACGACCCCGTCGTTCGCCGCCGAGTGCAGCATCGCCAGCGCGACCGGGTCGGCGCCGAGCGTCAGGCCGCCGGCCGCCACGTAGTCCCAGTCCGCAGTCAGCTGGCGCAGGAGCTTGCCGATCAGCGGCGCGGCCGCGTGGTGCAGCGTCGCCCGCCGGAGGTCGATGTAGTAGTCGGCTTCCTTGCCGGACGCCAGGGTCACTTTTCCGTGCACCACGGAAAGATCGGTGACCAGCCTGGCCAGTTCGAGTTTCGCCGCTTGATCCAAACCGGGGTTCGCCACGGCCGTGAGTCTTACACACGGCCGGGTTCACTCACCGACGGATGTGGCGTCGACCGCACGCCCGCGCGTCGCGGCCCAGGCCGGGACCAGGATCGCCACGAGCGAGAGCACCACGGCGATGGCGAGCACGGCCAGGTAGATCGCCACCGGGCCCGACGGCAGCAGCGTGCCGGTCACCACCAGGCAGAACGGCACGATCGCCCCCGCCGCGACGAGCGTCCCGAGCAGCACCGCGATGGTCGCGATCAGGCCGCCTTCGACGCCGGCCATGCGCAGCACCTGGCCGCGGGTGAAGCCGCTCAGCCGCTGCACGCCGAACTCGCGGCGGCGCCGCGCGGTGGCCGTCACCAGCGTGTTCACCACGGAGATCACCGTGTAGGCGATGATCATCCCGACGAGCAGGTAGTTGACCCAGGCGCCGACCTCGTTGCCCTTCGCGTGCGCCGCAAGCAGCGTGCCGCGGTCGCCGACGACCACCGGCTGCCCGGCGGTCGCCTCGCGCAGCCGCGCGGTCAGCGTCGCCGGGTCGACGCCGGGAGCGGCGCGGACCAGCAGCTGCGGGGCGAGCCCGAGCGTCGTGTGCGGCGCCAGCAGGGAAGCGGGCAGCACGAGCTTCTCGAACCCGGGACGCTGGTCGACGACGGCGGTGACCCGCACGTCCACCGGGGTGCCGTCGCCGAGCCGCAGCGACAGCGTGTCGCCGACGCGGTGACCGAGCGTCGAAGGCACCTCGACGGCGTTCCCGGTCAGCTCGCTGACACCCAGTGCGGGCCGGCCGTCGTCGTGCTGGCCCGAGTCGAACGGCTTCTCGACGAACACCGTGCTGGTGACGTACTCCGACGCGCTCGCCACCCCCGGGGTGGTGCGCACCCGGCCCAGTACCGACGAGTCAAGGCCACCCGGCCCGGCGACGACCGCGTCCGCGCGCAGGTCCTCGGTGTAGGCCTGGTTCGAGACGGCTTCCTGGGTGGTCTGCAGGTAGATGTTGGCGGTCGCGATGCCGACCGCGAGCATGATCGGGGTGACCGCGCCGGCCGCCCGCACCGCGCCGACGCGGGTGTTGCGCAGCGCGACCCGGCCGTTGACGCCGGTCAGCGCCTCCACCGGCCAGCGCAGCAGCGTGGCCATCAGCTTCGTCACGCCCGGGCTGATCGCCGCCAGGCCGAACGCCCACAGCATCACGGCCGGGCCTGCCGTGCTGGCCGCGACCGGGCCGGTCATCACCGCGACCGTCACGATGCCGAGCGCCGTCCCGCCGCCGAAGCACAGGATGGCGGTGACCAGCCGGATCGGCGTCAGCCAGCGGCGCTCGACGGCGGCTTCGGCGAGCGCCTCGGCCGGGCGGATCCGCGAAGCACGCCGTCCCGCCACGAAGGAGGCACCCACGACGGCCAGCAGCGACGCGCCCGCGGCGACCACGGCCGGGACCCAGCCCTGCGCGAACCGCAGCACGTCGGGCACGACGTGGTGGTCGACGAGCTGCCCGAACAGCCACTGCCCGAGCACCGGGCCGAGCACCACCGCGACGCCGACCGCGAGCAGCCCGACGACGAGCGCCTCGCCGAGCACCATCCGGCGCAGCTGGCGCGGGGTGGTGCCGACCGCGCGCAGCAGCGCGAGTTCGCGCCGGCGCTGCTGCGTCGACAGCGTCAGCGTCCCGGCCACGACGAACACCATGACCATGGCCGAGAGCCCGCCGGACACGGCGGCCAGCACGATCAGGTTCTCGCCGCTCTTGCCCGTCTCCGGGAACTCGAAGGCGCCGCGGTCGACGCCGGTCGCCACCACACCGGCGTCCCCGACGGCCGCGGTCACGGCGGCGACGTCGCCACCGAAGACGCCGATGGTGTCGAAGCGGCCCGGGTGCCCGGACAGCCGTTCGGCGTCCGAAGCGGCGAAGAACACCGCCGCGTCCCGCATGGCCTGCGGCGCTTCGGCGATCCCGGAGATGCGGAACGGGCTGACGCTGCCGTGCGCGGCGATCGGCAGGGTGTCCCCGACGGCGAGGCCGAGCCCGGCGTCGACGACGACTTCGCCCGGCTTCGGAGCCGCGCCCTTCAGCGTGTACGGCGTCAGCACGGCGGAATCCCAGGCGTGGCCCAGTGCGCTCGCGGCCCCGATCTGCGCGGGGAAGCTGATCTCGCCGACGACGTTCGTGACGCCGGGGACCGCGCGCAGGCGCCGGGCCAGCGCCGCGTCGAGCCGGACGCGCTCGGGCAGGGTCGCGTTCTCGAACTTGTGCTTGTCCCCGGGCTCGAGGGTAGCCGGGTCCTCTTCCGGGAGCTTGAGCGTCTGCTGCCCGCCGACGACGATCGGCGCCGCGGCCAGCCGCTGCACCGGCGTCTCGGACCGGATGCCGGTCTCCATCAGGCCGCCGCACGCCGAGACGACGAGCGCGCCGAAGAACACGGCGACGAACGTCGCCAGGAAGCCGCCCTTGCGCAGGCGGAGGGTCCGCAGTGCCAGCTTGAACATCAGGCCGCCACCCGGCCCCACGCGCCCAGGTGGGTCATCCGCTCGGCGACGGCTTCCGCAGTCGGCCGGGCCAGCCGCCCGGCGAGCCTGCCGTCGGCCAGGAACACGACTTCGTCGGCGTAGGAGGCGGCGACCGGGTCGTGCGTCACCATGATCACCGTCTGGCCCGACGACCGGACGGAGTCGCGCAGCAGGCCGAGCACCTCGGCGGCGGTGCGGGTGTCGAGGGCGCCGGTCGGCTCGTCGGCGAACAGCACGGCGGGGTCGGTGACCAGGGCGCGGGCGATGGCGACGCGCTGCTGCTGGCCGCCGGAGAGCTGCCCGGGCAGGTGCTTGCGGCGCCCGTCGAGCCCGACGTGCGCCAGGATCCGTTCCACCAGCCGCTTGTCCGCGCGCCGGCCGGCCAGCTGCAGCGGCAGCACGACGTTCTGCTCGACCGTCAGTGCCGGGAGCAGGTTGAACGCCTGGAAGACGAAGCCGACGCGGTCGCGCCGCAGCTTCGTCAGGTAGGTCTCGTTCTTGCCGCCGAGGTCCTGGCCGTCGAGCACGACCCGGCCGGACGTGGGCCGGTCGAGCCCGGCCGCGCAGTGCAGGAAGGTGCTCTTGCCCGAGCCGGACGGGCCCATCACCGCGGTGAACCCGCCGCGGGGGAAGGAGATCGAGACCCCGTCCAGCGCGACCACACCGCCGTACTCCTTGCGCACGGCCTCGAGCCGGACCGCGTCGGCTGCCTCGTGCCACCCAGTTGTCATGGGGAAAACGCTATTGAGCCCGCCCCCGGGTCACCCTGGTGCGAGCGTGCGTCTTCCGGGTGGGGACAGCCCTACTCAGGTGCGGCCCCGGCCACCGCTGATCCGGCGCAGCACCGCGCGCGGCAACAGGCCGCCGATCGCGACGACGGCCTTGTACTGCAGGCTCGGCACGGAGATCACCTTGCCGCGGCGCAGGTCCGACAGGGCTTCGTTGACCACCTGTTCGACACCCAACCAGGCGATTTTCGGGCCCGGTTTGCCGATGCCGGCCCGTTCGTGGAACTCGGTCGCGGTGAAACCGGGGCACAGCGCCATCATCCGGATGCTTTTCGGCAGCGAAGCGGCGATGCCTTCGGTGAACGACGTGACCCAGTTCTTGCTGGCCGTGTAGGTCGAACCGCGGCCGCTGAAGAAGCCCGCGACACTGCTGACCTGGATGATTTCGCCGTGGCCGCGCTCGATCATGCCGGGCAGCACGGCCCGGGTGAGGCGCAGGACGGCCGTGACGTTGACGTCGAGCTGACGCTGCAGCGCGTCCGGCGGGATGGTCCAGAAGTCGCCGTTCAGCCCGAACCCGGCGTTGTTCACCAGGAGGTCGACCGGCCCGGCGGCGAGCCGCTCCTCGACCGCCGTCCGGCCGTCCACTTCGGACAGATCGGCGGGCAGCACCTCGACCGCCACACCGTGCTGTTCCCGCAGCTCAGCGGCGTACGCCTCCAGCCGCGCGGTGTCACGGGCGACGAGCACGAGGTCGTATTTGTCGGCGGCGAGCCGGCGCGCGAACTGCGCGCCGATGCCCGCCGTGGCACCGGTAATGAGAGCGGTGGTGGTCATGTGGGTGAACATACCCGCTGGTCACGGGTGGACGTGCGTTCGAATCGACGGGGAAGTATCGTCCGCCGCATGGGTAAGCACAGCAGGCGCAAAAGCGGCTATCTGCCCAAGGTCGCCGCGGGCGCGGCGCCCGTCGCGCTGCTCTTCGCGGCTCCGGCCGTGGCGCTGGCGAGCCCGGCCGAGCTGACCCTGCCGCTCGACCACCGCGAGGACAGCACGTTCCGCCGCGACGTCTCGACCTCGGGCGAGAGCGGCTCGTCGGCGGTGCGCGAGACCCTGGCCGCGACCCGCCACGACTTCCTCGCGAAGGAGATCGCCGGCGCGGCGCTCACCAACGACCTGACCGGGTCCGCGGCCACCCGCCGCGAGGAGCGCCAGACGGAGACGTCGGCCGCGTCGCAGGAAGCCGAGTCGCTCGCCCGCACCGGCCGGCACACCGTGGGCATCGGCCAGGTCCACGCGGTCACCGCGAACAGCCAGCGGCTCGGCCAGGGTGCGTCGCGCAGCCTGTCGCTCGCCCCCTTCGGCGGCGGCGCCGAGCACCGGATCGGCCTCGGCGAAGGCACGAGCCACGGCATCTGGCCCGCCGACGGCGTCGACGTCCTGAGCCAGAACGCCGAGCAGCTCGACACGGGCCTGTACGGCACCTTCACCGGAGACCTCGGCGGCGCGCTCTCGGCCCGCCGGTCCTCCGGCCAGGCCGCGGACCTCGGCCGTCTCGGCGCGGTCGGCGCGACGTCCGAGCAGTACGCGACCGGCCGGCTCTCGGGCGTCCTGGACCTGGGCCAGACCCACGAAGCGGGTGGTCAGCTCGGCCCGGCCTGGGGCCTGGTGGAGACGAGCCAGTCCCTCGGCCCGGCGGGCCCGGCCGGCTCGATCCGCGGCGACCTCGGCGTGGACCACGTGGTCCACGCGGAGGGAAGCACGACGTCGGTGCGCGGGACGCTGGACCGGTCGGCCACGCTCAGCGCCCTCGACCGGCGGCTGCTCGGCTGCTAGCTCTCGCTCGGCTTCGGTTCCGGCTCCGCGGGCGGCTGCTGGGCCGGCGTCCCGGCCGCCGGGGTGCCGGGGGCGGCGGGTGCCGTGGCCTCGGACGGGACCGGGGCGCTCGCCTGGTGCCGGCCCGCGTCGTAGTCCTCGTCGAACGGGTCGACGATGTCCGCGATTTCGCCGAGGTCGCGCAGCAGGCGCTCCAGCCGCGACGGCCCCGCCGTCGGGACCACGCTGGCCAGCACCCACTCGTTCTCCAGCCAGGCCACGCCGACGTCGCCGCCCAGCTGGTCAGCCGCGTCGACGAGCTCCTGCGTGATCACCACGCGGGCGCCGTCCGCGTCGTCCGCGAACGCGTACCGGGCGCCGATCGGGCCGAGCATCTCGGGCATGTCCGCGCGCTGGAACGGGACGCTGGACAGCCACATCTCGATCGGGATGCGGTGCTTCTTGTTGCAGCGCACCGCCACGACCACCGCGGGGATCTGGCCCTCGGTCTCGATGTCGAAGATGAACACCGGGCGGCGGCCGTCGGAGGTGAAGGTCGAACCCGCGACCACGTTCACGGCCGCGTCCGCGCCGAAGTAGCCGATCGCGCCGCCGGACCACTGCTGCGGCAGGCGCTCGTCCTCCTCGACGAACTGCCAGCCGCGCAACTGTGCCCAGCGCATTCGCTCGCGGTTGCGCGAGCCCTCCTTCGCCCGGTCGGCCGCGAGCAGCCCCAGCCCCGCCACCAGGGCGACGGCCGCGATGACGAACCAGATCCACGCCGGAATACCCACGACGGCCAGGGTATCGCTCCTTACGCCGGAGGGATGATCGACGGTACCCGTGTCGCCGGGCCCATTCGGAGCATTTTGCGCCGCCACGGGTCGACAAATCGGCACGAACCACTGTGGACAGCCGTGAAGGCCACCTCGGGTGAGGTGGCCTTCACGAACCGTCAGACGCGGGTGACCGTCAGGGCGTCACCGGCCTCCAGGTCCGGGCCGTCGACGCGCACGGTGTCGCCGTCCCGGATCTCGCCCGACAGCAGCTCCTTCGCCAGCTTGTCGCCGATCGCCGACTGGACCAGCCGCCGCAGCGGGCGGGCGCCGTAGATCGGGTCGAAGCCGTTGAGCGCGAGCCACTCGCGGGCGCCGTCGGTGACCTCCAGGTGCAGCCGCCGCTGTTCCAGCCGCTTGGCGAGCCTGGCCACCTGGATGTCCACAATGGACGTCAGCTGCTCGGTGCCGAGCGAGTGGAACACGACGATGTCGTCGAGCCGGTTGAGGAACTCCGGCTTGAACTGCCGCTGCACCACCTCGAGCACGGCGTCCCGCCGCTGCCGCTCGTCGAGCGACGGGTCGGCGATGGCCTGCGAACCGAGGTTCGAGGTCAGGATCAGGATGGTGTTGCGGAAGTCCACCGTCCGGCCCTGGCCGTCGGTCAGCCGCCCGTCGTCGAGGACCTGCAGCAGCACGTCGAAGACGTCCGGGTGGGCCTTCTCGACCTCGTCGAGCAGCACCACCGAGTACGGGCGCCGCCGGACGGCCTCGGTCAGCTGGCCGCCCTGGTCGTAGCCGACGTACCCGGGCGGGGCACCGACCAGGCGCGCCACCGAGTGCTTCTCGGCGTACTCGCTCATGTCGATGCGCTGCATCGCACGCTCGTCGTCGAACAGGAACTCGGCCAGCGCCTTGGCCAGCTCGGTCTTGCCGACGCCGGTCGGGCCGAGGAACAGGAACGAACCGGTCGGCCGGTCGGGGTCGGCCACGCCGGCCCGGGCGCGGCGCACCGCGTCCGCGACGACCTGCACGGCCTCGGCCTGCCCGATGACGCGCCGGGTCAGCTCCTCCTCCATCCGGAGCAGCTTGCCGGTCTCACCCTCCAGCAGCCGTCCGGCCGGGATGCCGGTCCACGCGCTCACGACGTCGGCGACGTCGTCCGCGCCGACCTCTTCCTTGAGCATGACGTTCTGCTGGCTGGCCTCGCTCGCCGCGGTGGCTGCTTCGAACTCCTTCTCCAGCGCCGGGATCCGGCCGTAGCGCAGCTCGGCGGCCTTGCCGAGGTCGCCGTCGCGCTCGGCGCGCTCCGACTCGCCGCGCAGCTGCTCGAGCTGCTCCTTGAGCTCGCGGACGCGCTCGATGGAGCCCTTCTCGTTCTGCCAGCGGGCGGTCAGCGCCGTCAGCGTCTCGCGCTTCTCGGCCAGCTCGGCACGCAGGTTGGCGAGCCGCTCCTTCGAAGCGGCGTCGCTCTCCTTCGCGAGGGCCATCTCCTCGATCTCGAGCCGCCGGACAGCGCGCTCGACCTCGTCGATCTCCACCGGCCGCGAGTCGATCTCCATGCGGAGCTTCGACGCGGCCTCGTCGACCAGGTCGATCGCCTTGTCCGGCAGGAAGCGCGCAGTGATGTAGCGGTCGGACAGCGTCGCGGCGGCGACCAGCGCGGCGTCCGTGATCCGGACACCGTGGTGGACCTCGTAGCGCTCCTTCAGCCCGCGCAGGATCGCGATGGTGTCCTCCGGCGACGGCTCGCCGACGAGCACCTGCTGGAAGCGCCGCTCCAGGGCCGCGTCCTTCTCGATGTGCTGGCGGTACTCGTCGAGCGTGGTCGCGCCGACCATCCGCAGCTCGCCGCGGGCGAGCATCGGCTTGATCATGTTGCCCGCGTCCATCGCGCCGCCCTCGCCGGTCGCGCCGGCGCCGACGATCGTGTGCAGCTCGTCGATGAAGGTGATGACCTCGCCCGCGGAGTCGGTGATCTCCTTGAGCACGGCCTTCAGCCGCTCTTCGAACTCGCCGCGGTACTTGGCGCCGGCCACCATCGACCCGAGGTCGAGGGCGACGACGCGCTTGCCGCGCAGCGACTCCGGCACGTCCCCGGCGACGATGCGCTGGGCCAGCCCTTCGACGATGGCCGTCTTGCCGACGCCCGGCTCGCCGATCAGGACCGGGTTGTTCTTGGTGCGCCGCGACAGCACCTGCACCACGCGGCGGATCTCGGTGTCGCGGCCGATGACCGGGTCGAGCTCGCCGGCGCGGGCGCGCTCGGTGAGGTCGACGCCGTACTTCTCGAGCGCCTTGAAGGTGCTCTCCGGGTCCGCGCTGGTGATCCGGGCCGAGCCGCGGACCTTGGCGAACGCCTCCTGCAGCGCGTCCGGCGTCGCCCCGTGGCGCTTGAGCAGGTCGGCGACCTGGCCGCCCTCGGTGGCGAGCCCGACGAGCAGGTGCTCGGTCGAGACGTACTCGTCGCCCAGCTCGGTGGCGAGCTTCTGGGCGCGCGTCAGCGACTTGACCGCGTGGGTGTCGAACTGCGGGCTCGACACGGTCGCGCCGGTCGCCGACGGCAGGGCCGCGATCAGCGGCTCCAGCTCCTTGTGCACCACCTCCGGGTCGGCCCCGACCGCGGTCAGCAGCGGTGCGGTCAGTCCCTCACCCTGCGCCAGCAGGGCGCCCAGCAGATGGGCGGCCGACACGTGCGGGTTGCCGGCCATGGTGGCCGCCTGCGCCGCGGACGAGATCGCCTGCTGGGTCTTCGTGGTCGGGTTGAAAGCGTCCATCCCTCACCTCATGCTCGGTACTACCAGAAGTCCTGGTGACAGGCCTGACCGAGACCCGTCACTTCCTCTAACGCACGAAAACTTGAGTCTGTTCCGCTCAACTCTGTCCGGGCGCGACCGCGCTCGCCGGCAACCGCGAGCCGAGCGCGCCCAGCCCCGCCACGGCGACGCCGGCACACGCCCCCACCAGCACCCAAGGTAACCAGTCGGCGACCGAAAACAAGGACACCACGGCGGGCGCGATCACCTGCGCCACGGTGAACGCGTACTGGTACGCAGCGAGATAACGCCCGCGGGCCACCGGAGGTGCCGCGGCCTCGGCGAGTGCCCCCGAGCGCGGCCCGAAGACCAGGTCGCCGGCGGCGAACACCAGCGTCGAGACGAGCAGGTACACCACGCGCCAGGCCTCGGGCACGAGCAGCACGCCCAGGGTGACCAGGCACCACGCGGAGAACAGGGCCGAGCCGGCGCGCATCGCCGCGATCCGCGTCAGCCGGGCGGTGAGCCGCAGCGCCAGCGTGCCGCCGACGCTGGTCAGCACGGTCAGCAGGGCGAGGATCGCGCCCGGCAGCCAGGCCGGGCCGTGCAGCCGGTCGAGCACGAACACCGGCGTGCCGATCAGGAAGAAGTCGAGCGAGAGCCCGAAGAGGCCGCTGAAGACGATGAGGCCGAGGTACGGCCGGTCGCGCAGGACGCGGACCGACCGTTCGCAGACCGGCCGGTGCGGCCGCGCGAGGCGGACGAAGGAGGCGAGGATCGACGCGGCCACCAGGAACGTGACCACGTCCACGGCGAGCGCGATGCGGTAGCCGTCGTTCCCGAGCCACGTCAGCATCGCCCCCGCCGAGAGGCCACCCAGGCCGAAGGAGGCGGCCCGCGCCATCCCCGCTTCGGCGAACGGCCGGTCCTTCGGGCCTTCGCCCGCGACGTCGGCGATGAGCACGAACAGCGAGCTGTAGAAGAGCTGCTGCCCGGCGGTCAGCAGGACGGCCGCGACCACCACCAGGCCCGCGCTGTCGGCGACCAGGTACGCACCCGCCCCGGCGGCCTGCAGCAGCTGGGCCCCGATCACCACGGCCCGCGGCCCGACGCGGTCGACGAGCCGGCCGGCCATCGGCGGCACGACGAGCCCGCCGACGGCGCCGAGGGTGACGGCGGTGCCGGCCACCGCCAGTGGCACGCCGACCACCTGCGTCACGTAGACCAGCGCCAACGGGAGGAACAGGCCCGAGCCGAAGTTGTCGATCCCCAGCGCGCACAGCAGCGCGACCCGGTCACGCGTCACCCACCGACGGTAACTCTGGGGAATGCCGTCAAGTCAGGACCGAACGGACACTTTCCCCAGGGCAAAGAGACACTTGCGGTGGCCCTTCCCGGCCGGTGTCACTTGTTCGTGTCAGCCAGGCAGGCGTCGCTGCCGAGCGCGCGGCGGAGATCGGCGTTCATCTCCGCCAGCCGCGCGGTGAGGTCGGTGACGCGCTGGTCGTCCCAGTCGCCGAGCGCCTTCTCCATGAACTCGACGTAGTTGGCGCGCCAGCGGGTGAGTTCGGCCCGGCCCTTCTCGGACACGCTGACCAGCGACGCCCGGCCGTCTTCGGGCGCGGGACGGCGGTCGACCAGGCCGGCCGCGGACAGCTGGGCGATCTGCCTGCTCACGACCGAGAGGTCGACGAACCGGCGCTTCGCCAGCTCGGACGGCCGCGTTTCGCCGTTCTTCGCCAGGTCGGACAGCAGCATCGCGGCCGCCGGGTGCAGCCCGGGCTCGCTCTGCCAGGCTTGCATGATCCAGGCGTGCTGGAGCTGGGAAGCGGTCTTCAGCTCGCGCATGAGCTCGACCCGGACGTCGTCGTCGGTGTTGTCGAAGCCCGCAGACACCCCTGACACCTCCCTTAGTTGTGCCATACAAGTATATTGCCGGACGCTTGCTCGGGACAACCATCTCTCCGGTGAGGTCGCCCACGCCTGACCGGGCGCAATACACCCGGTCGGAGCAACAATGCGGGCAAAAGGGCGGTCGACGGCTACCCTGCGGACGGGCGCTGCGCGTAGCGCCTTCCAGTGACGTTGAGTGACGAGGTGGCAGCAGTGGCGAAGGACCCAGGAGGCGGTCCCCGACCCGTGAACAACCTCTCATGACCGCCGATGCCGTCAGCCCGCTCCCCAGGTCTTCGGCCCCGCGGGAGGCCCCCGCGGCCGTGACCGCGATGGTCCGGCTCATCCGGGACAGCTGGGCCAGGTCCGAGCCCTACATCGCGGACATCTCGCAGTTCTTCTACGGAATGCTGTTCACCCTCGCCCCGACCACCCGCGACTTCTTCCCCATCAACATGGAGATCCAGCGCGGCAGGCTGGTGCGCGCGCTGGTGCACATCGTGCAGATGGTCGACCGGCCGGACGACCTCGCGCCGTTCCTGCGCCAGCTGGGCCGCGACCACCGCAAGTTCGGCGTGGTGCCGCGCCACTACGAAGCGGTCGGCACCGCGCTGCTGGCGTCGCTCAAGAACCACCTCGGCCCGGCGTGGACGCCCGAGGTCGAGCGCGCGTGGGCCGAGGCGTTCACCATCGCCGCGCGGGCGATGCAGGACGCCGCCGCGGCCGACACGAACCCGCCGTCGTGGTCGGCCACCGTCGTCGAGCACCGGCGCCTGACCTGGGACCTCGCCCTGGTGCGGCTGGTGCCCGACCAGCCCGTGCCCTACCACCCGGGCCAGTACGTGAGCGTCGAAGTGCCCCAGCGGCCACGGCTGTGGCGCTACCTCTCGCCGGCGAACGCGCCGCGCGAGGACGGCGGCATCGAGTTCCACGTCCGCGCGATCGACGGCGGCTGGGTCTCCCGCGCCATCGTCAGCCACACCCAGCCCGGGGACGTCTGGCGGCTCGGGCCGCCACTGGGCCGGATGACGGTCGACCGGGAGGCGTCGCAGGCCGTGCTGATGGTCGCCGGGGGGACCGGCATCGCGCCGCTGCGGTCGATCCTCGACCACCTCGCGCTGTGGGGCGAGAACCCGAAGACCCACCTGTTCTACGGCGGCCCCGCCCGCGAGGACCTCTACGACCTCGAAGAACTGCGCGCGCTCGCCGCGACGAACCCCTGGCTGACCATCACCCCGGTCGTGGAGCGCGGCGGCGACGTCCCCGGGTTCGAGCAGGGGACGCTCGCCGAGGCCGTCACGCGGTACGGCTCCTGGCCCGGCCACGACATCCTGGTGTCCGGCTCGCCGGCGATGATCCGCGCGACCGTGTCGCGCATGCTGGTCGCGGGCAGTGCGCTGGACCAGATCCAGTACGACCCGTTCACGATCGACTAGCCGCTCCCGGCGCGACGGCAATCCGCCGTCCGGTGAATGAATTCGTTATGCTTCGGAAATCGGTAACCCGTAACGGATGAATCCGACGTCGTGATCATTCTTACGCTGCGACAGACGGGGTTGACCGGGCGTACCTGAATTGCTCCGTTCGAGCGGGAAGGCGCGCAATCACGCGCATCTGCACGGGAATTCGCCTACAGTCGGGAACCCTCGGGGGCGGCACCGCCACAGCGACGCCGCATGCACGGCGCAGAAGCCTTGGCACGACTGGAGATTACCGTTCCCGATGAGTGCTGAATCCGTGAAGATCTCCACCATGCCCGAGACGCTTCCCGTTTCGGCTGTGGAAGGTCGAGAGATGGCCCGGTTGATTCGTGAAAGTTTTGCGGAGGTCGAATCGAAAGCAGATGAGCTGGCGCAGTACTTCTACGGTGCGTTGTTCGTGGTCGCCCCCGATTGCCGGGATCTGTTCCCGGTGACCATGACGACGCAGCGGAGCAGGCTGCTGCGCGCGCTGGTGTACGTGGTGCAGATGGTCGACCGGCCCGACGAGCTGGTCACCTTCCTGGGGCAACTGGGCCGCGACCACCGGAAGTTCGCCGTCGTCTCGCGCCACTACGACGCGGTCGGCGTCGCGCTGATCGCCGCGTTGAAACGATTTCTCAAGGAGAAGTGGACCGCCGAGGTGGAATCGGCGTGGACCTCGGCCTACGGGCTCATCGCCAAGACGATGCGCGAAGCCGCCCAGGCGGAGACGGGGCCGGCGTCGTGGTCGGCGACCGTGCTCGAACACCGGAAACTCAGCCGCGACGTCGCGCTGGTGAAGGTGCGCACCGAAGGCCTCCTGCCCTACCGCGCCGGCGGGTACGTCAGCGTGGAGGTGCCGCAGCGGCCGCGGTTCTGGCGGTACCTCTCCCCGGCCAACGCGCCGCGCGGCGACGGCCAGCTCACCTTCCACGTGCGCGCGGTGCCCGGCGGCTGGGTCAGCGGGAGCATCGTCAACCACACCAAGCCGGGTGACGTCTGGCGCCTCGGGCCGTCGATGGGCGTGCTGAACGTGCGCCCGACGTCCACGAAGCGGCGGCTGCTGATGATCGGCGGCGGCACCGGGATCACGCCGCTGCTGGCGATCCTCGACGACCTGTCCCGCTGGAAGCGCAACCCGCCGGTGCACCTGTTCTTCGGCGGACGTCGGCCGGAGGACCTGTACGCGCTGGAGGAGCTGCGCCGGCTGGCCACGACGTCGAAGTGGCTGACGGTCACCCCGGTCACCGAAGAGGGCGCGCTGGCCGGCGGCGACCGCGGCACGCTCGCCCACGCCGTCACCCAGCGCGACACGTGGCGGAACCACGAAGTGCTCGTTTCCGGTTCGCCGCCGATGATCCAGGCGACCGTCGCCAAGCTGCTGGCCAGGGGGATCGATTTGGAACGAATATCCTACGACCCCTTCACCCTGGACTGAGGTTTGTCCGGAATGCGCTGAGGAACTCTCAGCCTCCCGCACCGGACCGGTGGTTTCTCGCTATCTTCGCCGATATGGAGATGACTATTCCGGTTTCGGACGGCACCATCGGCGGATACCTGGCGGAGCCCGCCGGAACGGGCCCCCACCCGGGCGTGGTGCTCATCCACGACGCGTTCGGGCTGAGCCAGGACACGAAGAACATCACCGACCGCTTCGCCCGCGAGGGCTACCTCGCGCTCAGCCCCGACCTGTATTCGCGCGGGGGCATGCGCCGCTGCGTGCGCCGGGTGTTTTCGGACATGTTCGCCCGCCGCGGCCGCTCCTTCGACGACATCGAGGCGGCCCGCACGCTCCTGGCCGGGCGCGAGGACTGTTCGGGCCGGATCGGCATCGCCGGGTTCTGCCTGGGCGGCGGCTTCGCGCTCGTCGCGGCGGCACGCGGGTTCGAGGCGTCCGCGCCGTACTACGGGCAGCTGCCGAAGAACCTGTCGGTGCTCGACGACGCCTGCCCGATCGTCGCCAGCTTCGGCAAGAAGGACTTCGGGCTGCGCGGCGCGGCGGCGAAGCTCGAGACGGCGCTGACCGAGCGCGGCATCCCGCACGACGTCAAGGAGTACCCGGACGCCAGCCACGGGTTCGCCAACAAGATCGACACGGCGGCCCCGGTGAACCTGCTGCTCAAGGTGGTCGGCTTCACCTACCACCACGAATCGGCCGAAGACGCGTGGCGCCGAGTGACGTCCTTCTTCGGCGAACACCTGCAGCAGCCGTCCCGACCTTCGCACTGAGCCGATCAGAGCAGCGAAACCGTCGAACGGCGGTAGTTCGTTGACCGTTGTGCCCGAATCGCCTTATGGTCTAGACCACATCTCCCCCGGATGTGCGCGCTCGTCCTCCCCTGCCGGAACAACGCTGTTCCCCTTCGAGGAGCCGAAATGACCTGGAAAAGAAAGCTCTTCGCGGCCGCGGCCGGCGCCCTGCTCGCGCCGGTGCTGGTCGTCGTCCTCCCCGCCACCTCCGCGAGCGCACACGGTTACGTGTCCGACCCGCCCAGCCGGCAGGCCAACTGCGCGGCCGGGAAGGTCCCCAACTGCGGGCAGATCGTCTACGAACCGCAGAGCGTCGAAGGCCCGAAGGGGCTGCGCAGCTGCAACGCCGGCCTGTCGCAGTTCGCCGAGCTGGCCGACGAGTCGAAGCCGTGGCCGGCCAAGTCGGTGGGCAGCACGGTGACGTTCAACTGGGTGTTCACCGCCCGGCACGCGACGTCGAACTACGAGTACTACGTCGGCAACACGCGCGTCGCGGTGTTCAACGGCAACAACCAGCAGCCGCCGTCGACGCTGTCGCACACGGTGAACCTGGCCGGCTATTCGGGCCGGATCAAGGTGCTGGCCATCTGGAACATCTCGGACACGGCCAACGCCTTCTACAGCTGCGTCGACCTCCAGGTCGGCGGGGGCGGCACCACCCCGCCGCCCACCACGACCACGACGACCCCGACCACGACGACCCCGCCGCCCACCACGACGACCACCACCCCGCCCACGGGTGGCACCTGGGCGGCGGGCACGGCGTACAAGGTGGGCGACGTCGTGACGTACGGCGGCGCGAGCTACCGCTGCATCCAGCCGCACACGGCGATCGCGGGCTGGGAGCCGCCGAACACCCCGGCGCTCTGGCAGCGCCAGTGAGAGTGGTCCTGGCCGTCGTCGCGCTGCTCCTGACCGGCTGCGCGACGACGGCCCCTCCGCAACACAACGCGGCCGACGTGATGTTCCTGCAGATGCTGATTCCCCAGAACCAGCAAGGGATCGAGATCGTCCGGCTGGCTTCGGCCCGCCCGGTCCCGGCGGCACTGAAGGAGCTGGCGGCGGCGATCGAGGTGACTCAGCAGACCGAGGTCGACGACATGCGGCGCTGGCTCCGCGAGTGGAACGAGCCGGAGACCGTGGCCCCGCAGGCGCACGCCGGCCACGGCGGCATGAAGATGACTTCACCGGACCTGGTGGGAGCGTTGCGGACCGCCTCGGACGGCGAGTTCACCCGCAAGTTCCTGGACGTCCTGACGGGCCAGCAGCAGGGCGCGGTCGAGCTGGCCCGGACGGAGAACGGAACCGGCGGCGGGGTGAACGCCCAGGCGCGGGACCTGGCGCGGCGGGTGATCGAGTCCCGGACCGCCGAGGTCAAGCAGCTGCTGAACGTCAAGGCGTGATCCCGCGGCGGTGAGCGGCCGGGAGGGGCTGCTCACGCACGAGGGCCTCCCCGGTCCATCCGGGGAGGCCCTCGTCGTTCAGTTCGTCAGCGGCGCTTGGGCCGCCAGACCACCATCGCCGTCTGCTGGTTGAGCGGCACCAGGTCCCGGCGGTAGGACGCGTGGGCCGCCGCCGTCGCCTGTTCCGCGGCCACGTACGCCGCGGCCAGTTCTTCGGTCAGCTCGGTGATCCGGGCCCGCAGCGCGTCGACCTGGTTCTCCAGCTCGATGATGCGCTTGATGCCGGCCAGGTTGACACCGTCCTCCTGCGACAGGCGCTGGACCTCGCGCAGCAGCGCGATGTCCCGCATCGAGTAGCGCCGCCCGCCGCCGGGGGTGCGCCCCGGTGAGACCAGGCCCTGCCGGTCGTACGTGCGCAGCGTCTGCGCGTGCATCCCGGCGAGCTGGGCCGCCACCGAGATGACGAACACCGGGGTCTCCTCATCCCCGTCCTGGGGAATCCCGCCGAACACCACTCTCACCTACCTTGCAGCAGCTCGGTGATCTCGGGCCGGGGGTCGTGCCCGGCCATCGCCTCGGCGTACGCCTCCAGTGCCTCGCGCGCCTTGTCGTCCAGTTTGGCGGGAATCGCCGCCTGGAGGGTGACGAGCAGGTCACCTTGCGAACCGTCGCGCTTGGCGATGCCCTTGCCACGCACGCGCAGCACGCGTCCGCTCGCGGTGCCCGGCGGCACCTTGAGCGAGACCTTGCCTTCCAGCGTCGGCACCGTGATCGTGGTGCCGAGCGTCAGCTCCGTGAAGTCCACCGGCACGGTGATCGTCAGGTCGAGCCCCTTGCGCCCGAACAGCGCGTGCGGAGCCACGTGCACGCGGACGTACAGGTCGCCCGCCTGCGCCCCGCCCCGGCCCGGCTCGCCCTGGCCGGCCAGCCGGATGCGCTGGTCGTCGTCGACGCCCGGCGGGATCCGGACGGTCAGCGTGCGGGTGCGCGTGCTGATGCCTTCACCGCCGCACTCGGGGCACGGGTCGTCGATGATCGTCCCGCGGCCGCGGCAGTCGCGACACGGCTCCGAGAACGCGAACGCGCCCTGGCTGCGGCTGACCAGCCCCGAACCGGAACAGGTCGGGCAGGTCCGCGGCGAGGTGCCCGGCCGGGCCCCGTTGCCGTTGCAGGTCGCGCAGGTCGCCGGGCTCGACAGCCGCAGCGGCAGGGTCGCGCCCTTGACCGCCTCGACGAAGTCGATCCGGACGTCCGTCTCGACGTCGGCACCGCGCTGCGGCCGGTTCGCCGTCGCGCCCGCCGACGACCGGCCGCGGCCGAAGATCCCGCCGAGGATGTCACCGAGGCCGCCGAAGCCGCCCTGCTGACCCGCGCCGGCGCCGGCCTGGCCGAAGATGTCGCCCATGTCGAAGCTGCCGCCACCGCCGCCACCGGGGAAGTTGAAGCCGCCCCCGCCGCCGAACAGCCGCCGCGCCTCGTCGTACTCCTTGCGCTTGCTCGCGTCGGAGAGCACGCCGTAGGCCTCGGAGACCGCCTTGAACTTCTGCTCCGCCTGCGCGTTGCCGGCGTTCGCGTCCGGGTGGTTCTCCTTGGCCAGCTTCCGGTAGGCCTTCTTGATTTCGTCCGCGGTGGCGTCGGAGGAGACGCCCAGCTCACGGTAGAAGTCCTTACCGATCCATTCCCGTGCACTCATCGGGCGTCTCCTCCTCCCACTGGGTTTCTCCTACTGCTGCTGCTCATCGGCTCCGCCGCCGAGTGGCAGCTCGCCACTGGCGGACGGGGCCGCGCCGGGCTCGTGGTCGGTCACGCCGACCAGCGCCGCCCGCAGTACGCGGTCCCCGAAGCGGTACCCGCGGCGCATGACCACGGTGACCGTCGGGCCCGCCACGTCCGGCGAGGTGTTGTGCTGCACGGCCTCGTGCACGCTCGGGTCGAAGGCCTCGCCCTCGGTGCCGAACGACTCCAGGCCCGCGCGCTGCAGGCCGCTGATCAGCTTGTCGCCGACGGCCTTGAACGCACCGGTGAGGTCGCCGTGCTGCTCGGCCCGCTCGAGGTCGTCGAGCAGCGGCAGCAGGTCGTTGACCACGGTCGCCTTCGCGCCGATCACGACCGCCTCGCGGTCGCGCTCGACCCGCTTGCGGTAGTTGGCGTACTCCGCCTGCAGGCGCTGGAGGTCGGCGGTGCGCTCGGCCAGCTCCTTCTCCACGTCGGAGACGACCGCCACCGACTCGTCCACAATGGACTCACCCAGCGAGGGGCCCGCGTGCTCCACGGGCGCCTCGTCGGGGTCCGGCGCCGCGTGGGCCGGACCGGGCGGGCGGACCTGCCCGGTCTGGGGGTCCACCCGACGACGGTCCCGCACGACCACCGGCTCCTCGGGGCCTCGGCCCTGGTTCTCGGATTCGTCGTAGCTGTGGGTCACTTCTTCGGGTCCTCTTCGACGATCTCGGCGTCCACCACGTCATCGGCCTTGGCCTGGCCGCCGGCCGCACCGGCGTCCCCGGCCGCACCCGCGGCACCCTCGGCGCCCGGCTGAGCGGCGTTCGCGTTGGCGTACAGGGCGGTGCCCAGCTCCTGCGAAGCGGCGTTCAGCTTCTCGATCGCCTCGCGGATCTTGGTCGAGTCCGTGCCCTTGAGCGACTCGTTGGCCTCGTCGATCGCGGACTTGACCTTGCCCTTGAGGTCCTCGGGCAGCTTGTCGTCGTTGTCCTTGACGAACTTCTCGGTCTGGTAGACCAGCGTCTCCGCCTGGTTGCGGGTCTCCGCTTCCTCGCGGCGCTTCTTGTCTTCCTCGGCGTGGGCCTCGGCGTCCTTGACCATGCGCTCGATGTCGTCCTTCGGCAGCGCGGAGCCACCGGTGATCGTCATCGACTGTTCCTTGTTCGTGCCCAGGTCCTTCGCGGTCACGTGCACGATGCCGTTGGCGTCGATGTCGAAGGTGACCTCGATCTGCGGCACGCCACGCGGGGCCGGCGGGAGACCGGTCAGCTCGAACATGCCGAGCTTCTTGTTGTGCGCGGCGATCTCGCGCTCACCCTGGAACACCTGGATCTGCACCGACGGCTGGTTGTCGTCCGCGGTGGAGAAGATCTCCGAGCGCTTGGTCGGGATCGTGGTGTTGCGCTCGATGAGCTTGGTGAAGACGCCACCCTTGGTCTCGATGCCGAGCGACAGCGGCGTGACGTCCAGCAGCAGGACGTCCTTGACCTCGCCCTTCAGCACACCGGCCTGCAGCGCGGCGCCGACGGCGACGACCTCGTCCGGGTTCACGCCCTTGTTCGGCTCACGCCCGCCGGTCAGCTCCTTGACCAGCTCGGCGACGGCCGGCATGCGGGTGGAACCACCCACGAGCACGACGTGGTCGATGTCGCCGACGGAGATGCCCGCGTCCCGGATGACGTTGTTGAACGGCGCCTTGGTGCGGTCGAGCAGGTCCGAGGTGATCTTCTGGAACTCGGCGCGCGAGAGCGTCTCGTCGAGGAACAGCGGGTTCTTGTCCGCGTCCACGGTGATGTACGGCAGGTTGATGCTGGCCGAGTTCGAGCTGGACAGCTCGATCTTCGCCTTCTCCGCCGCCTCGCGGATGCGCTGCAGCGCCATCTTGTCCTTGGTCAGGTCGATGCCGTTCGTGGCCTTGAACTTGTCGACCAGCCACTTGACGATGCGCTCGTCCCAGTCGTCACCACCGAGGTGGTTGTCACCGGAGGTGGCGCGGACCTCGACGACGCCCTCGCCGATCTCCAGCAGCGAGACGTCGAAGGTGCCACCACCGAGGTCGAAGACCAGGATGGTCTGCTCCTTCTCGCCCTTGTCCAGGCCGTACGCCAGCGCGGCGGCGGTCGGCTCGTTGACGATCCGGAGCACGTTCAGGCCGGCGATCTGCCCGGCCTCCTTGGTGGCCTGCCGCTGCGCGTCCTCGAAGTACGCCGGGACGGTGATGACGGCGTCGGTGATCGTCTCGCCCAGGTACGCCTCGGCGTCGCGCTTGAGCTTCATCAGCACGCGCGCGCTGATTTCCTGGGAGGTGTAGTTCTTCCCGTCGATCTCGGTCTTCCAGTCGGTGCCGATGTGCCGCTTCACGGACCGGATGGTCCGGTCGACGTTCGTGACGGCCTGGTTCTTCGCCGGCTGGCCGGTCAGCACTTCACCGTTCTTGGCGAAGGCGACGATCGAAGGGGTGGTCCGGGAGCCTTCCGAGTTGGCGATGACCGTCGGCTCGCCGCCCTCAAGGACGGCGACGACCGAGTTGGTCGTGCCGAGGTCGATGCCGACCGCTCGCGCCATGGTGCTTCCTCCTGTGTACGGCTGCTATGTTCGTGACCTGCAGGTTCATTCTCGCCTTGAGCGAGGCCCTGGCAAGTTTTATCGGGCCTTCACGAGCCTCGTCAAGCCGGACTTGAGTCGACTGCGCTCAACCTCTGTACCCAGCCTAACGAGACGGTTCGGGTTCTTGTTCCCGGGCCCGGCACCCGACCGGTGTGTGACGCCGCTCACTCAGCGGGCGACCGCCGTGACCAGCGGCGCAGCCCGCGACACGGCCACGCGACCTGCCGCGGCCCTGGCGCCACCGAGGGTCGGCCGCCGGCGCCGGCAGCCTCTCCGGCGGTCGCCAGACCCGCCCGAGCGGGCCACCAACCGCCGCCAGGCGGTCGCCGAGCCCACCCCCAGCGGCCCGCTTAACCGCCACCAGGCTGCCCGGCCGCAGCCGGGACCTGCCCGAGCACTCCACCGCGGCCATCCCCGAGCACCCCGACGACCGACCGCGCCGGTGCCCAGCGGTCCCGGCCTGCCCGAGGAAGCCCTGCCTCACCCGCTGCCCGGTCCTGCCCGAGCCCTCCGCGGGCCGACCGCCGCCTCACCCAACCTCGGCCCTCGCCGCCCCCAGCCCTCCCGGTTCACCGGCACACCGCGCCACGAGCAGGCACGACCCCGTCCACCAGGTACGCCACCTCGGCCGCCCGGGTGCACGCGGAGTTGAACAGCCCCGTGTGGCCGTCGTCCGTGCGGGTCAGCAGAGCCGCGCCCTCGATGCTCGACGCCAGACCACGCGCCCAGGCCGGCGGTGTCGCCGGGTCGTGGGCACCCCCGACCACCAAGATCGGTGGGGCGCCCCGCACCGGGTGCGGCTGGGGTGGGTTCTTGGCCGGGACCGGCCACCCCGTGCACCCGCTCGCGAAGTCCCAGTACTCCGAGTACCGCCAGCTGTGCGGCGCCACCTTCCGGAGCAGGCCGGCCATTGACCCCAGGTCCGACGGCCCGGTGAACGGCGACGGGAAGTCGTGACACCCGATCCCCCGGTAGGCCGCGTAGATCTCGGACCGGAACTGGTTCCGCTCGGTCAGCCCGCGGGCGTCCGGGAACTCACCGCCGGCCGCGGCCAGGTGCTTGCCCAGGGCCGGCCAGTCGTCCCGGAGGTAGAGGTGGCCATACACCCCCGCCGACACCTCGTCGGCCGTCGCCGGGCGGCCCAGGTCGCTCGACCAGATCCCGCCGCGAGCCGCCCGCGCCACGACATCGTCGTAGAAGCGGAGGACGTCCTGGCCGTGCAGGGCACACTCCGCCGCGCCCCGGCACCAGCCCGCGAAGCGGACCAGCGCGTCCTCGGTGGCCGCGGCCTCCTCGAGGATCGCCTGGTTCATCGGCCGCGCGTGGTCGATCGCGCCGTCGAGCACCATCGCGCGCACCCGGCCCGGGTGCTTCGACGCGTAGACCGCGCCCAGCTCGGTGCCGTACGACAGCCCCAGCCACGAAATCCGGGGCTCGCCGAGCGCGGCCCGGATCGTCTCGATGTCCTCCGCCGCGCTCTGCGTGTCCGCGTGAGCCAGCAGCGGCCCGGTGCGGGCCAGGCAGTCCGCGCCCGCCTTCCAGTTGTGCGCGACCAGCGCCTCGAACCCCGCCCGGGTCGACGGGAACCGGTCCAGCGCCGGGTCGAACAGCGTCGCCGCGTCGCACGTGATGCGGGGCGTGCTGTACCAATCCCCGCGCGGGTCGAACCCGACGACGTCGAAGCGCTCCCGCAGCCGCGCGAGCTCCGGCGAGGCCAGCCCGCCGAACTGCGCGAACCCGACGCCGGAGCCGCCCGGCCCGCCCGGGTTCACCAGCAGCGAGCCGAGCCGCCTGCCGGGATCGCGCGCGGGTAGCCGCGCCAGCGCCAGCCGCGCCGACCCGAGCTCCGGCCGCGCCCGGTCGATCGGCACCTCGACCGTCGCGCACTCCGCCGTCGGCTCCTGCTGCGTCGCGCACGGGCGCCACGGCAGAACCGACGCCGAGGCGACGGCCGGTACCGCCGCCATGACCACGACCGCCACAACGACCGCGACGACCCGCCGCACGTCCATGATGTCTTTCCTCCCCCTGCCCGCCGGCCTTCGGCGTGCTTCCTTCCTAACAGCAGCCACCGACAGTTCAGGAGCGGCGGGCGGTCCAGGAGGAGAAGAAGAAATCGGAGTTTCCTTGCCGCACAACGACTTCAGCCGGAGTACCGACCCACGAAGTCACTCGATAGTGGGAATCCGCGGTGATCGGCACCCCCTGTGCCGGCGTCTCCGCGGACTCACCACGCGCGAAACCCACGACGCCGAACGTCGCGATCGCCCCCAGCAGCGCGGCCACCAGCACGCGCCGTTCGATCCTGCCCATCGGAAATGCCCCCGTAGTAAGAAAAGTCAGGCCGCGCGGACCGTGACGCTGCCGCTTTCGGTCGTCAGGTCCAGCACGTGCTGGGCGGCGCCGTCGTTGCGAACGCCGATGTCGCGGTGCCCGCTGTCGCTGCCGCCTTCGACGCGGTACGCCCCGCCCGGCACCGTCAGGTGGATGCTGCCGCTGTCGGCGTGCACCTTGACGTCGTTCGCCTGCACCACCGTGAATTCGACGCTGCCGCTCGAAGACGTCACGTCGACCGGCCCGTGCACGTCGTCGCCGGTGATGGCGCCGGACTCGCTCCGCAGCTCCACCGGACCGACGTTCCGCAGGTCGGTCGAACCGCTGTCCACCCGCAGTTTCACCGCGCCGGGGACGTCTTCGACGCGGGCGTGCCCGGAGTCGACGGAAACGTCCACAGTCGACATCCCGGCGACGTCGAGCCCGCCGGAGTCGAGGTTCCCGGTCACGGGCACCCCGTCCGGCACGGCGACCTCGAAGTCCACCGAGCAGTTCGTGCCGCACGAGCCGAGCACCAGCTGGTCGCCATCGACGCGGTAGAAGGGCCCGTCCGGCTTGCTGCGCCAGTGGTAGCCGACCTCCTGGTGCACCTTCACCGGCCCCGAGCCCTTGCGGATCTTCACCGCACCCGAGTCGGCCTCCAGCTTCACGCTGCGGATGGGCTGCGAAACGGTGCCGGTGTCTTCGAAGTCCGCACCCCAGCCCCACCCGAACGCGGTGACCAGGCCGACGCCGATCAGGACGATGCCTCCCAGAGCCAGCAGCGGGCGCGCCATGGTCGTTGGTCCCCTCAGTGTTGTTTCCTCTGCGTGAGAAACGTTATGACGGGGTGAGCGGGCCGTACATGGGGGTAACCCCCCGAAAGACCCTGAGATCCCGCCCTGAGACGCAGGGGTGGTCCCCGGGGCCTAACCTGGCGCAAGGCTCCAGTTCCGTGATCAGGAGGATCCATGCCGCAAGCACCCGGCCCGTACGAATCCCTACCCGACGTGCCGTCCTTCACCCTCCGCAGCAACGACGTCGCCGACGGCGAAACCCTGGCCACGCCCCATTTGTCCGGCATCTTCGGCGCCGGCGGCGAGGACCGTTCGCCGCACCTGGCGTGGGAGGGCTTCCCGGCGGAGACGAAGAGCTTCGCGATCACCTGCTACGACCCGGACGCCCCGACCGGCAGCGGCTTCTGGCACTGGGCGGTGTTCAACGTGCCGGTGTCGGTGACCGAACTGGCCTCCGGCGCGGGCGACGGCTCCGGCCTCCCCGAAGGCGCGGTGACGTTGAAGGGTGACGGCGGCGTCAAGCAGTTCCTCGGCGCGGCGCCCCCGCCCGGGCACGGCCCGCACCGCTACTACTTCGCGGTGCACGCCCTCGACGTGGACAAGCTGGAGGTTCCAGAGGACGCGACACCGGCCCTCCTCGGCTTCAACATGTTCGGGCACACGCTGGCCCGCGCGGTGCTCACGCCGGTGTACGAGAACAAGGGCTGAGGTTCCGGGCCCGGCACTGTTGCCGATCGGCAACGGAGCCGGGCCCGTTTTTGTCGGACCCCGATGACACACTGCGCTCATGTCACCACCGATAGCGACTCCCCGGTCCAGAGCGCTGGGGTTCGGACTGCGGAAGGCACGGAAGGCGCGCGGGTACGGGCTGCGCGAGCTGGCCCGCGCCACCGGCGTGCACGCGGCGGAACTGTCCAATTGGGAGCTGGGCCTGCGGGTGCCCAAGCTCGAAGAGGTCGCGCTCCTGCTCGGGCAGCTGCGCGTTCTCGGCGAGGAGCGCGAGCGGCTGTTCGAGCTGACTCGCACCGCGCGTGAGCCCAACTGGGCCGAGAAGGAGATGCCGGACGCGCCGGCGATTCTCACGACGCTGGCCGAATACGAGCGCACGGCGGCAGCGATCTTCAGCTGGCAGCCGATGCTGGTGCACGGCCTGCTGCAGACGCCCGATTACGCCAGGGCGATCCTGTCCTACGGCGGTTCCCCTCCTCAGCTGGTCGAGCAGCGGCTGCGGGTGCGCACGATCCGCCAGGCGGCCCTTCGCGAGTATCGCGCGCCGGAGTGCTCGATCCTGCTCGGCGAAGTGGCGCTGCGGCAGCAGATCGGCGGCCCGGAGACGCTGGCCGACCAGCTCCGCCACCTCGTCGACCTGCCGCGCCGGCTCGCGGTGCGGGTGGTCCCGTCGGGCGGCGGTTTCCACCCCGGGCTCAACGGTTCCTTCAGCGTCTTCGAGTATTCGGACCTGCCTGCCATCGTCTTTCTGGACCAGCATCGCGGGAGTGCCTACCTCTACGATGAGGAACAGGTGGCGGACTACAAGTCGGCCGCGAAGACCATGGCATCCCTCGCCCTGGACGTGGACGCGTCGCGCACGTTCATCGAGGAGGTGATCACGGAACTGGAGGCCTGACGTGACCTGGCGGAAGTCGACCTACAGCGGGCAGGAAGCGGAGTGCGTGGAAGTGGCGCTCGCCCAGGTGGTGCGGATCCGCGACACGAAGGACCGCCCGGGCGGAACCCTCGAAATCACCACCCGATCGTGGGACGCCCTCCTCGCCGACCTGCGTTAGCCGACGAAGTTCGCCGAGTTGGGCCCTTCGCGCTCGAGGTAGTGCCCGCGGGTGTGCTCGGCGAAGCCGAACTGGCGGTACAGCCCGTGCGCGTCGGCGGTGTGGAGCATCCAGCGGAACTGCGCGCCGGGCCCGTTGTCGATCATCTCGCGCACGATCTCCTTGCCGAGCCCGGTGCCGCGGGCGGAGTCGACGACGAAGACGTCGGCCAGGTAAGCCGAGGAGACGCCGTCGGAGAACGCGCGGGCGAACCCGACCATCGAGCCGCCGCGGTAGGCCCCGATGACCCGCCAGGAGCCGTCGATCGCGGCTTCGACCTGCTCACGCGTGCGCCAGCGGCCCCAGTAGGCCTCGGTGGAGAGGAACTTCCACACCACGTCGAGGTCCAGCCGCGCGCGGTCGTCGTCGAGCTCGTAGTCGCCAAAGGTGCGCATGATCCGAAACTAAGGCAGCCGTCAACGCGGTTTCAGCAGGTAGTCCACCACCGGCCGCAGCTCCTCGGCCGACGGCGGCTCGTCGTCGATCAGGCCCTGGATGAGCAGCCCGTCGATACCCGCGAGGAAGACGCGGAAGGCCACCTCGTCGTCGTGGCGGACCATCGACGTCAGGACGTCCAGCCAGCGCCGGGCGGCCGGGCGCAGCTCGGGCTTGCGCGCGGCCAGGAGGTACAGCTCGTACTCGGCCATCGTGCGCCCGCGCCGCGGCCCGAGCGCCTCGGCGAGCAGGGCCGCGACCTCCTCCGCGCCGCGTGACCCGCGGGAACGGGCCCGGTCGATCATCCAGTAGACCTCGGTCGCCATGTCGCGGGCGCAGGAGATGAGCGTCGCGACCAGGAGGTCGTCCAGCGACGAGAAGTGGTAGGTCGTCGACGTCGTGGGTACTCCGGCCTCGGCCGCGACCGTCCGGTGGGTGACGCCCGCGACGCCGTCGCGCTCAATGATCCGCAGCGTGGCCTCGATGAGCTCGGTGCGCCGCTTCTCACCACGCGCCTTCCGGCCGTCGACTTGGAGCTTCACCATAGGGTGAAAACTACCTGAACGATCGTCCCAAAACAAAGAGCGACGTACACCACATCGGTGGGACTTAGGGCGCCTCAACGGGTTACCCATCAGTAAGGACGGTTAGTCTCCCGGCACCACCACAGTTTTTCCCGGACGAAAGGCACCCGAACGATGGGCGCTCTGCAACTGACGCTCGGCGGGCTCTCCGTCGTGCTCGGCCTCGTCGCCTGGGGCATGTTCGCCGCGACCATCGCCCGTTTCGTACGGGTGATCCGCCTCGGCCAGCCCGACTCGACGCGCAACGGGCCGTTCATGCCGCGCATGAAGACGCTGATCAAGGAGTTCGCCGCGCACACGCGGATGAACCGCAAGCGCAGCGTCGGCCCGGCCCACTGGCTGGTGATGTGGGGCTTCCTGCTCGGCTCGCTCGCCCTGTTCGAGGCCTACGGCGAGGTGTTCGTCCCGACCTGGGGTTGGCCGATCCTCGACGACTTCCCGCCGTTCCAGCTGCTCATGGAGCTGCTCGGGCTCGGCACGATCGTCGGCATCCTGGTGCTGATGGCGATCCGCCAGCGCAACCACCCGCGCCGCGCCGACCGCCAGTCGCGCTTCGCCGGCTCCAACTTCAAGTGGGCGTACTTCATCGAGGCCGTCGTCCTGATCGAGGGCATCGGCATCATCGGCGTGCGGGCCGCGAAGTCCGCGCTGAACACGCACGAAGGGCCGCTGTGGGCGTCCTTCGTCTCGAACCCGATCGGCCAGCTGCTGCCGGCCAGCCCGAACCTGGTCACGATCTTCGCGTTCGTCAAGCTGATGAGCGCCACGGTCTGGCTGATCGTCGTCGCGCGGACGATGACCATGGGCATCGCGTGGCACCGGTTCAGCGCCTTCTTCAACATCTACTTCAAGCGCGAGGCCGACGGCGGCGTCGCCCTCGGCGCGCTCAAGCCGATGATGAGCGGCGGGAAGGTCCTCGACCTCGAGGAAGCCGACCCGGACGAGGACACCTTCGGCGTCGGCAAGATCGAGGACTTCAGCTGGAAGGGCTGGCTGGACTTCTCGACCTGCACCGAGTGCGGCCGCTGCCAGGAGCAGTGCCCGGCGTGGAACACGGGCAAGCCGCTGTCGCCGAAGCTGGTCATCACGCAGCTGCGTGACCACGCCTACGCGAAGGCGCCGTACCTCATGGCGGGCGGCAAGCGGGACATGGCGGGCGACGAGGTCGGCCTGTCCGGGGACAACATGTACGCCGGGATCGACGTCCTGGCCATCGCCGAATCGCAGAAGGCACTGATCGGCGACGACGGCGGCGTCATCGACCCCGACGTCCTCTGGTCCTGCACCAGCTGCGGCGCCTGCGTCGAGCAGTGCCCGGTCGACATCGAGCACGTGGACCACATCGTGGACATGCGCCGCTACCAGGTGATGATCGAGTCGGCGTTCCCCAGCGAGCTGAACGGCATGTTCAAGAACCTGGAGAACAAGGGCAACCCGTGGGGCCAGAACGCCAAGGACCGGCTGGCCTGGACCGAGGACCTGGACTTCGAGGTGCCGGTGTTCGACGGCGAGCTCGGCGACACCGAGTACCTGTTCTGGGTCGGTTGCGCCGGCGCGTTCGAGGACCGCGCGAAGAAGACGACCCGCGCGGTCGCGGAGCTGCTGCACATGGCGGGCGTCAAGTACACCGTGCTCGGCTCGGAGGAGTCCTGCACCGGTGACCCGGCCCGTCGCGCCGGCAACGAGTTCCTGTTCCAGATGCTGGCGCAGCAGAACGTCGAGATCCTGAACTCGGTGTTCGAGGGCCGCGAGCGCAAGGCCCGCAAGGTCGTCGTGACCTGCGCGCACTGCTTCAACACCCTCGCCAACGAGTACCCGGAGCTGGGCGGCCAGTTCGACGTCGTGCACCACACGCAGCTGCTGAACCGCCTGGTGCGGGAGAAGCAGCTGGTGCCGGTGGCGCCGGTCGCCGAGGACGTCACCTACCACGACCCGTGCTACCTCGGCCGCCACAACAAGGTCTACGAGGCGCCGCGCGAGCTGGTCGGCGCGACCGGCGCGCGGCTGCGCGAGATGCCGCGGCACGGCGACAAGTCGATGTGCTGCGGCGCCGGCGGCGCGCGGATGTGGATGGAAGAGAAGATCGGCAAGCGGATCAACGTCGAGCGCGTCGACGAGGCGCTCGGCACCGCGCCGTCGAAGATCGCCACCGGCTGCCCGTTCTGCAAGGTGATGCTGAACGACGGCCTCACCGCGCGCCAGAGCGACGGCTCGGCGAACGAGAAGGTCGAGATCGTCGACGTCGCGCAGATGCTGCTGGAAGCGGTCAAGCGCAAGCCGGAACCGAAGCCGATCGCACTCGGAGCGCCGTCACTCGTGGAGGAGTGACACATTTCCCGAGAACGCACGGCCCCGGTCAGCACGCTGACCGGGGCCGTTTCCGTGATCGAAACTTTCAAGGATTTCGTAGCCATTCCGCTACCCGTTGTCACAACTTTGTCCTGTCCCGCAGGTCCACTAGCTGGGATTTCGTGGCGGTAATCGTTTTCTTGAAAAATGTTCATGATAATCACCGAAATGGCCCATCAGGTTAAGGAGAAACGATCGCCTGAACCCTGGACAAGCGGCGTATCCTGGCCTTTCCTCGCCGCCGCCGTTGCCAGCGAGGGCACCATTGACGATCACAGAAACAGGGGGCGGCACGGATGGCCGAGGACCGGCGGACCACTACGACCGGCCGACACGCACTCCACCCCATCCCGGACGACATCCGGCTCGCCCAGGACTACGTACCGACCCAGCGCACCCTCGTACGCCCGTACGTCCTCACCCGCGGCCGCACGCAGTCTCGGCGGCACCTCGCGATCGAAGCGATGGTTTCGACGCGGGCCGAGGCGCACTGGGACGGCGCCCGGGTCACCGGCGAGATCCGCTCCGTGCGCTCGCTGTGCCTGCACCCGCGGTCGGTCGCCGAGGTCGCGGCCACCCTCAGCGTGCCCCTCGGCGTCGTGCGCGTCCTGCTGGACGACATGGCCGAACAGGGCCTGGTGACCATCCACGACAGCCGGACCAGTGCCGACGGCCGCCCCGCGATGGCGCTCATGGAACGCGTTCTGCACGGCCTGCGCCGCCTCTGAGCACTACGCTCACCAGGGTGACCGAGGAATCCGGGAACTCCGGTGGCGAAAGTACCCTGACCGTCCTGCTCGCCGGTGGGGTGAACCTGGCGATCGCCATCATGAAGCTGGTCGCGGGCATCATCACCGGCTCGGGCGCGATGCTGTCCGAAGCGGCGCACTCGGTGGCCGACACGATCACCGAGGTCCTGCTGCTGACCGCGTTGAAGCGCTCGGAACGCCCGGCCGACCGCGTGCACCCCTTCGGCTACGGCAAGGAACGGTACTTCTGGTCGCTGCTCGCGGCCGTCTCGATCTTCGCCTCCGGTGCGATGTTCGCGCTCTACGAGGGCGTCTCGACGCTGTTCGGGCACGGCGAAGCGCAGAGCACGTCGCTGCTCAGCTACATCGTCCTCGCCGTGGCGTTCCTGCTCGAGGGCACGTCGTGGCTGCAGGCGGTGCGCCAGGTCGTCAGGGAGTCCCGTGCGGAGAACCGCTCGCTGTGGACGTACCTGCGGCTCATCGACGACCCGACGCCGAAGACAGTGCTGTTCGAGGACTCGGCCGCGCTGATCGGCCTGCTGCTCGCGTTCGGCGGCATCGGGCTGCACCAGCTCACCGGGTCCGAGATCTGGGACGGCATCGCGTCGATCGCGATCGGCCTGCTGCTCGCCTGCGTCGCCTACCTGCTCGGCCGCACCAACCGCGGCCTGCTGGTCGGGCGCCAGGCCGACCCGAGCATCGTCCGCGGCGTCCGCGACCACCTGACCAACGCGCCCGAGATCGAGGCCGTCGTGGACCTGCAGACCATGCTGATGGGCACCGACCAGGTGCTGGTCTGCGCGCGCGTCGACTTCGACGACTCGCTCGGCGCGGCGGACCTCGAACGCGCGTGCGTCCGGCTCGCGTCGGAGCTGACCGAGGCGTTCCACGACGTCACCGAGGTGTTCATCGAGCCCGTGCCGCGGTCGGATCCGGAGCTGCGGGCGACCGTGCTGGCCCGGTACGGCGACATCGCCGAGCGGTGGAGCAGGCCTCAGTAGCCGAAGTCCTGGACCCAGTACCAGCCGGCGGTGGTGACGCCGACGCCGATCTTCTTGAGCGAGCAGTTCAAGATGTTGGCGCGGTGGCCGTCGGAGTTCATCCACGAGTCCATGACCTGCGCCGCGGACGTCTGCCCGCGCGCGATGTTCTCCGCACCCGGCTTCGGGTAACCGGCCTGCTTGATGCGCTGGTCGAACGTCGTGCCGTCGGGGCTGGTGTGGGAGAAGAACTTCTCGTCCGACATCTGGTCGCTGTAGTCCTGCGCGGCCTTCGTGACGTGCGACTCCTCGGTCAGCGGCTCGCAGCCCGCCTTCGACCGTTCGTCGTTGACCAGCGAGATGACCTGCGCGGCGACGGAAGGCGGGGGCGCCGGCTTGGTGCTCGGCGGCGGCGCGGCTTCGGACGTCGACGGCTGCGGGGCCGCGGACGTCTCGGTCGGCGTGGGTGCCGCGCTGGACGTCGTCGGGGCGGGGGCCGAGGTGGTGGGCGCGGGGGGCTGACCGGGGGTGGTGGTCTGGACCTTGCCGCCGGCGAGGTCGGTTCCGCTGCCGGCGCCGGCGCCGGCGGGCGCGTTCGGCAGGACGAGCGCCGCGGCGCCGAGCTCGGCGGTGTTTCCTTCCGCGGTGGCCATCCAGGTGCCGGCCGCGGCGGAAAAAACGCCGAGCAGCACACTGAGTGACACCATCACCACGTGAGCACGTTCACCAATGGGGGACACGGCGCAGGAACGTATCACGGAACAATTAAGGCGAGAACCCTACGAACGCACTGGTCACATTTACCGTCGGCGACAGGCCGGGATTTCGTGGCAATCGGACGCTTCCGCGTTACTCCGTTCAGCCCACCCGGACGACGAACGCCGCTTCACCGGACCCGCGCACCGGCCGACGGGTCGGGTCTTGACCGGTGGCGGTTGTTTTGCCGGTGAAGCCAACTTTGCCCGCGGTGGTTGTGCAGGAGTACGAAATTTCGGCGTCCACGGCCAGTGCGCCGGCGGTTCGCGCACACGACGGGGTGTGGTCGTCGACGACCCGCACGTCGGCGAGCGGGACGTCACCGGTGTTCTTGACCAGGATCGAAAAGGTGACGGTGTCGCCTTCCCGGACTTCATAGGGTGCCGCGTCTTTCATCACGGCGATCTCGGGGTGGACGACGTCGACTTTTGCGTCACCGGTCGATTGCACGGTGCGACCACTCGGGTCAATTCCGGTGATCTCGACGGCTTGCCGGAAGTCGTCGTCAGGCGCTTTGCGGGTGCAGGTGTAGGTCTTCGCCGTTCCGGCGGCGATGGTGTCGAACTCGTTCGCGCAGGTGGCCTGTTCGTCCACAACGGACACTGCGGCCAGCGGGACGTCGCCGGTGTTGCGCGCGGTGACGGTGAAGGTGACTTCGTCGCCGGCGCGGACCGTTGGGGGTGTCGCGTCGATCGAGAGCTTCACGGCCGGGTGGATGACGTCGATCTTGTCCGTGTCCGTTGCGGTGACCGGCGGGCCGGCCGGGGCGTCCGCCGTCGCCTTCGCGGTGCTGTCCGCGTCGTCGGCCGGGGCGGTCGTGGTGCAGTCGAAGTTCTGCCTGTCTCGGGGTTTCAGCTCGTCGAAGGTCTTCGTGCAGGACCCGCTTCGGACGTCGACGGCGGTCAGCGGGGTGTCGCCGGTGTTCGTGACGGTGAGGGTGGCGGTGACGGGGTCGCCGGCGCGGAAGGGGCCGCCGTGGATGTCCTGGGTGAGCTCGAGGGCGGGGTGCAGCACGGTGTAGGCCGCGTCGTCGGTGGCGCTGACCTGGCGTTTCACCGGATCGGTGCCAGTTGCGGTGGCGGAGCTCACGAAATTGTCGGTGCCGGCGTCTACCTTGCAGGAGTGGCGCTGACTGGCGCCGGGAAGGAGGGTGCCGATGGACTGAGCGCACGCCGGGATCCGACTGTCCAGGAGGGACACATCGGTCAGCGGGACATCACCGGTGTTCGCGACGACGAGGGTGAACGTGACGGTGTCGCCTTGCCGCACGCGCGCGGGTGCGGCGTCTTCGGTGAGGGCGATCGCGGGGTGGATGACGTCGACTGCGGCCTCGGCAGCGGCAGTCACCGGACGGTTCGTGGCGTCGGTACCGGTGACTTTCGCGGCGGCGGCGAAGTCGGCCTCACCGGCGGCTTGGGTGCAGCTGTAGGTGAGCTTCGCTTGCGGTTCGAGCCGGCCCAGGGGTTTGGCGCAGTCCGGAGCACGGTCGTCGGCGACGGTGACGTCTTGGAGCGGGCTGTCCCCGGTGTTGGTGACGGTGATGGTCGAGGTCACGGTGTCGTTGACGTGGACGACGGCGGGATCGACGGTCCGGGTGACGGCGACGGCCGGGTGGATGACGTCGACGGCGACGCTGCCGGTTGCGCTGACGTCCGAGCCGACGGGTGGAGTGGCGACGGCCCGGAAGGCACGAGTGACGTCGTCGGCCGGGGCGGTTGTGGTGCAGGCGAAGTCGCGGGTGGCGCCGGGTTCGAGGGTGCCCTCGATGGTTTGGGTGCAGCTTGCGGTTGCCGCTTGGGTGGCGCGGGTTTCGGTGGCCTGAGCGGCGGCCCGTGAGCCCGCGCTCGGCTGGGTGGCGGGCTGCTCGCCGGACGCAGCTGGTCCAGGGGCCTGCCCGACCGGTGAGCCGGCAGCTCGCCCGTCCCTCGCCGGCGCGTCCGTGACTCGGAGGTCCGTCAGCGGCACGTCACCGGTGTTGCGGATCGTGATCCGGAAGGGCACCTTGTCACCCTCGCGGAACGGGCCGCCCGTCACCTCGGCCGTCAGCGCGACCGCCGGGTGCTGGACCGCGAACGCGGCCTCGGCCACCGTCGAGACCGGGCGGCCGGTCGGGTCCGTGCCCGTCAGCGTCGGCTGGCTCGCGAAGCCCGTCGCGCCCGCGACCGTCGTGCACGTGTACTCCTGCTGCCCCAGCGGCCGGAGCGTGCCGAGCTGCTTCCCGCACGAGGGGACCTGGGCGTCCGCGATCGCGACCTCCGTCAGCGGCACGTCGCCCGTGTTGGCCGCGGTGATCGTCCAGGTCACCGTGTCGCCTTCGCGGACCTGGGCCGGTGTTGCGCGCACGGCGAGCTTGGCCGCCGGGTGGATCACGTCCACCGCCGCGTCGTCGGTGACCTTCACCGTGCGGCCGAGCTGGTCCTTGCCCGTCGCCGTGGCCTTCGCGGCGAGGTCGTCCGGCGGGGCCGGGGCGGTGCACGTGTAGGTGACCGTCCCGCCCGGGGCCAGGGCGCCGATGGCCTTGGCGCACGCCGGGACGTCGTCGGCCACCGACACGTCGGTCAGCGGTGTGTCGCCGGCGTTGGCGACCGTGGTCGTGAACGTGATCGGGTCGCCGGCGCGGGCGATGGCCGGTGTGGCGTCCTTCGTGAGCGTCAGCGCCGGGGTGATCACCGTGACCGTGGCCGAGGCGGTGGCCGTCACGGGCTGACCGGCCAGGTCGGCTCCGGTGGCCGTCACCTGGGACGTCGTGGTCCGGGACGGGTTCGCCGTGCACGTGTACGTCTGCGTCGCGCCCGCGGCCAGGCCGGCGAACGTGCGTGCGCACTCCGCGGTCGTGTCGTCGGCGAGCTTCACCGGTGCCAGCGGGCTGTCACCGGCGTTGCGGACCGCGACCGTCCAGGTGACGGCGTCCCCGGCGTGGACCACCGGCGGGGCCGCGGTCTTGGTGACCTCGATCGCGGGCGCGATCGTCGGCGCGGGTGCGTCGGCGGTGGCCGTGACCTGCTTGCCGAGCTCGTCGGTGCCCACCGCGCTCGCCGTGTTGACGCCGTCGGCGATCGGTGCCTTCGCGGTGCACGTCGTCGTGCGGCTCTCGCCTGGTGTGAGCGCTCCCGTGAGCGTGCACGAAGGCGTCTTCGGGTCGGCGACCTGGACGCCGGACAGCCCGGTGTCGCCGGTGTTCGTGAGCTTGATCGTGAAGGTCGCGACTTCGCCGGCGCGGTACGCGGGCCGGTCGGCCGTCTTCGTCATGCCCAGCGCCGGGTGCAGGACGTCGACGCGTGCGCTCGCGACGCCGTCGAGGGCGTCGCCGAGTGCGCTCGTGCCGGTCACCTTGGCGGTGTTGGTGAAGTCGTCGGGCGGCGCGGGCGCGGCGCACGTGTAGCTGACCGTCTGCCGCGGGGCGAGCGTGCCGAGCGGCTTGGCGCACGCCGGGACAGCCGGGTCGGTGACCTCGACCCCGGACGCCGGGCCGTCGCCGGGGTTCGTCACGGCGACAGTGAACGTCACCGGCTCACCGGCGTGCGCCTTCGGCTGGGGCGCACGCACGGCGAGCTGGAGTTCGGGCACCGGCACCGAAAACGCCAGGTTCTGGGCCAGGATCGCGTCGCCGCTGGTGACGAAGCCGAGCTTCGCGCTCGTCGCACCCACGGGAACGCTGTCGACGTTGAACGCCTTCGCGTCGACGCTGAAGTTGTTCTTCGAGCCCGGCGCCGCGGCGTTGTCGGCGTTGGCGATGAAGAAGTTCGACGTGCCACCGGTCGACGGCTCGGCGGCCGGGGTGCCGTCGACCAGGAACTGGTCGCCGGACTTACCCCAGTCGCCGTCGTACGCCGTGACGCCGATGTGTGCGTCGGCCGCCGCGGCGCGGAAGCCGGTGATCGCCGCTTCGGCGGCCGGGGCGCCGGCGGTCTGGCGGACGTGACCGTCGTAGACGACCACCTTGCGCTTGGTCGGCGCGTAGTCCGCGTTGCGCTCCGGATAGGCGTAAACGAGCGCGATCGACCAACCGCCAACGCAGTCGAAACCCTTGGGCGCCCAGACGTTCCCGGCTGTCACGTCGAAAGCGGAAGGCACCTTCGCGAAGAGGCCGGTCACGTCGGCGTGCGCCGAGTAGTGGTCACCGTCTTCGGCGTATCCGGAGGGTGCGACGTCGACGGGTTCCGCGCTGGCGACCGAAAGCCGGACGTTCTGCTTCGCGGGTGTCCCGGGCGGCGCGACAGCCGAAGGACCGCAGGTCGTGCTGCCGGCCCAGTTCAGCCGGGCGAAGACGACGTGTGCTCCCGGCGGGACGCCCACCGAGGCGCTCGCCGAGTCGAACGTGGCCGGGTCGGCGTCGACGTCGGCCCACTGCATGAAGAAATCGTCGTTGGCCAGGGTGTCCTTGCGGTCGGCGGTGTTCGCGCACGCCGCCGGGGTGGCGACCGTCCCGGAAGTCGGTGCGCCGTCGGCCGCGACCGGGCAGCGCAGGACGCCGTTGCCCGCGTAGACGAAGTCGCCGTAGACCACGTCGTCGTAGCCGGCGGCGAACGGCGGGGCGGCGGCCGCGTCCGCGGCCGGGACGAAGGCCGAGGCCAGGAAGACCAGTGCCAGCACGAGAATCGGGCGAAGCGGTCTTGCGGGCAACGGCACTCCTCGCCACCTCCGGGGCCGAGACGACCTTGGGAGCGTGGCACGAGACCCGGTTTTACGCCTTCAAACTCACTCGTTCGTGGACTCCGTCAGCTTCGCCGTCGACTCGTGCGTGAGGGCCGCGGCGGCCCGGGTGAACCCGATGATCGTCCGGAGCTCGTCGTCGGTGTAGCGGTCGCAGAGCTCGTGCATGCCTTTGACCAGGTGGTCCCACAGGTGCACGCCACTCGCGATGGACTGCAGGTCCAGTGCGATGAGGATCTTGCGCCGGTCCTCCGGGTGCGGCTCGCGGTTGACGATGCCCTTGCGCTCCAGCCGGTCGATCATCGCCGTCACCGAAGCGGGCGCGAGCCCCGACAGCCGCGCGAGGTCCTTCGGCGTCTGCGCGCCGAAGCGCGCGAGGTAGTCCAGGACCTTGCTCTCCACCGCCGACAGCCCCCGCGTCTCGGAGATCGCGGTGTGGAACATGACCGTCTCCGTCGACAGCTCCCGCGACCTGAGCAGGACTTCCTCGACGAGTTCCGTTCGCTCGCTTGACACGGTGTCCAGCCTAGCCCACTCTTTAGTTCGACAGAACGAATTACTTTCTAAGACATTCGAGGGAACGAACGATATGACACGGGCACTGATCATCGGGGGCGGCGTCGCGGGCACGATCACGGCCATCGCCCTGCACGAAGCCGGGCACGAGCCAGTGGTCTTCGAGGCGTACGACCGCGACTCGGAGGGCGTCGGCGCCTTCCTCACGCTGGCCGTCAACGGCCTGGACGCGCTGCTCCCACTGGGCCTGAAGGACGTCGTCCGCAGCGTCGGCTTCGACTCACCGCGGATGTCGATCAGCCTCGGCAACGGCACGCGGCTCGCCGAATTCCCCCTGGGCGGCGCCCTCGCGGACGGCACGGTGAGCCAGACCGTCCTGCGCTCCGACCTCTACGTCGCCTTGCGCGACGAGGCCGTGCGACGCGGCATCCGCGTCGAGTACGGCAAGCGGCTGACCGGCGCGAGCCAGACGAACACGCACGTCAGCGCGGAGTTCGCGGACGGGTCGCACGCCGAGGGCGACCTGCTGATCGGCGCCGACGGCCTCCGCTCCCGGGTCCGCACGATCATCGACCCGGCCGCGCCGTCGCCGCGGTACGTCCGGCTGCTGAACACCGGCGGGTTCGCCGAGGGACTGGACCTGCCCGACGAGCCGGGCGTGCTGAACATGGTGTTCGGCAAGCGGGTGTTCTTCTGCCACGTCGTCAGCCCGGACGGCCGCGCCTGGTGGTTCGCGAACCCGGCCCGCAAGACCGAGCCGTCCGCGGCCGAACTGCGGGCGCTCACCGGCGAGAACTTCCGCAAGGAGCTGCTGGACCTGGTGGCCCGCGACCGGACGCCGGCGACCGAGATCATCCGCGCGACCAGGAAGATCTACCCGGCCTGGCCGACGTACGACTTCCCGACGGTCCCGGTCTGGCACCGCGGCCGCATGGTGATCATCGGCGACGCGGCTCACGCGACGTCACCGGCGGCGGGCCAGGGCGCTTCGATGGCCATCGAAGACGCCGTCACGCTGGGCAAATGCCTCCGCGATGTGCCGGACCTCCAGCGCGCGCTGGCCGCCTACGAGGGCCTGCGCCGCGAGCGCGTCGAAGCGGTGGTCGCGGCCGGCAAGCGCAACGGCGACGACAAGGTGATCGGCCCGGTCGGGCGCGTGGTCCGCGACTTCTTCATCAAGCGGGCGTTCTCGAAGCCGTTCGACGAGGACCCGAACGGCTTCATGTGGAACCACCACATCGACTGGGACGCGAAGGTCGCCGCTTAGCGCCCGAGGTACTTCTTCCCGCCGAGGGCGAATCCACTACCGCCAGGTGTCGACGCGGTGGAAGTTCTTGTACGCCCGGCTCGGGGTCGGGCCGCGCTGCCCCTGGTAGCGGGACCCGGCTTCGCTGGAGCCGTACGGGTGCTCGGCCGAGCTGGAGAGCCGGAAGATGCACAGCTGGCCGATCTTCATGCCCGGCCAGAGCGTGATCGGCAGGTTGGCGACGTTCGACAGCTCGAGGGTGATGTGCCCGGAGAAGCCGGGGTCGATGAACCCGGCGGTCGAGTGCGTGAGCAGCCCGAGCCGTCCGAGCGACGACTTGCCCTCGAGGCGGCCGGCCAGGTCGTCGGCGAGGGTGACGAGCTCGAACGTCGAGCCGAGGACGAACTCGCCGGGGTGCAGCACGAAGGGCTCGTCGCCCTCCTTTTCGACGAGGGAGGTCAGCTCGTCCTGCTGCAGCTGCGGGTCGATGTGGGTGTACTTGCTGTTGTCGAAGACCCGGAAGAACCGGTCGAGCCGGACGTCGATGCTGGACGGCTGGACCATGCCGGCATCGAAGGGGTCGATGCCGAGCCGGCCGGCGTCGAGCTCTTTGCGGAGGTCACGGTCACTGAGCAGCACGGCCGAAGCCTATCCGGTGGGTTCAGGCGGCCCGCATGTGCTGCGCGTAGGTCGTGTCGGGGGCGAAGATCTTCTCGAGCCGCTTGACGTACCCGCGGCGCCCGGCCTGGCCGATCCGTTCCTGCAGCGCGGTGGCCCCGGGGATGAACCGCCGCACGGTCTCGGCGGCGAAGTTGACCCCCGCGACGGCGACGATCGCGGCCTGCGCGACGGGATCGTTCGGCAGCCCGAGGAAGTCGGCGTTGGTCTTCCCGAGCACGAGCCGGCTGATCGAGGAGTGCACGGCGACGGAGACGTGCGAGAGCACCTTCCCGACGGCCCCGCGCCCCTCGCCGACGGCGGCGTTGGCCTCGATCAGCGCCTTGGCCAGGCGTTTCGAGTCGTCGTCCGGGATGAACTCGGTGGCGGCGAGCAGCCACAACAGCCGCCAGGCGTCCTCTTCGGAGGTGGGCAGCAGCTCGTCGTCGACCCCCATGAGCCAGCCGATGTACCGCCAGAGGTGCAGGATGTCCCCGCGCTCGCGGGCGGAGTAGCGCAGCCCGAGCAGCTGCGTGCCGAAGACGTAGACGAGCGAGAAGAGCAGAAGGGTCCCGGCGGTCTGCACCTGGTTGACGGGCCGATCCCAGGCGGCGTAGTCCCAGTCGTCCCGCCGGTTCATGGCGGCGCGCACGTGGGCGTGCACGAGCCGGATCCGCAGCGCGGAGGCGTACCCCTTCTCCCCGTGTTTGAGGGCACCGGGCGTGGTGACATCGATCCACCAGGCGGCGGTCTCGACGAGCCGCCGCGTGGCCTTGTATTCGATCTCCCCGGTCCCGACCAGCGCTTTCGTGGCACGCGAAGCGAGGTAACCACCCATCAGCGACATGTCCCCGAGCGGGAAGAGCCCCAGCAGCCCGGCCCTGGTGATGGCTTTGGCGCCCCGCTCCAGCCGCTCGTCATCGACCCAGTAGGGCTTGGCGTCGACCTGGTCGAAGAAGTCCTTGAGCGGCCCGCCCGCCTCGGCGCGCTCCACCAGCGCGCGTTCGAAGAGGGCGCGCCCCTGCCCCTTGGGCTGCTGCGCCATCCAGGCGACGACGTCGTCGGCGAGCTTGTCCTGCACCTGGGCGAACTCGCGCAGCCGGGCGACCTGCCGCTCGTCACCCCGGATGTCACCCCCGATGAACAGCCGCTGAGCCAGCCGGAACCCGCCTTGCCGGAACAGCTCGGGCTCGTCCATGGGCGCCACCTCCAGGGTCGACAACAAGTGTTGTCACATGACGCGCGCGAGTCAAGGAGGAGGCCACTGGACAAGGGGATCACGGCGCCGTGTATGCTGACGACACACTGCGGATGTAGTTCAATGGTAGAACATCAGCTTCCCAAGCTGAATACGCGGGTTCGATTCCCGTCATCCGCTCTCATAGAGAAGCCCCAGGTCACAGGTTGTCTACTGTGGACCTGGGGTTTTCTCTATCTCCGGTCTTCACTTCTCGCGTGCCATTAATGTGCCATTAGCCGACCGGGACGGGTTGGCCGTCCTGATCTTCGTCGTCGTCCGGGGTGGTGCCCTTGCGGTGCCGGTCGACGAGCTTGGACAGCCGGTCCGCGATCTGCTTGTCGGCATCACTGGTCGCCCGCTGGTAGATCAGGGCCGCCCGCATGTCGTCGTGCCCCATCCGCGCCATCAGGTCCTTGGTCGAAGTGCCGGCCTTCGACGCCCAGATGTTCCCGGCGTGCCGGAGGTCATGGAAGTGCAGGCCCTTGAGCCCCATCTTCTCGACGACCTCGGTCCACCTGGTCCGCTGACTGAAGTTCGGCCGGCGGACCGCGTGCCCAGCTCGCTCACCCGTGAAGAGCAACGCGTCCTGCTCCGGCTTCACCCAGATCTCCAGGTGCCGCCGCAGGTCAGGCCGGACAGCCGTCGGGATGATGAGCGTCCGGACGCCAGCCCGCGACTTCGGTGGACCGACGACGAGCCCACGGCCAGGAACCTCGACCATCGCCCGCGACACCCGCACCCACGACGCGTCCTCAGCCACGTCACACCGGCGCAGGGCCGTCACTTCACCCCATCGCAGCGACCCGAACGCGGCGAGCAGGACCAGCGCCCGAAACCGCTCCGGCATCCGACTGGCCAAGTCAAAGACCTGGGCCACGGTGATGACCGGCCGTTCGTCAGGGTTCTCCTTGTCAGCACCCCGGACCCGGCAGGGGTTGCGCGGGAGGATCTTGTCCTCATCGACCGCAGTGTTCAGGATCGCCCGAAGCAGCCGATACGCCTTGGCCGTCACCGACTCCGAGACGCCCGCCGTCAGCCGGTCCGCCCGCCACTGACGAATGACCGCCGTGGACAGCTTGCCCAGCTCGACCCCGCCGAGGTCCGGCGCGATGTGCTTACGAAGCAACCACTTGTACAGCTCGACCGTGCGCGGACGCAGTCCTGGCCGCTGCGCAATCCACTGGTCCGCGTAGTCGCCGAGCTTGCGCTTCGCACGTTCCGGGTCGATCCACTCGCCTTGCGTGATCTGAGTTTCGGTCACCGACAACCACCGTTCGGCGGACCGCTTCGTGTCGAACGTCTTGGGCGCGGGCCGCATGACCCCATCCGGACCGGGATAGCGAGCCTGCCACCGGCCGGACGGAAGTTGCCGAACACTCCCGAAACCGCGATGCCCTTGCTTGTTCGCCATGTCAGGCCGCCCTTCCCAGGTCCCGACGGACCGATGCCCGCGTGATCGGCTCGACCCGGCCGGCCTGCATGAAGCTCTCCAGGTCCTCCAATGCGAACCGGACGTGCACCCCGGCCTTGTGAAACGCGATCCGTCGTTCGGCGATCAGCCGACGCACGAACCGAACCCCCGTGTTCAGATAGACGGCCGCCTCATCGACCGTCAGGTACTTCTTTTCCATGCCTCCCCCTTCCAGATCAGGCCGCGAGCTGAGTTGCCGAAGTTTCTGGCTCACTCCCCGGTGGTCCGGCGGCGAGTAGCGCGCGGTCGTACTCGGCCTTCCACGTGATCCGTTCCGCGATCGCGCGCATGACCAGGTGCGGCCGGGGCGGTACTTGCGGGTCTCCGGGCTCGACCTTCCGCCAGACCAGCCGGGCGGGGTCGGGTTGCGGCTTCTCGATCCCGATGGCGGCCAACGCCTGGACCACGAATGCCTTGCGGTCGGCTTTGTGGTCGTCGAGGGTCTTCCCGGACCACTTGCGCGACACCAGCACCCGACGGCCCGGCAGCCCGAGCGTGGTCCGCCGATGCGCGCGTCCCTTGCAGTGGCCGGGGGTGGTCTTGCTGCCCGCGCCCTTGGGCTGGATCCCGTAGAGCAGCCAGACCGCGCAGCGAGGCGAGCAGGGCGTGACCGACAGTTCGGCGTGGAGCCGGTCGTGGTGGTCCCGCAGCCGCGCAGTGTCCGCCTCGACTACCTCACCGGTGGACTTGGTGAGGTATTTCGTGAGGTAGCCGATGTGGCGGCCAGCCTCTTCGGTGCCGCCGAGGATGCCCTTCGAGTGCACCTGCCGCCCGAAGGTCACCACGTGCGCCGGGACCTCCACCTCTTCCACAGCGTCATCCCACGACGTCAGCGGTTGCCGGGTGTCCGGGTCCAGGAACGCCCGAGTGTCCGGGTCCCAGACCGGCAACCGGTCGACGTAGACGACCTGGTCGTGCGACGGCCACCAGACCTGGTGATACGTGGCCTCGGTGACCTGCCGGATGACGTCGTGCGGGATCGCCCCGCGGATCGCCGCATGCAGGTGCGGAGCCGTCCGCTTCTGCGGCTCCACCGTGGCGAAGTACTGCGCGTCCCAGCCGACGACCCGGCGCAGGTTCTGCCACCACCGGTCCACCAGCGCGGAGAAGTGCACCGCATCCCGAGCCGCTCGCCGGTAGTCATATCGACTCGGGTCAATCGGGGAGCCGTCGCCACGGACCGGGCCGTAGGTATCGCACGTGAGCGTCACAAACATCGACGGCCGGAACTTCCCGGCAAACTCCCGACCGACCGTCGTCTTCGCGACCTTCCGCCGAGGCAGGTTCGGCGCATCCTGCCGCCGCTTCGTCGACCTTTTCACCTGGCGCTTCGTCGGCACGTCGAGGGCGGGCAGCCGACCCCGCATCCCGAGTTGCCGAAGTTCCGCATCAACCCCGGCGACCTCCTCCCGCAGCTCCTCCGCCTCCGCCTGGTCGTGCTCGACCACCTCCCGATACGCCGCCACCAGGTCCGCGCGATAGGTCAGCAACTCCTCGTGGTCCTCCGACGGCGGAGCCGGGGTGAGGTTGGGTTCTTCGGTCAGGTGCCAGCCCTCGCGGCATTGGGCCTGCCGAAGCGCCTTGGCCTTCCGCGCGCACGACAAGCAGACCGACTCGACGGTGGAGCCGCACGGGACCGGGACGTATCGCAGTTCGCCGGTCTCGGTGTCGCCGACCTCCATCGTGAACGGTCGGACGCAGACGCCGTGCTTCTCCGCCGTCGCCCGAATCACGTCCGCAGCCAGCGGGGTCCGCATCCGTTCAGCCCGCGTTCCGGCCGGCTGGGTCTGTTGCTGGTCGGTCATTAGGCGGCCACCTCCCCGGGGCGGGTCCATTGGCGGAGCTGGAACACGGGCATGTCCTGCCGGGCTCCGGCGGGCAGGTCCAGGAAAACGGCCGGGTCGAAGTGGACGCCGCTGTAGACGTGCACGGGGATGCCGCACGGGGTCCGGCCGGTGATCGACAGGTGCACCGAGTCGCCGTCCGAGGTGCGCCAGAGCGACGCGGCCACGTCATCGAGGGTGTTGGCCCAGGTCAGCAAGGCCCCGGCGACGTCGGACAGCTGGTGGGCGTCGAGCTGGACTGTGAGCGGGTCCGACCAGGTCCGCACGGTCAGCGTCGCCACCGGCGGTAGCTGGTGCAGGTCGAGGTGATCGCGGATGGTGTCGAGGAAGACCATCAGCCGGTTCACGCGGCCACCCCCTCGCCGCCGAGCACCGGGCGAGCCGTGCCGCCGTTGGTGACGTAGTGCTCCAGCGCCTTGACCGTCTCATCGGACACCCAGCCCGCACGGATACGCAGCGGCTCGCGGATGCCCTCGCCCCACACGAACCCGACCCCGGCTTCGCTGTCGCCGATCCGGTTGGCCCACGCACCCCGTTCATAGGCGCCGTCACCAAGGACCATGCCGACGTGCGTCTTCGACGTGACGCGCAAGCAGACACGGCGGGTGAACAACTCCCGGACCGGGACGGTGTCCTTGGTCGGTTCCTGCACATAGCCACGTACGGAGATGTTGAGCGCCCGCCCTTGGGTGTTCAGCAGAGCAACGCGCTCGACGATCTGTTCGCGGGTCTTGCGATCCGTGTACTTGGTCAGCGCTCCGATCTCGTCGAACTCCAGCAGCTCCAGCGGGTACTCCGTCGACAGCGGGATCGTGCGAACCCGCCCAGCGAACTCCCGCTTGCGGGACTCCATCTCCTCCACCAGGCCGTCGAGCACCTCGAGCGCGTCCTTCCCGGACACCGCGTACCGGGAGAAGATGCCGCGCCCGTAGGCCAGCTCCATGCCCTTGGGATCGATCCCCGACATGCGCACCAGACCGGACCGGATCGCCGGGGCCGCCGACACCAGTGGGCACCACATCACGCTGTTCTTCCCCGCACCCGAGGCACCAGCGGTCAGGCAGTGCGCACCGGAGCCGAGCAGCGGCACCCGCCAGTCGTGCCCATACTCGGTGCGACCGGCCCACACCTTGCGGAGATCCACCGCAGATTGCCCCTCCGGCAGTGCAGGGGAGTGCACCAGGGCGGCCAGCTGGTCACGACGCTGGAAGTCAACGGAGACCACGTTCGGTGCCAGCTCCCGCACCTGACACCGCGCGACCTTCCGGGCCGAGGCCAGCGCACGGGCGGCGTCGTCGAAGTCCTCCGGCTTCTGGCCAGGGACCAGCTGCACCCGGACCTCATCCCAGGATGGGCCGGAGCGGACGCCGAGGACCTTGGGTACCTGCACGCCGGACTGTCGAGCCGTCGCCCGCGAAGCCTTCCGGCGACCCACCAGGTTCACGGTCACCTCGACCGGCAGGGCGGCATCGCGGACGCTGAGGCCGCAGGCGTGCAGCCAGCCGGGCAGCTTGAGATGGTAGACGGCCCAGCGCAGCCACCACGACCGCAACGGCCGGCCACACCATTGATCGAACGACGTGACGTCGAGCAGCCGCCACACGCCGAGGATCAGCGCCAGGCCGCCGAGGTTGACCACGAGCCAGATCCAGCCGACCCAGATGCACCACAGGTAGACCGCGATCACGGTCAACGAGGTGCGCCAGTGGATCACGACTTGGGAGAACAGCCAGAACACGACCTTGCACGCCCACCACAGGGCCACGAACACGACCACCATCGCGGCCAGCGCCTCAGCCATCGACGCCAACGCACGCCCGATCTTCGCCAACACCCACACGCCGAGACCGAGTCCGGCCAGGGCGATTACGAGCATTCCGGGAGAGGTCATCGCCGACCACCACCCAGCACCGCCGAGAGATCCAGCGGCAACGCGCCCAAGCAAGGGGCGCACTTGGTCTCACCCGGCAGCAGCCGAGCGAACCGCTTGCATTCCGAGCAGCGCGAGCGGGTGACCCCCACTGGCGCACGCCTGTTGTCATCGTCTAGCGTCTGCATTGTTCACACCCCACGGTTGTGGACAGCGCAGGAGCGGCATGGTTGGTAGCCGGTTTCCGCTTCTGCGCCTTACGTTTCACGTCACCCGCACGAGGACGCGTTTCACCGCCGCACGTCATAGCGCGCGTTTTTCGTTGCAGTATTTGACTGTTCGTGTGTCTACACGGGACTATTCAGACTTCGACTTACTGCCCTGGATCTGTGCCGACACCTCCCCCGCCTTCCGCCGCTCGTATCCCGCCCAATACAACGCCTCGTGGTGGTGCCCCCGGTCGACGTCGGCGACCTTCTCGTACATCCGTGCGTTCGCCTGCCGGAAAGCCAGCCACACTGCGGGGTTCGCGTCCGGTGCTGGGAGACGCTCCGTTGCGATCTCGTGCGCGTCCCGCAGGGTGCGCGGCTCAGCCGACTTCGCCATCACGCGCCAGCCGATCCGTCGCGCGAGCTTCGAGGAGTGCCGCCATGTCCTCCGCGCTGTCGCGGAGTTGGCGAAGGAACCTCACGCACGCCGGCCACATCGCCGGGTCGTCCGGCGGCCGCAGCATCACCACGCACGGCGCCCCCGCGAGCACCAGCATCGGCGGATGCGTCGGCTCCGAACCAGTCTCCTCGACCGCCAGTTCCGCCTCCGACCCGACGATCCACGTCACGCCGAACCCGTCCCACCCAGCTTCCGCCGCGTCCTGTTTCTCGTCGTGTGCCATGTCCCTGAACACTTTCCCCATGCCGAAGGCGGGTCTCCCACTTTTCGGCTTGAATCTCGAATGCCTCAGCGGCGGAGATGACGGCCGCGCGCGCCCAGGCCGGTAACGGAACTTCGGCCGCAAGATCACGCCAAGCTGCGGCAACCGCCCGCGACACCTGCGGCAACTCCACGTCCGAGGCCCCCGCATATCGCGCGTAGGCGAGTTCCCAAGCCCGTATCCGCTCCCATCGGCTCATGTGATCTCCCCTGGTCGTTGGGCCGAATCAGCGCGGTCGAACTCCATGCGCGCCCGCCGCTCGAACTCCTCAGCCGCCACGGCCGACGCGTGCCGCGCCCACAGCGGAGCAGCGAGATCGGCAGACAAGGCGCGCCACGCCACCGCAACCGCGTGGTAGGCGTGAGCAAGACGCCGCACTGCCGCCAGATCGTCAGATGCCGACCTCATCGCGGCGAACAGTGCGGACGTCTGCTCCGCGTACGCCTCGTTCCACCGAGCGACCGCCTCACGCGACGGCCGCCCCGCCATCACGCGGCCTTCTGCTGACCACTCTGGCCGGCCGGGGTCTTCGCGGCCTGCTTCGAACCAGCGCCACTACCCGGCTCCCGCATCCCGGTAGCCCGCAGCGCCCAGCCCTGGTACTTGAACTTCTCGCCCATGACCCGGGCCTCAACCGTGAGGCCCTCGAACACCACCGGCCGGAAGTCGAACCCCTGCATCGCCGCCGGGGGCGGGACGGGCTGGACCCGGTCGAGCAGAGTAACCGTGGCCGACTTGTCGCGGTCCTTCTCCGCCGACGGGTCGGTCACCGTGACCTTCCACTGCGGAAGGCCGGTCTGCTCGTCGATCTTCTGCTTGGGCTGCTTGCCCCGGGCCTTGTCCTCGTTCGAGACGTACTCCATGTCCGGCGTGACGGGGCCAACGATCGCCGCCCCGGCCGGGAACACCGCGTCGTGCTCTATCTCGAAGCGCGTTCCGCGCGGTACTGCCATGTCGGTTCTCCCTGGTCAGGCGCCTCACGCGGCGCCGCCTATCGTGGCTGACATGGTCAGGTTAGCCAGGTTGGCTAGCCAAGTCAAGCAAGACGAAAACGGTCTAGGCCGCTAGGTCGCCTAGACATGCTTGGCGCCAGTCGGGGAAACTGAACGCGGACCCGGGGTCCCAGTCAAGGAAGGATGCACCGATGGCACTCGACCCAGACGACCCGAGGCCGCCGTATGTGCAGGTGGCGAACGCGCTCCGCGCGGCGATCCTGACCAGGAAGTTCACGCCAGGTGACAAGTTGCCATCCCGAAACGAGCTGGCGAAGACCTACAACGTCGCGCCGATGACCGTGCAGAACGCCATCCGTGAACTCCGCGATGAGGGTCTGATTGTCTCGCGTCAGGGCAGCGGTGTCTTCGTGCGAGAGCGCACCGAACGCCCGGTCGGACTTCGACCGCACATCGAACGAGCCTTCGAGGCCCAAGACGTCACGATCGACTTCGCCGGGTTCTCTGGCGAAACGCTCCACGGCGTCATCGCCGAACCGCTGGACAAGATCCGCATCGGCCGGCTCCGGCCAGAGTCGATCACAGTCCGCCTGCTGGTGCCAGACCCGACCCAGCCGTGGTCCCTTCCGGTCACCGTGGACGAGCACGCCGACAGCCCACTGTTCCGCAAGCGCGCCGAAGAGATCATGCGGCGCCACACCCTCGCCATCGTCGACTCGGTGACCGAGCTCGGCGAGCTCGGGTTGGTCAATAAGGCAACCGCGCAGGTCCGTGTGCACCCGGCACCGCCGATGTTCAAGCTCTACCTGATCAACAACGAAGAGACGTTCTTCGGCTTCTACCCGGTCCGCGAGCACGTCATTAACTTCGGCGGCGAGACCCAGGCCATCTACGACCTCATGGGCAAGGACGCAATCCTCTTCCACCACTCGATCAACGACGACGACACATCAACCGGCTCACAGTACGTCGACCAGGCCAAGACCTGGTTCGACAGCCTTTGGAACAGCGTCGCCAAGGACTACAAGCGATGAGAGCGGCAGACATGCTCGACAGGGCGCGAGCGCTGTTCCTCGACTTCGACGGCCCGGTCTGCTCAGTATTCGCTGGTATCCCTGCCTCGACTGTTGCCAACCAGCTCCGCACAGTGCTTTCGGACGGCGGGCACACTGATCTACCCAAAACAGTCGCAACTAGCGCCGACCCGTTCGACGTACTCCAATACGCTGCGATGCTTGGGGAAGACGAGGCTCGCTACGTCGAAGCTGCCTTTGCCGCCCACGAAGCCGAGGCCATCTCTACTGCTGCCCCAGCGACCGGGGCGCACGAGCTCATTGAGGCTTGGCACGAATCTGGCCGGCCGCTCGCCATCGTCAGCAACAACGGCGTCCCGGCGATCAGCGCCTATCTTGACCTCTACGATCTTCGCACTTCAGTCAACTTCGTGTCCGGGCGAACCAGTTCGAACGTTGCTCTACTCAAGCCCAGCCCTTACCTCCTCAGTCAGGCAGCTGCGGCGCTCAACGTCACTACTGACGAAGCCGTGTTCGTCGGCGACTCGGCGAGCGACATCGAAGCCGCACAATCCGCGGGCGTCCACTCGATCGGCTACGCGAACAAGCCAGGCAAGGTGGCCAGTCTCAGTGTGGCCGGAGCGGAAGCAATCATAGATACCCTTACCAGCTTGACAGCCGTCGCATGAGAACCTCCATACCACGCATGTCTTCCGCCGGAACAGTCGATAACCTGCTTCCAACTGTTCGAAACAACCTGCGGTAATTAGCGGAATTTGAGCGAGCATCACACAGACCCGCCACTGCGATAGCAAGGGAAATAAATGCCGAAAAGACGGGTGAGTATTTACTACTGGAAGCTGGACGCTCGCCAGTTCGCTTTTTGGTTCACGGTCGCCTTCATAGCTGGATCAGCCCCGAACCTCGCCGACGAAGTGCACCCCTTGTTTCTTCTCGCAATCTGGCTCCTGGCAATGGTCGCCGGGCTAATACTCTGGCTAAAAGATAAGCGTAAATCCGGAATCGGCGTATACATCCATTTGCCTCGGCCAGGCGACACGCCCCAGTCGATCAAGGTGACGGAGTTTCTTCATGAGCAAATGGCCCGGCATCATCGTGATTGGTTTCGTTCAGGCCCAGACGATTCCCAAAAAAGTCTAGAAGACCGAGTCGACTGGACAGTAAAGACAATCCGTCATCGACTCGAAGAAGCCGAATTGCAGGCGAGCGGCACACCACCCCTATCAGTATACCTGCACTGCCGCCTCGAAGAGGCGTTCGCACTTGGAAGACGGATCGCTCAAGTTTGGAACCACCACGAGCGTTATGCCGCCATATCCGATGACTCGATTGAGTCAGCGACCCTAAACCTTGACTTTCGCGTCAAGTCACTCTCGGTCTTCAATAAGGATAAGGTGCAAATTCACGAGATTAATTTGCAGGAGCTACAGCCGACTGGTCCAATCAGCGGCCTGCTCCATCTTGAACAGCATGAGAATTTATCCGCCCGCTTTAAGATTAGCAAGACACCTCTACCGCGACTGGGAATCATACTATATGCAGCGCAATCGCCGGGCCGATACCAAGCTTTTCGAGACAAAGCCCTAGAGGCCGCGGCAGGTGTTGCAAGCAACGGATATATGATCTATGAGGACGACCGATGCGATAACGCGATTTCTCTGTCGTTGACGGCAGACGAGTTCTACAACAGCCTTCGCGGTGGGTCTTCCGAGAAATATGTTCAAGCCATATCTGCAACATGGACTAACGCAGCTAATCAAATTTATGGCACACCTGAAGTTCCTGTACGAGTATTCATGCAAGGCCCGTCGATCTTGGCGTTTGCACTGGGGGCTTTCTTGCCCGATGGCAGTCGACTTGTCCCTTATGACGCCAATGTCGCAGCGGCGCAACTGCCACGCGAGGGCGCAGCAAAGCTGATCGCAATAATTGACGGTGATGACATCGGTTCCGGCATGGAGAACCTACTTCTCTCGAACAGTCTCAACGAAGCGATCGCCTACAGCAAGGAAATGGATCAGCTGATCAATGTAGCCGTCGAATCCATGAAGTCTGTCCCAGGAGTAACATTACGCTCCTTTGCGGGAGACAGCGCCATATTCGAGCTCGAAGATAATTCGATTGCAGCATTCGAGGACGCTTTGGACCGTGTCCGATCTGAATCTATCTTGAAAATTTCGTGCGGCTACGGCACGACCACACATGAAGCGTATACCGCGCTGCGGATAGCAAAGACCACGGGAAAGAATATCACCGTCGGCAGTGGCGATCTGAAGCGCAAGCGATAGGACAGACCGTGCTAGAGTTGGCGGAATCTACGACGCTAGGAGCACCTTTGAACATAGTCTCCTTCTTTAACCACAAAGGCGGAGTAGGCAAGACTACTCTTGTCTATAATGTTGGGCTAGCTCTAGCGTCACACGGTCATCGCGTGCTATTCGTGGACCTTGACCCGCAGGCGAACTTGACTAGCGCCGCCCTCGCGGAAGCTCCGCTGGAGGCGTTCATTAGCGGAGGTCGAACCGTCTATGACTGCTTAAAGCCATTAATTGATCGTTCCGGGGACGTGAACCCTGTCGATCCCGTTCAGATTCGTAAGTCTGCTTGGATCCTTCCGGGACATATTGCACTGAGCGAATTCGAAGAAATCGCTCCCACCGGATGGATCGAAGCAGTCGCCGGAAATCCTGGCGGTTTTCGCACGAGCACTGCGGTGTTTAGGCTAGTTACGGATACCGCCCGCAGGGTTAATGCAGACTTTATCATGATGGACCTGGGCCCGAACGTCGGCGCACTGAATCGAACGGCAATACTTGCTTCGACCGGATTCGTGATTCCCCTGGCGCCCGATCTTTTCTCTCTGACCGCTCTGAGCAGCGTAGGAAAGAGTGCCGCTCTGTGGGTGTCTGAATGGACTGCCGCCCTGGGGGCCATGCAACGACGCGAGTTGGAACTACCGTTTGCCTTGCCCACAGGTAAGCCTTCGCCGCTTGGCTATATTAGCCAGCAGTTTTCAGTCTATCGAGAAGAGCCAGCTGCAGCCTATAAAAGGTGGATTGGCCAGATCCCGGAGAAATATCAACGCGGCGTCATCGAACCGTTGGATAAAGCGGGTGTCGTTATACCCGAGGGACCTGCGAGCATTGGCGAGATCAAGAATCTGTCGAGCCTTGTTCCGATTGCGCAACGAACAAATAAGGCTATCTTTGAATTGAGCGGCGTAGAAGCTCGCGGAGCTCAGCATACTCGCGCTAAAGACACCTACGACCTGTTTAGCCGCCTGGCAAGTGAAATCTCTTCACGCGTCGACTTCGTGAATGAAGCATAAAATGTCGATATTTCTTGACACGTGCGTTCTGCCTCGCCGCGGACGCCTTCGCACGCCAATTATCTCGGCACTTATACAAGTCGCCGCGCGCAAGGGTATGACAATAAAACTCCCGCAGGTTGCGCTTGAAGAATCAGTTAATGCGCGTGGGCGCGAAGCAGAAGAAGCGTTCGATAAACTTTTGTCCGCGTTCAACGAAGGCTCCAAGTTCTATTCACTCCCTCCGATATATGTGCCAGGCACAGCAGAGGTAGAAGAAGACTGGAGAAGTGAACTTACGGAGGCGTTTGAGGTAGTACCACTCGCGCCAGATGATGCCGTTGAGGCGCTCATTCGAGAGGCCAACCGCGTTAAACCTGCCTCTGGGGGTACCGGATCACGGGATTCTGCCATATGGCTCACCGTCTTACGTGGTCACCGCGCATCGACCAATGAAACTCACTTCGTGTCATCGAATACCGCCGACTTTGCCGCCAAGGACAAGAAGAGCCTTAATGAAGAACTACGCGCAGAGCTGCAGGGCGACACGAACTTCCATTACCACAAGTCACTCGACGACCTAATTTCATTTCTCGCGGAGCGAATTGGTCTTCAGCAGATTGACAACTCTGCCGTAGAGGCCGGGATAGTCGAAATCTTAGATTCCGCCACCGCGGCCGTCGCGGACCTCGTTGAAGACAAGTCGACTGACATAGCACTCCAGTTGGGACCAAGCACCGTCAGCGAGCACCGAGTTATCCGAGCATACAAGATTGACGAAACGATACTCGCTCTGCTTGAAGTGAAGCTTCACCTTCATATCGGCGATATCGGCGAAGAGGCAGATGAATTGTCCGCAGACGAGGTCACAGCTCGGGTGTGGTTCGTGCAGGAAGAAGGATCCGGCACCTACATTGAGGCCGAGCTCGAAAACGTTTCGGTGCCGGACTAACTCTACTGCCGAACTTGGCTCTATGGGATCAAGGGCGGCACGCAAGCGTGCCGCCGCAGAGGACCGCCCGGCCTCCGCTCCGCTCCGGCCGGCGGCCTCAGCGCGACGTCTCGTGGCTTATCCCCGTACCGAGGTCTCGCCTCATCGTTCCTACCGCATCGTCGAGCAATTGCTTCAGGCCGTCGGCCTCGGTACTGTCCGTTTGCCCAGCCGCGCGCGCGTCGTGATACGGCGTCAGCCCCTTGACCACGCGTTCGGCCGCCTGAACCACATCAGGTGGAGCCAAGAGGCGAATCCGGCCGTACATCATCGCCGCCGAGTCACCAAGCGCACGCACGTCGTCAGTCAGGCGCTTGACAGTCTTCTCGGGGCCGGACTGCCCCAACCTCGTCTTCGCTTGCCGGTGCGCGCTCGCCGCCTCCCCGAGTTCGTCTGCGACTCTCCGAAAGGCCGCGACGACACGATAGAACTCAGCGTAGACGTCTGACCTCATCTCCCGAGCGCGCTCAGCGCGAGTTTCCTCGGCTCTCTTGGCCTCACGGCGGCCTGTGACGAAGACCGTCACCAACACGCCCAAGAAGCCAACCCCAGCTACAACTAGGGTGCCCCACCACGGAGTAGGTCCAGTCATCGTCTCTGCTTCCTGGCCGGACATTGCTACGCTCGGTAGCGTACGTGTCCGCTCGTATGCTTGGTCACCGCGCCACAGACAACACGACCAGACAAGCGAGACGTTGGGCCACCCCGGAGCCGGATCATGACAACGGCCGGTAGCACCGCGTCAAGGCGGGAAAGCGTGCCTTGACCCGGCACCACCGGCCGCGTGCTGGCTTCGTATCGGGGTGGCGGGGGAGGTCTGGGTGGGGGCACAGGTCATGCCATTAGCGTGCCATTCAGGCCGGTCAACCAAGGTTAACAACGGGCACCAAGAGGTAGGTCCCTCCGCAGGTCAGGGCCACTTTCGAGCATGATCACCCTGGTTCCCAAGCTGAATACGCGGGTTCGATTCCCGTCATCCGCTCTCGACGAGAGGCCCCGGGCGCAAAACCCGGGGCCTTTCGCTTTCTCCGTCAGGACCAGAAATCGTCGTCGGCGGCTTCGTCGCTCGAAACGTCCGTCAGTTCCGCGGCCTTGCCGTCGCGCATGCGGAACACCAGGGCGTGGCGGGTGTCCAGGTGTTTTCCGTTGCGGGTGCCGGTCGAGCGGTAGACGGTGATGACTTCCTCGTCGTTCGCGTAGACCTCCTCCAGCTCGACCTTCAGCGTTCCGCCGCTGCGCTCGGCCAGCTGCCCGTACATGGCGAGAATCGCGTCGCGGCCTTTGTGGTCACCGGAAAACACGTTGTGACCGGGCATGTGCTGCACGGCGTCCGGCGCGAGGAGCTCCGACAGCGTGGCGATGTCGCCCGCGGAAAACGCCTCGTAGCCCCGGCGGATGAGAGTGGCGTTCTGGTGTTCGGCCATGGGTGGCCTCCTCGGATAGGGCGTCCGTCCATCGAACGCGTCCGTTCGGACCACGGTCAAGGCCTCGATTTTCACCGCTCGGCAAGGAAAACGGCTACCGTGACGCCAGCCGGTTTCGCAAATGTGCCACGTGGGCGGCGGGCAAGCCGGTTTCCTCCGCACGCTCCAACGCCTCGAACGCCGTCGGAGAACCCAAGCGGTGCAACAACTCCGCCCGTGAAGCGTGCCACCACGGGTAGTCGTCCAGTCCGGACAACCCGTCCACCAGCGCCAGGGCCGGCTCGGGGCCGTCCCGTTCCGCCACCGCGGCCGCGCGGTTCAGCCGGACCACCGGGGTGTCCTGGACCGACAACAGCACGTCGTACCAGGAGATCACCGCGTCCCAGTTCGTCTCCGGGAACGACGGCGCCAAGTCGTGGCAAGCCGCTATCGCCGCCTGGACCACGTACGCGTTCGGCACCGTCGGCGTCCGGCGCAAACCGCGGCCGACCAGCTCGACGCCTTCCTTGATCAGCTCCGCGTCCCACAGCGAACGGTCCTGTTCGGACAGCAACACCGGCACGCCCGCGGCGAACCGCGCCGCGCGGCGGGCGTCCTGCAGCAGCACCAAGGCCAGCAGCCCCAGCGCCGTCGGCTCGTCCGGCATCAGCGAAACCAGCAAGCGGGCCAGCCGGACGGCCTCGGCGAGCAGCGAACCGCGGCCCGTGTAGCCCTCGTTGAAGATCAGGTACACCGTCGACGCGACGCCGGCCAAGCGCGAGGGCAGTTCCTCCGCCGAAGGCACCCGGTACGGGATCCGGGCGGTGGCGATCTTCTGCTTCGCGCGTGTCAGCCGCTTCGCCATCGTCGCTTCGGGTACCAGCAGGCCGCGGGCGACCTCGGCGGTCGACAAACCGCCCAGTGTCCGAAGCGCCAAAGCCACCTGGGCGTCCAGGGACAGCGCCGGGTGGCAGCACGTGAAGACCAGCCGCAACAGGTCGTCGCGGACCACCACCGGGTCCGGGAACGGGTCGACCGCGGGCATCGCGTCCGCCTCCTTCCCGAGCCGCTTCGCTTCGCGGCGGACCACGTCGACCGCGCGGCGGCGGGCCGCGACCAGCAGCCAGCCGCGCGGGTTGCCCGGGACGCCGTCGCGCGGCCACGTCTCCAGCGCGCGCACGACGGCGTCCTGCACCGCGTCTTCGGCCAGGTCGACGCTGCCGGTGACGCGGACCAGCGTGGCCAGTACCCGGGTCCCCTCGTCCCGGACCAGCCGCGCGACCGCGTCCCCGGCGCCGGTCACTTGCCGAAGTCGACGACCGGCCGGACCTCGATCGCGCCGTCCCAGGCGCCCGGGATCCGGGCCGCGACCTTGACCGCTTCGTCGAGATCGGCGCATTCGAGCAGGTAGAAGCCGGTGAGGGCTTCCTTCGTCTCCGCGTACGGGCCGTCGCTGGTGACGATGTCGCCGCCCTTGCCGCCGGTGACGCGGACCGTCGTCGCGGTCGCCGTCGGGTACAGCGCCGCGCCGCCGCGGATCACCGCCGCCGCGCCCGTGCCGAACTCGTCGTAGTCCTTCATCATGTCCGTGGCCTCGGGCGTGGTCGGGTCGATGTCCGTGGCGTAGATGATCGCGGCGTACTGGGGCATGGCGTGCTCCTCACAGGTCCTGACCGGCGCCGATCGCCGGCTCTCACTGTAAGGACGAACGGCGCGGGCGTCGCCGGGACAACCGCGCCGAAAAAACTTCAGCCCTCGACGAGCTCCCAGTCGCTGTCCGGCGTCGCGCGGTCGTAGACCTGGCCCGGCGCGGCCTCCAGCACCGTGCGCACGTCCGGGTACAGGTTCGCCACGTGCTCCAGCTCCAGGCCCTCGACCTCGAAGTCCTCCGCCTCGGGGACCTCGAAGCCGACGAACAGCCAGGTGCCGTCCTGCTCGCGGACGACCTGGCGGACGGCGCGCACGGGCTGCTGCGGGCCGGTCGGGATCTCGGTGAGACCGCTGCTGATCTGGGCTTCGTCGTCCGGTGAGCCCTCGAACTCCCAGGCCGCGCGGCGCTGGGCCAGCAGCCGGATGTCCTCGTCTTCGTCGTCGGAACCGGTCACCGACGAGAGCAGCCAGGTGCGCCGCTCCGGGTCCCAGTCGGCGGCCATCCCGGTCGGCAGGCCGGCCAGCGCGCCCAGCTGCGGCAGCAGTTCGACGGCCTCGCGCAGCGACATCTTGCCGAAGCTCTCGCGGTTGACCAGCACGTCGTCGGACAGCTCGGTGCCGTCGCTGATGAACCAGTCGTCCTCGTCGTCCAGCACGACGAACCCCAGCGCTTCGGGGTCGTTCACCAGGGCCAGCGCGATGATGACCGGCCCTTCCGGGTCCTGGCGCAGCGGCCATTCGGTCGACATGCGCCATATCCCACCATCGGGCGACCTCGGGCCGCGAGCCGGGGTCGCCGCTCGATAAATTAATCGTGCGTTGATATTATCGGCTCATGGTGCTGCCCAAAGGACTCGCCCGCTTCAACCGCGTGGTGACCAACCGGATCAACAAGTACGTCGTGAACTGGGCTCCGGGCTTCGGCCTGCTCGTCCACAAAGGACGCAAATCCGGCAAGGAGTACCGCACCCCGCTGAACGTCTTCCGCACCGAGGACGGCTTCGTCATCGCGCTCACCTACGGCCCGGACACCGACTGGGTGAAGAACGTGCTGGCCGCGGAGAGTTGCACCATCGTCACCCGGCGGAAAAATTACCGCGTGCACTCGCCGGAGCTCGTGCATGATGAGTCGCGCCGGGCGATGCCGACGCCCGTGCGCCAGTTCTTCGGCTTGCTGGCCGTCAACGACTTTCTGCTGGTGAAACGGGAGTAGGGATGATCGAGGGGGAACTCGTCCGGCTGCGCGCGCTCGAGCCGGAGGACGCGGACGACATCTTCGGCTGGGTGCACGACCCCGAGGTCGGCCGCTGGATGGTCAACGACTACCCGCGCTCACGCGCGCAGATCCGCAAGCGCTGCGAGGAACGCCCGCTCAACACGTACGAGCTGGTCGTGCTCGGCATCGAAACCAAGGCCGACGGCAAGCTGATCGGCGTCATCGACCTCCGGGACGCCCGGCCCGAGGTCGGCAACGCCGAGCTGGACGTCTACATCGGTGACGCCGGATACCGCAACGGCGGCGGCTACGGCACCGACGCCCTGCGCGTGATGTGCCGCTACGGCTTCGAGTTCATGCGCCTGCACATGATCACGCTCTGGGTGGTCGCCGAGAACGAGCGGGCCCGGCACGTCTACCGCAAGGTCGGCTTCTCCGAGGACGGCAGGCACCGCGAGGCGTTCGTCGGCGAGGGCGGCCGCCGCCACGACATGATCCTGATGAGCATGCTGCGCGGGGAGCTCAAGTGAGCAGCCGGCGGGGCGCCTTCCGCCGCCACGCCTCTTCGAGCAGCTCGCGCAGCTGATCGACGTCCACGCGCTCGAGGTCCACGATGATCGAGCCGTGCCCGTCGTAGTGCGGGGTCGTGAAGAAGGCCGCGTCGCCGGACTCCAGCAACGCGGCCTTCTCGTCGAGCCCGCACATCACGACCAGGCCGCCTTCGGCCTCGGTGCGCAACCGCGCGAACCCCTTGCCCGCCACCTTCAGCGCGGGCGTTCGGTACCACGTCGACGCCTCGACCTCCGGCAGCCCGGAGGCGAGGCGGACGACGTCTTCCCAGGTCGTCATGGGTCCATTGTCGACCCGGTGTCTTGGAAGAACCGGACCTACGGCAGGCGGGTGATCCGGTCGGCCGCGGGCGGGGCCTGCGGCTTGTGCGCGCCCAGGTAGGCGACCAGCGCGTCGAGGTCCACCGGGCCGCCCGACAGGTTGGTGCCCTTGGTGAACTCGGTGAAGCCGTCCCCGCCGGCGGCGAGGAAGTTGTTCACCGACACGCGGAACGTCGCCGCCGGGTCGACCGGCGTGCCGTTGACCGTGATGCCCGAAACGCGCGAGCCGATCGGCGCGCTCGCCGAGTACGAGTAGTGCAGCGAGCTCGAGATCTGCAGGATCTTCGTGCCGGTCGCCGTCCACTGCTGTTCCAGCACGTTCTTCAGGTTCGCGCCGGTCAGCGTGATCGTCTGCATGATGTTCGAGAACGGCTGGACGGTGAACGCCTCGCCGTAGGTCACCACGCCGTCGCCCTCGCCGCTCGGCGACGACTTGTACGTCAGGTCGGCGCGGATGCCGCCCGGGTTGGTGATCGCGACGACCGCGTTGTTCGACTGCGTGCCCGCGAGCTGCGCGTCGGCGATGACGTCGCCCAGCGGCGACTCGCCGGCCGCGTTGCCCGCCGCCGGCAGGTCCGCGGTGATGGTGCCGACCTCGCGGTTCGCGATCGGCGCGGACTTGGTCTTCGCGTCGGCGACCAGCGCCGCCACGGCCGGGTCCGGGGTGACCGTGCGGGTGACGATCTCGTTGAACGCCTTGGTCTGCGACCGCACGACGTCGCGGGTCTTGCGGCTGATCTTCAGGTCGATCACCGACAGCAGGCGCCCGAACGACGAGCCCTGGATGACCGGCCGCGGCTGGCCGGCCGGGTCGTTGATCACGCAGTTGTACTGCTGGTGGCTGTGCCCGGTGAAGAAGGCGTCGACCTTCGGCGTCACCGCGGCGGCGATCGCGGCGGCCGGGCCGGGGCGCAGCTTGCAGTCGTTCGGGCCCTCGACCTCGGTGCCGTCACCCTGGTGCATCAGCACGACCTGGGCCTTGACGCCGAAGTAGTCCAGCAGGTTCGAGGTCCGGTTGATCGCCTCGACCTCGTCGCCGAACTTCAGGCCCTTGATGGCCTCCGGCGTGACGACGGACGGCAGGTCCTTCAGCGTGGCGCCGATGACGCCGATCGGCACGCCGCCCTCGAACTTCACGGTGAACGGCAACAGCGCGGGCAGGCCGTTGGTGAAGTACACATTGGACCCGAGGAACGGGAACTTCGCACCGTCGAAGCTCTTCTGGAACTGGCAGCCGTCCGTGGGGTGGCAGCCACCGAACTGCATGCGCTGCAGTTCCTTGTAGCCCTCGTCGAACTCGTGGTTGCCGACGACGGACGCGTTGACCCCCAGCATGTTCAGGAAGTCGATGGTCGGCTCGTCGTGGAACAGCGCCGAGGTCAGCGGCGACGCGCCGATGTTGTCCCCGGCGGACACGACGAACGAGTTGGCCACCTGCGCCCGCAGCTGCTTCACGTGCGTGGCCAGGTAAGCGGCGCCGCCGGCGTCCACAGTGGTCCCGTCCGACTGCACCACGCGACCACTGGAGCCGGACGGCGGCTCCAGGTTGCCGTGCAGGTCGTTGAACCCGATGATCCGGACGTCGGTGGTGGGATCCGGGCGCTGGCCCGCGGACGCGGGTGCGGTGGTCACCGCCGTCGTCGCCAGCGCGGCCGCGGCCAATACCGCGAGCCGGGTCGAAAGCCTCATGAGTGTTCTTCCTCCGATTCGCGCCCCAGGTCCCCGAACGGGCGCACGGCGGAGGATTCTGCCTCGCGAAGCAGTCACCTACCAGGGTCAAAAGACGGACGTAAAGCGAATGTCACCTAACGGCTTCCCTCGAGCAGCACCCGCGCGACGAGGCCGGGGTCGTCGTTCATCGGCACGTGCCCGCAGCCCGGCAGCAAGCGGAACACCCCGCCCGGCGCGACTTTCCGCAGGTCGGCGACGCGCGGCCGGGCGAGGATCCGGTCGCGCTCGGCCCAGGCGATGGTCACCGGGACGCCGGTCACCGGGCCGGTGAAGCGGAAGTCCCCACGCGACTGGGCGGCGGTGGGCTCGAAGCCGGGCGCGGTGGCGAGCGCGCGGGCGTCCTCGACGACGGCGTCCGGCGTCTGCCGCTCGGGCCGCCCGACGATCATCCCGGTCAGAGCGCGGCGCCCGGACGCGGTGGCGGCGATGCGGCGCACGACGTGCGGCGGCGTGCGCTGGGCGAGGGCGCGGTGGGCCTTGAGCATGGCGATGGCGTACAGCTTCTGGCGCCGGGTCCACAGCCCGGCCGGCGACAACGCCGTGACGCTGCGGACCAGCCCGGCCTGCCCGAGGGCCAGCGACAGCAGGCCGCCGAGCGAGTTGCCGGCCGCGTGCGGCCGGTCGAGCCCGAGGTCGGTGAAGAGCTCCTTGAACATCACCAGCGCGGGCTCGATGCCGTACCCGCCGGACGGCTCGGGCGACTCGCCGAAGCCGGGCAGGTCGACGGCGATGACGTCGCGATGCGGCGTGAGCAGCGGAAACACCGGTGCCCACGCCTGGCGGCGGTGGCCGATGCCGTGGATCAGCACCAGCGGCTCGCCCCGGCCCGCCCGGTCGTAGACAACGTCGTCCATGACCCGAGGGTAGCGGAAACCTACGACCAGCAGTAACAGTTACTTTGCGTCCACCTGGATCCGGGTCCCGCTGTCGGCCGAGCGCTGGACGGCGTCGAGCACCCGGTGCACGCCCACGGCGTGCGCGAAGTCCGGCAAGTCGCCCTTGAGGTGGCGGGCGTAGGCGTGCGCCACGTTGTACGACGGCTCGGCGCTGCGGCCGGCCAGCTGCGGCAGCTCGTACCGCGCGGGCACGGTCAGCTTCTCCAGCGTCCCGGTCCGGCTGCCGCGCAGCGTGAGCTTCGCGATCCAGAACAGCGGGTCCGCGGCCCCGACGACCAGCGTGCCCTCGGTGCCGTTGATCTCCCAGTGGAAGTCCGTGGCCGGCGACGTCCCGCCCCGCAGGTGCAGCGACGCGACCGCGCCGCCGGTCAGCACGCCGGTGACGGCGATCTGGTCCGGCGCGGTCATCTCGACGGACTCGCCGGTGACCTCGTCGCGCACCCGCGGCCGGACCGTCGCCATCGTCGCCGAAAGCTGGGCGAAACCGCCGAGGACCATGGCCACCGCGTCGACGGTGTGCGCGAACGGGATGGTCAGCATCGTCGCCCCGCCCGCGGGGTGCAGCTGGTAGCCGCGGCCGGCCCGCACACTCGGCCCCCAGTTCGCGCCCGAAGCGATGAGCGACGTCGAAAGCACGCGGCCGACGTAGCCGTCCTTGATGAGGTCACGCAGGTAGCGCAACGCCGGCGCGGACCGCCCCTGCAGGCCGACCGCGGTCGTCCGGCCCCGGGCGGCTTCGGCCAGCGCCTCGGTTTCGGCCAGGCTGACGCCCAGCGGCCACTCGCTCAGCACCTGCTTGCCCGCGGCCAGCGCGGGCTCGATGAGCGCGCGGTGCTGCGGCACCTTCACGGCGACCACGACGAGGTCGACCTCCGGGTGCCGGGCGAGCTCGCCGGCGTCGCCGAAGGTCAGCGGCACGCCGTACTTCTCGCCGGCCACCCGCGCCGAGTCCGCGCTGCTGCCGCTGAGCGCGCGGAGTTCGTAGCCGTCCACCGCGGCCAGCGCGGGCACGTGCGCGGTGGCGGCCCAGCCGCCGTTCGCGCTGAGCCCGACGATGCCGACCCGGACCGGAGCCATGAGCGTTCCTTTCGTCGCCTGCACAGAGCCCGACGTGCCGAGCGTCGTGCGCATTCCCGTATCGGCGCAAGCCGCATCCGGTTACGACGACATGACTTCGATCACCCACGACCCGCCGATCGGCCGCGCGCGGGTCGGCCGAGTGGCCGATGCCGGCTCCGGACCGGCGAGCTCTTCGACCGAAGCGGTACCGGGGGCAAGATCCATAGCGTCGATGGCATGACGAACGCACAGCTCACAGCCCTGCAGTACGGCTTCATCGCCTTCCTCGCGCTGTGGTCCGTGGTGCTGGTCCCGCAGCTGATCACCCAGCTCGCCCGGCACGGCGGCCTGCGCCCGCGCAGCATCGCGACGACGGCGGCGGTGCTGCTCTACGGCTGTTTGGCGGTCGCGGTCGTCCTCCTGCCGCTGCCGGACCCCGGCACCCGCCGGCTCGGCCAGACGGTGCAGCTGCACCCGTTCCAGTGGATCGCCGACATCCACACGGAGCTGCTCAAGCACGGCGGGGACTGGTTCACGACGCAGACGTTCCAGCAGGCGTGCCTGAACGTCCTGCTGTTCGTGCCGCTCGGGGTGTTCGCGCGCACCCTGTGGCGCCGCGGCCTGACCGGCACCGCGCTGATCGGCTTCACGGCGTCGCTGCTCATCGAGTTCACGCAGCTCACCGCCAACTTCGGCACGGCACCGTACGTCTACCGGATCTTCGACGTCGACGACCTCATGAACAACACGGCAGGCGCGGTGGCCGGCTGGGTGTTCGGCGCCCTTCTGCTGACGCTCCTGCGTTCACCGGTCGACGTGCAGCCGGCCCGGCGCGAGCGGGTCCACCTCGCCGAGACGCGCTAGCCGCGCTTTCCGCTGCAGCGCGGCCCGCTTGGCGGCCCGCCGGTCTTCCAGGACGACGACCAGCGCGGCGACGGCCAGTACCAGCGCGACCAGCCCGAGGACGATCGGAAGCTGCACGAAATCCTCCTCGGTACGGCGCTGTGCGGGAGATCACACAGGTTACGCAGGTCAGTACCGAATTCGCTACCCCACGCGACGAAGCGGTGGTCCGGGATCGACCGGAAACTGGACGGGTGAGCAACCGACCCACGAAGGACCAGCTGGCCGCGGCGCACAACGCCACCATCCCCGACGTCATCGTCCCCGGCCTCGACGTCCTCTTCTGCGGCATCAACCCCGGCCTCTACTCCGGCGCACTCGGGCAGCACTTCGCCCGGCCCGGCAACCGCTTCTGGCCCGCGCTCCACAACGGCGGCTTCACCCCGCGGCTCTACTCGCCCAGCGAGCAGGACAAGCTGCTGGAGCTCGGCCTCGGCGTCACGAACGTCGTCGCCAGGACCACCGCCCGCGCCGACGAGCTGACCGACGACGAACTCCGCGAAGGCGGAAAACTGCTGGTCAACAAGGTGCTCAAGTACCGGCCGCGGTGGCTGGCCGTCGTCGGGATCACCGCCTACCGGACCGCCTTCGGCTTCCCGAAGGCGCGCGTCGGGCGGCAGGACCACCGGATCGGCGACACCCACGTGTGGGTGCTGCCGAACCCGAGCGGGCTCAACGCGCACTGGACGCCGGCCGGGCTGGCGGCCGAATTCGCCGAGCTGCGGGCCGCATCCGGCAACTGTCGAAATCGTTGAAACTCCTGCGGGCCACCCTCAGTAGCGCCGACTGCCCCATCAGGTCCCTTCCCGCCCGGCCGAGCCATCTCTTCAAGATCGACTTCTACGGAAAGTTTGCTGTGACCGGCGGATTGGGCCATGAGGGGGATTTGGCGTCATGAGCTGCGCAATCGCGACTCGTACCAAGCAGGAGGAGTCACTTCCGACCGGTCCAGGCAGGGAGACCGGACGACGCCGGAGACGTCCGGCGCCCCGGGAGCGACAGCGCAGAGACGGAGGCCCGCGATGCACGGCATCGAGCCCACCCGCAGGCCCACCGGGCCGGCCGGACCAGGCGGGCGCAGCCTCGGCGTGGCGGTCGTCGATCCCGTGCCGATCTTCCGCGACGGCCTCGCCGCGCTCGTGCACCGCAGCCAGGGCCTGCACTGGGCCGGGCAGGCCGCCAGCCACCACGCCGCCCTGCAGCTGTGCGAGCAGGTCAAGCCGGACGTCGTCGTGCTCGACTCGGCGCTCGACCCGAACTGCCACCTGACCAAGCTGCTCAACTCCGGTGACCCCGCGCTGATCCTGGTCACCATGATCCGTGACGCGAATCGCACGCAGCAGTACCTCGCGGCCGCGATCGCCGCCGGCGCGCACGCGATCGTGCCGCGGTCGATCGATTCACGACGGCTCGCCGAAGCGATCCGGCGGGCGCACAGCGAACGCCGTTACATCGACCCGGCGCTGGCCGCGTTGACCGCCCGGCCGAAGCGCACGACCACCCCGAAGGGCGACCTCGCCCACGACAGCCCGCCGTCGCCGCGCGGCGCGATGCCGCTGTCCAGGCGCGAGTACCAGGTGCTCCAGCTGGTCGCCGAGGGCCTCGAGAACTCGGCGATCGCGAAGCTGCTGTTCCTGTCGGTCGAGACCGTCCGAACCCACGTGAAGAGCATTCTGCGCAAGCTTTCCGCCCGGGACCGCACACACGCGGTGACGATCGCCTTCCGCAGCGGGATCCTGATCGCCCGACCGGAAGACGGGTACCTCCCGGTGACGGCGGACACAACGGCGATCCCGGGCCATCGCTGAGGCCCGTTCCCCAGGCAGAAGGCAACATTCGGGTGGATTTCCGATACTCGGAAGTGCGGATCCGCTTGCTCTGGTTACCCGCAGGTAATATCCTGAAGTTACCGGCGAGTAAGGCGAACGTGTGCCCGGCCGGGGAGCCGAACACATTGGAGTGACGACATGGGCCACTACAAGAGCAACGTCCGAGACCTGGAGTTCAACCTCTTCGAGGTACTCGGCGTGCAGGAGCGCCTCGGCAAGGGTGTGCTCGCCGAATCCGACGAAGAAACCGCCCGCGGTGTGCTGTCCGAGCTGAACAAGCTCGCGACCGGCCCGCTCGCCGAGTCCTTCGCCGACGCCGACCGCAACCCGCCCGTCTACGACCCGAAGACGTTCAGCGTCAAGATCCCCGAGTCCTTCAAGAAGAGCTACAAGCAGCTCCTCGACGGCGAGTGGTGGCGCCTCGGCCTGACCAACGACCTCGGTGGCTTCGGCCTCCCCCCGACGGTCCAGTGGGCGGCGTCCGAGCTCATCCTCGGCGCGAACGCCCCGCTGTTCATGTACATGGCGGGCCCGAACTTCGCGATGATCGTGAACAAGAACGGCACCGAAGAGCAGAAGCACTGGGCCCAGATCATGATCGACCGGCAGTGGGGCGCCACCATGGTGCTGACCGAGCCGGACGCCGGCTCCGACGTCGGCGCGGGCCGCACCAAGGCCACCAAGCAGGAGGACGGCTCCTGGCACATCGACGGCGTCAAGCGGTTCATCACCTCGGCCGAGCACGACATGAGCGAAAACATCATGCACCTCGTGCTGGCCCGCCCCGAGGGCCCGGGCATCGAGACCAAGCCGGGCACCAAGGGCCTGTCGCTGTTCCTCGTGCCGAAGTTCCACTTCGACACCAAGACCGGTGAGCTGGGCGAGCGCAACGGCGCCTTCGTCACGAACGTCGAGCACAAGATGGGCATCAAGGCCTCGACGACGTGCGAGCTGACCTTTGGCCAGCACGGCACCCCGGCCAAGGGCTGGCTGCTCGGCGAGGTGCACGACGGCATCGCGCAGATGTTCCAGGTCATCGAGTACGCCCGGATGATGGTCGGCACGAAGGCCATCGCGACCCTGTCGACGGGTTACCTCAACGCGCTCGAGTACGCCAAGGAGCGCGTCCAGGGCGCCGACCTGCCGAACATGCTGAACAAGACCGCGCCGCGCGTCACCATCACGCACCACCCGGACGTCCGCCGCTCGCTGATGCTCCAGAAGGCGTACGCCGAGGGCCTCCGCGCGGTGTACCTCTACACGGCGTCGTTCCAGGACCAGCTGTGGACCGGCGACGGCGACCAGAAGCTCGCGCACGGCGTCAACGACCTGCTGCTGCCGATCGTCAAGGGTGTCGGCTCCGAGCGCGCCACCGAGCAGCTCGTGCAGTCGCTGCAGACGCTGGGCGGCTCCGGCTTCCTGCAGGACTACCCGATCGAGCAGTACATCCGCGACGCCAAGATCGACTCGCTGTACGAGGGCACCACGGCCATCCAGTCGCTGGACTTCTTCTTCCGGAAGATCGTCCGCGACAAGGGCCAGTCGCTGGCCTACGTCGCCGGTGAGATCACCAAGTTCATCGAGTCCGAGGCGGGCAACGGCCGGCTCAAGAACGAGCGTGCGCTGCTCAAGCAGGCCCTCGAGGACACCCAGGGCATGCTCGGCTCGCTGATCGGCTACCTGACCGCGTCGCAGGAGGACCCGCAGAGCATCAACAAGGTCGGCCAGCACACGGTCCGCCTGCTGATGTCGGTCGGCGACCTGCTCATCGGCTGGCAGCTGCTCAAGCACGCCGAGGTCGCCATCGGCAAGCTCGACGCGGGCGCGTCCGCCAAGGACACCCCGTTCTACGAGGGCAAGATCGCCGTGGCGTCGTTCTTCGCGAAGCAGGTGCTGCCGGAGCTGACCGCCCGCCGCGCCATCGTGGAGGCCGCCGACAACGCGCTCATGGAGATCGACGAAGCCGCGTTCTGATCAACGCGTTCCACCGAAGGGCCCCTTCCCACCCGGAAGGGGCCCTTTCGGCGTTTCGGGCCCAGATCCCCGGGGAATTCCGTCTGCGAGTTCGCGGGACCGAGTGGCCGGACCCGCGATCACCGAGAGGAGAAAGTGATGACTGTCGCCGGCATCATCAGCGCCATCATCGTCGGGCTGATCATCGGCGTTCTGGGCCGGCTGGTCGCTCCCGGCAAGCAGAACATCCCGATCTGGCTGACCATCGTGATCGGTATCATCGCCGCCTTCATCGGCACGGCCATCGCGCGCGGTCTCGGCTACGCCGACACGAACGGCATCGACTGGCTGGAGATCCTCACCCAGGTCGTGCTGGCCGCGATCGGTGTCAGCATCGCCGCGGGCGCGTACGGTCGCCGTGGGGTAACCAGGTAACGCTTTCGGATCTTGCGGCCCGGCCGGTCCACTTCGCGTGGACCGGCCGGGCTTTTCCGTGGCTACCGCCCGGCCGACGCGCGGGCGAGCGCGACGGCGAACCCGGCGCCGACCAGCAGCAACGCCGCGGCCCATGTCATCGTCGTGGCGATGGCGGACGCGGACGAACCGGCGGCGAGCGTGAGAAAGAGGCTCCCGAAGGTCGCCACCCCGATGACCTGGCCGAGCTGCAACGTCGTCGTGAGCAGGCCGCTCGCGTCCGCCGCGCGCTCGAGCGGGACGTGGGTGAGCGCGTGCGCCATCAGGGAGCCGAACGCCAGGCCCATGGAGAGGCCGAACAGCACGAGCGCGGTGAAGAACAGGGCGCCGCCGTTTCCGCCGTCCTTGAGGCTCCACCCCAGCAACGCGTACGCGACCGCCGACCCCGCGTAGCCGCCCGGCGTCAACGCGGCATGGACGCGTCGGGGCAGCTTGTGCCAGAAGAACCCGCAGACGCCGAAGACCACGCCGCCCGGCGCCATGGTCAGCCCGGCGGCCAGCGCCGTCTCCCCGAGGCCCGCCTGCAGGTGCAAGGCCACGCAGAAGAGGAAACCGCCGTAGGACGCCACTCCGGTGCCCAGCGCGGCCAGTCCCGGCGCGACCCCGCGGATCTTCAGGACACCGAGGTCGACCAGCGGGTCGCGGACCCGGCGTTCCACCACCACGAACAGCACCGCCAGCAGCACGCCCGCCGCGAGCGAGCCGAACGTCCACGCCGGCCAGCCGGTTTCGTGCCCGAGGACGAGCGGCAGGACGACCAGCACCACGGCGGGCACGGCGAGGGCGAGGCCGGCGAGGTCGAGCCGCCGGCCCGCCTTGGCCGCGCCGCCCGGCACGAGACGCCGGGCGAGCACGGCCACGAGCACGCCGATCGGGACGTTGACCAGGAAGATCGGCCGCCAGCCCGCGCCGAAGAGGTCGGCGCCGACGAGCACCCCGCCGAGCACCTGGCCGGCCACGAACGCGACGGAGATGACCGCGGTGTACGCGCTGAGCGCCCTGGCCCGCGCGGGGCCGGTGAACTGCGCCTGGATGACGCTGACGACCTGCGGCATCATCAGCGCGGCGCCGGCGCCCTGTGCGATCCGCGCGACGACCAGCGTCGTCGCGCCGGGTGCGAATCCGCAGAGCAGCGAGCAGCCGGTGAAGGCGAGGACGCCGGTGACGAACAGCCGTCGCCGCCCGAACAGCTCGCCGAGGCGGGCGCCGGTGATCAGGAGCATCGCGTAGCCAACGGTGTAGCCGGACACGACGAGCTGCAGCGCGGCGCCGGACGCGTGCAGGTCGGTGCGGATGTCGGTCATGGCGACGTTCACGACGGTGACGTCCAGCAGGGCCATGAACTGGCCGAGGAGCAGGACGGCCAGCATGAACCACGGCCGCCGGTCCGGCCGGGCGGCCCGGTCCGGGACGGCCGGGGCAGAGGTGGTCAGAGTCATGGCTCCGACCTTGGGGTGCTCCGGTCCGGCGCGGAGAGAGCCTGGCGATGCTGGTACCGGCAGCACCCGGCTCCCCGGAAATTGTCGTACCCCTCCGGCACCATGGTCCGCATGACGTCGACGCAGGTCCACACCAGCCGCCGGGAGGAACTCGGCCAGTTCCTCAAGGCGTGCCGCGCGCGGATCGGCCCGGAGGAGGTCGGGCTGCCGCCCGGCGTCCGCCGTCGCACGAGCGGGTTGCGGCGGGAAGAGGTCGCGCTGCTCGCCGGCGTCGGCGTCACCTGGTACACGTGGCTGGAGCAGGGGCGGCCGATCAACGCGAGCGCGCAGGTGCTCGACGCCGTGGCGCGCACGCTGCGGATGGACCACCCCGAGCGGGAGCACCTGTACCGGCTGGCGGAGCTGACACCGTCCCGGCTGCCGTCGTCGGCCGAGGTGGTGCCGGAGGCGGTGCGCGAGGTGCTGCGCGCGCTCGATCCGCTGCCCGCCACGGTGGTCAACGGCCGGTTCGACGTCCTGGAGTCGAACGCGGCCCAGGAGGAGCTGTTCTGGGAGTGGCACAGCCTGCCGTGCCTGCACAAGAACCTGCTGTGGTGCTGCGTGACCGAGCCGAACGCGCGGCGGATGCTGCTGAACTACGACGAGGAGGTCCAGCACATGGTCGCGCGGATGCGCGCCGAGTACGGCAGGCACGTCGGTGACCCGTCGTGGGAGGAGGACATCCGGCGGCTGGGCGCGCTGAGTCCCGAGTTCGCCGCGCTGTGGGCGCGGCACGAGGTGGCGGAGCCGCGGCCGAGGCTGCGGGAGTTCGAGCACCCGCGGGCGGGCCGGATGCGCCTGCGGCTGACCGAGCTGGCCGTCTCGGAGGCGCCGGGCCTGCGGATCCAGGTGTCCACTCCGGACGACGCGTCGACGTGGGCGCTGCTGCCCTTGACCAGGCGGTCGCGATGACGGCACTGGACCTGAGCGATCAGGGGCTGACGTCGGTGCCTGCCATCCCGCCCGACGTCACCCGGCTCGACCTGTACAAGAACGCGATCGCGGAGGTGCCCGGGTCGCTGTGGTCGCTGACCGGGCTGCGCGTGCTGAACCTGGCGGCGAACCGGATTTCCACGCTGCCGCCGGGGATCTCGGCGCTGGAGTCGCTGCACACGCTCGACCTGGCGCACAACCGGTTCGACGCGCTGCCCGAGGAGCTGGGCGAGCTGGCCGGGCTCACCGAGTACCTGTACGTCAGCGACAACCGGCTGACGAAGTTCCCGGAAGCCTGGTGCCGGCTGAGCAAGCTGCGGTACCTGGGGTGCACGGACAACCGGCTCACCTCGTTGCCGCCGGACCTGTCGGGGTTCGCGGCGCTGCGCGAACTCCGGCTCTACCGCAACGAACTGACCGCGCTGCCCGAGTCGGTCGGCGCGCTGGGTGCGTTGCGGGAGCTGCACCTGCGCGGCAACCGGCTCACCGCGCTCCCGGAGTCGATCGGCGCGCTGGGTGAGCTGCGTCAGCTGGACCTGCGGGAGAACTCGCTGACGACGCTGCCGGCGTCGCTCGCCCGCCTGTCCAAATTGGACAAGCTGGATCTGCGGTGGAACAAGCAGCTCCGGGAGCCGGCGTGGCTGCGCGACTTCGAGGAGGCGGGGTGCATGGTCCTTCGCTGACAACTCAACAGAGCACGGTCGGGCGCGGGCCGTAGGTCGCGGTGTGCGACGTCCGCCGGAGCTCGGTACCGCTTGCGAGGTCGTAGAACACGCGCGTGTCGGTGACGCTGAAGCCGGATGAACCGATCGACGGCCGGCACGGTTCGGTCCCGCCGGAGCCGAACTGGATCGGCGGCGGGTCGCCGGGGGTCTGGGCCCCCGTCTGGCTCTCGACGCGGAAGTGCCGGGTGCCCCAGATCCGGACGGTCACCGAGTCGCCGGAGACGGTGGCCTGGATGGCGATGCCGGTCGCGGCGTCGTTGGTCAGCTTGAGCTCGACCGGGCTGCCGTCGGCGTTGACGGCCTTGGCGTCGCGGCCGACGGGGTAGCGGTCGAGGTAGTGGTCGTGCTCCAGGTGGCCGGCGTCGGCCAGGCCGGCGAGGTAGGCGGCGTTGTACAAAGTGGACGCCAGCTGGGAGACACCGCCGCCGACCACGTCCGGGCCGGTGCCGTCCTCATTGGCCGGGGCCGGCACGTAGCCGGCGTCCGCGGTGCGCGGGCCGGAGCGGCCGCCGAGGCTGAACGTCTCGCGGGGCTTGACGATCGCGCCGGACACGCGGGCGGCGAGCGTCCGGTTGTTCGTCGCGGCCGGCCCGGTCAGGCCGGAGGTGGTGAACTCGCCGATGACTTCCTTGATGCCGAGCGCGCTGGCGGCGTCGGTGGTCACGCTGGGTGCCGACGCGCTGTAGACGACGGGGAGATCCCGCCCGTCGGTCTTCTTGAGCACGTCGATCAGGGGGAGGAAAGTCTTCTCCCAGTCCACCTTGCGGGCTTCTTCGGACGGCTCGACCGTCGGCTGGTCGCCGGTGAAGACGATCTGCGCGTCCTTGCCTTCGGTTTCGGTGCTCGCGAGCTGGTCCTTGAGGGCGGCCTGCAGCTTGCCCTGGTCGATGCGGACCTCGAGGGCCCCGCCCTCGACCACGGCGAACTGGAACGAAGCCGCGATGGTGGCGGGCTTCAGCGGAACGTCCTTGCCTTCGCCGTGCACGAGGACGGGCTTCGCGACGGCGGGCACGACGATCTGCCGGCAAGCGGCCTGCACCCCGGCGGCGGTCGCCCGCACGGGCGTGATCGCCATGGCCAGCTTGACCCCGCCGGGGTCGAGCCAGTGGTCGGTGACGGCGTGCACGGCGCCGGCGAGGTCGGTCAGCTGCTGGCCCTGACGCGGCAGGATCGGGTAGGCGTCGACACCGCCGTCGCTGCCCGCGATCGGGGTGAACCCGACCGAGCCTTCGGTGGCGGGGTGGTTCAGCTTGCCGTCGGCCAGCTCCCGCAGAGCGTCGGCGATCCGGTTCTGGTCGGTGCGCGTGGCCACCCCGACCTCGCGGCTGCTGAAGAAGGACATGATCCGCGTGATCGGGCTGAGCGGCTGGTGCCCGGCGAGCCCGAGGGTGTTCGGCCAGTCGAGCCCGAGCCCGGACTGCGAGGGCACGAGTTCGGCCTGCACATCCCCACCGTGGACGACGACGGGCCGGATCAGCCGCGGTTCGAGCTCCTTCCGCAGCTTGGCCTCGGCCTCGGCGTGGCTGAGCCCGCCGACCTCGATCCCGGCCACGGTGACGCCACGCGGAACATCCCCGGCACTGACGGCGAGATCGATGCCGTAGAGGATGACGAAGAGCCCCAGAGCGAGCCCGACGGCCATCATGGCCCGGGCCACCCCGGTGCGCAGCTTCCGCGCCGGAGTGTCCGGCGCCGGCTGGGGCGCGGGATTTTCGAGCAGCTCGCCGAGCAGGTCATCGGAGAAGAGATCGGTGGCGGCAGGCTCACCCGCCGCCGCGCCGCCAACGGGCGGCCAAACGGGCGCGACTTCGGTGGCAGGTTCGAGCGGCGCAGGCTCTTCGGCCGCAGCGACCGGCGCAGGCGGATCAGCGACCTCGGGTGCAGGCTCGGCGGTCAATGCGGGCACTTCAACCGCAGCGACCTCCGGCGCAGGCGGATCGGGCAGGGCAGGCGGATCGGGTGTCTCCGCGCTCTCCGGCGCCGCGGCCGCGGCCGTTCGCTCGGCTGCCGACAGCTCCTGCTCGGCGTCGGGCCACACCTCGGCGGCCGTTGGTTCAGCCGCTCCGGGCTCGGCCTCGAGCGTTTCCGCGGCCTCGCGTCCCTCTTCGTCTGCCACGCGCCTGCCTTTCGCGGGACCCGACCTACAGGTAGAGCCCCGTCCCGTGCTCGGTGAGCTCGGTCGCCACGGCGTGGATGTCGCGTTCGCGCATCACCAGGTGCCCCTCGCCCTGGATCTCGACCTCTAGCTGATCCTCCGGGTTGAAGAGCACGCGGTCGCCGGTCTTGACGTTGCGCACACTGTTGCCCACGCCCAGTACATCACCCCACGCCAGCCGTCGCGCTACCTGCGCCGTTGCGGGGATCACGATGCCGCCGCTGCTGCGGCGCTCTCCCTCTTCCGGCGACAGCCGCACGAGTACCCGGTCGTGCAGCATCTGGATTTCGAGTTTCGGCCCGTCAGACACGGCCTGCATGTTACTCGCCGGTCGTCGGCTCACCGGCCATGACCAGGCTCAATTCGCTCGACCCGCCGTCCTCGACGCGGACCGGGACGCCCCAGTCCTGCCGGGTGATCCGGCACGCCGGGTGCTCACCACCGTCGTCGCAGCTCGCGGCCTGTGCGACGACCTGCAGCACGCCCTCGGTGACGCCCGGGGCCAGGCGGATCCTGCGGCTCAGATCCGTGCCCGTCCCGCCGCCGTCGGCGAGCAGCGAAGGCGGCGAAGCGCTGATCTCGAGCCGGGTCGACGGGCCGAAGCGGTCGTCCAGCTTCTCGCCGGGCGGGGCCGTGAACACCACCGAAAAGTCGATCTCGCCGGGGGCGAGCACCGTCGGCGGGCGGCGCACCGCGTGCGCGTCGCCGGTGACGAGCGTCGGCTCGGCCGCCGTGAGCGGGGCCAGCCGGTGGCCCGCGGACTCGACGACCAGCAGCTCGCCGTCGTGCAGCAGCAGGCCCTGCGGCTCGGCGAGCCCGGTGGCGATCGTGGTCACCTCGCGGGTGAAGACGTCGAAGCGGCGGACCGCGCCGTTGTACGTGTCGGCGATCGCGATCTTGTCGCCGGGCAGCACGGCCAGGCCCAGCGGGTGCTGGAGCAGCGCCTTGTCGGCCGGGCCGTCGGTGTGGCCGAAGGAGAACAGGTCGACGCCGATCGCCGTCTGCACCTTGAACGACTCGCCCTCAGGCTCGATCCAGCGCAGCGCCGACGTCTCCGCGTCGACCAGCCACAGCTTGTCGCCGTCCACGGCCAAGCCGGACGTCTGCGCGAAGAACGCTTCGCTGACGTCGCCGTCGCGAAGGCCCTCGACGGTCGTCCCGGCGAAGCGGCGGATCAGGCCGGCGACCGGGTCGAACACGCTCAGCGTGTGGTTGCCCGCCATCGCGACGACGACCCCGCCGGCCGGGCCCCACCAGGCGACGTCCCACGGGCTCGTGAGGTCGACCTCGGCGGCCTTGCCCGAGTCCGGCCCGCTGCGCCACTGGGCGCCGGTGCCGGCGACCGTCGTGACCTCGCCGGTGATCAGGTCGAGGCCGCGCAGCCGGTGCCCGGCCGTGTCGGCGACGACGGCGTGGTAGCCGACGCGCTCGGCGATGTCGTACGGCAGCAGCGCGATGCCCGACGGCTCGGCGAAGGTCGCGATGTCGAACGGGCCGTCCTGACCTCCGCGGGCCCCGCTGCCGAAGCGGCGGATGACGGTCTCGCCGTCGGACGCAAACTCGACGATCGCGTGGTGCCCGGTGTCGGCGACCAGGACGCGCCCCTCGGCGGTGGCGACGGCCTTGCTCGGGAACCGCAGCTCGGCGGGCTGCTCCTCGACCGGCACGTACGGGCTGCCGCCGCGGCGAAGCGTCCCCTTCGCTTCGTGCTTCGTCACGAGATCCGCGATGACGCGGCGAAGCGCTTCTCCGTGCCCTTCGCCCGCGGCGACGTGCACGACGTACCCCTCCGGGTCGACGACGACCAGCGTCGGCCACGCGCGGACCGCGTACTGCGACCACAGCTCCATCTTGGGGTCGTTGACCACCGGGTGGTGCACGTCGTAGCGGCGGACCGCGGCTTCGATCGAGGCGCGCTCACCCTCGTGCAGGAACTTCGGCGAGTGAACACCGATGGTGACCAGCACGTCCGCGAACTCGGCTTCCAGCGGACGCAGCTCGTCGAGCACGTGGAGGCAGTTGATGCAGCCGCTGGTCCAGAAGTCCAGCAGCACGACGCGGCCACGCAGCCCGGCGAGGGTGAGCGGGCGGCCACCGGTGTTCAGCCAGACGTCGCCGCGCAGCTCGGGGGCGCGCACGCGGCTCTGCGGTCGTGGAGAAGTCACGGCATGAGTGAACTACACGCGTTCACGCTCTGTTCCGCGGTCCGCCCCGATGAGAGAACAAACTCACCCGGACGTGTTCACCAGGTCGGCGCGAAAAAGGACGCGCGGGCAGGTGAGCCGCCGCTTAGGCTCGGGCCATGACACCCGTCCAGCCGGCCGGCGCCCTCACTCCGGAGGAGGCGCGGCACCTGCAGGAGAACCTCCGGGAACCCGTGCGTCCCGGGCTGAGCGAAACCGAGCTCGACGAGGTCGAGCGCCGGTTCGGCTTCCGCTTCGCCGCGGACCACCGGACGTTCCTGTCCGCCGGTGTCCCGATCGGCGACCGCTGGCCCGACTGGCGCTGCGGCAACGCCGAGCAGCTGCGCAAACGTTTGGCCTGGCCGGTCGACGGCGTGCTGTACGACGTCGAGCACAACGGCTTCTGGCTCCCGGAGTGGGGCACGCGCCCGGTCGGCCCGGAGGACGCGGTCCGCGAAGCCCGGCGCCGCCTGGCCGACGTGCCGCAGCTGGTGCCGGTGTGCGGGCACCGGTACCTGCCCGGCGTGCCGGGCTCGGTGGGTTACCCGGTGCTGTCGGTGTACCAGACGGACATCATCGTGTATGGCAGTGACCTGCGGGACTACCTGCACCGCGAGTTCGCGACGGGCGGCATCAGCACGGCCCCGCCGGACGGCCCGCGCTACATACCGTTCTGGTCCCGCTTCATCGACTAGCTGTCCCGGCGCAGCATGCGGCTGACACCGGCGGCCACGGTGGTCGCCAGGATCCAGCCCGACGCCGTGAAGCCGGCCGCGACCCAGTTGTCCGTGCCGTGCATGTACCACCTCGACTTGTTGCCGAAGTCCACGATCGGGACCAGCAGGTCCGCCGTGTAGATCACCGGGTTCCACTGCAGGCCGGTGTCCTGCTGGTTCACCACGCACCGGGGGCCGTTCGCGATGATCTGGTGGGCCTGGTCCGACGGCTTCCACGTGATGCAGTCGTCGGTGCCCAGGCCGAACCACAGGCTCCCCAGCACCAGCAGCGTCAGCAGCCAGCCGAGCGCGCGGACCGGGCGGTAGCCGTAGCCGACCATCGACCGCTGCAGCCAGCTCCACAACCGGACACCCGGCCCGAAGAACTTGAACCCCCGCGCCAGCGCCTCGTACCGGAACTGCTGCTTGCGCAGCGCCACCGTCGAGGCGTGCTCTTCGTTCCCGGCCGCGCGCAGCATGTGCGCGAGCTGGTCGTACGGCCCCGGCCGGTAGCCGCGCATGGCGCGGCGCAGGAGCTCGATGCGCTCGTCCAGGGCCTTGTCGTCGTCGAGGGGGATGCCCTTCTTCAACGCGTCGTAGCGGAAGTCCTCCAGCTCGATGCCCTCGGAGGCCGCCCAGAACTGGTTGTTGTCGCTCAGCGTCCCGCAGTGGGCGCGCCTCAGCACGACCCGGCCCGCCGGTGGGCTGCTCGGGGTCAGGATGAACTCGTCCGAGGCGACGTCGCCCGCGTCGAGGGCCACGCCGAACGGCGGCAACGACCCGAGCTGGGAACCGCGCAGGTCGACGCGGCGGGCCACCTGGGCGCCGTCGAGGTTGACGCCGCCTTCGGCCACGAACGGGCGGCCGTTGTTGTCGCGCAGGGTCAGGTCGCGGCCGACCCGGCCGGTGCGGACGTCGAGCGAATAACTGCTGGTCGCGCGGCTGCCCGGGTCGGTCAGCCGGGTGCCCGCCAGGTTGATGCTGCCGCCGACGTCCACACCCTGCAGGCGCAGCGTGCCGTGGATGGTGGCGTCGGTGAGCTGGAAGTTGCCGGCGATCTTCGAGCGGCGGGCGGAGAACACGTCCCGGCCGGGGTGGCGGAACATCGAGTTCCAGGCCAGGAAGTTGCCGCCGACGGTGACGTCGGCCAGGCGCAGCTGCCCGGCCGGCACGCGCAGGCTCGTCGCCTCGATGTCGCCGCCGATCTCGGTGCCGTCCAGGTGCAGCGCGCGGTCGTAGTACGGCACCGTCTTGCCGCGCTCGACCCGGATCTCGGCGCCGGCCAGCCGCAGCGAGCCACCGACCCGGGCGTTGACCATGCGCAACGTCCCCAGCGCCTGCAGGCCGTCCGACAGCTCGACGTTGCCGTCGACGCGCATCCGGTCGGCGACCAGCGCCGGCCGCGGGTCGATGTACGGGTCGTTGGACTTCCAGGCGTCGACGGCGATCGGCCCGTGCTGCGACACCGTCAGCTTGGCCTCGCGCAGTGAGATGTCGCTGTCGACGGTGGCGCTCGGCAGGTACATGATCCCGGTCGCGGAGAACCGCTTGCGCTGGCTGGCCGGCCCGTAGTTGTCGACCTCGCACAGCAGGCTGCCGCCGATGTGCAGGCCGTTGCCGTTGAGCGCGAAGCCGTCCGGGTTGTTCAGCGTGGCGCCGGAAAAGTTGACGTTACCGCCGGTCCGCAGGCCCGGGAGGCGGACTTCGCCGTTCGCGACCATCCGGTAGGCCAGCAGCGCACCGGTCAGCACCAGGCGGTCCGCCTGGATCGCCTTGCCGTGCGGGTGCGAAATCACCGTGCGGGTGAGGACCATCGAGCCTTCGATCACCGCGTCGGTCAGGTTGACCGCGGCGTTCGGCATGCCGCGTTCGCGGTCGTCGCCGCGCTGGACGGTGGTCTCTTCGATCTCCCGCCGGTCGCCGTCGACCTGGACGACGCTGCGGATCAGCCGGACGTCGTTGCGGCTGCGCATGTTGCGGGCCTTGAGCCCGGGCAGCCAGCACTTGCGGAACACGAGCCCGAGCAGGTTCGCCTCGCGCACGTCCGGCGGCTGTTCGAACCGGCACCGCTCGAACCGGAACAGGTACTTGAGGTCCGCGGCCCGCAGGTCCAGCGTGCCGGTGATGTAGGCGTCCTCGACGTAGACGATCGGGGCGTTCGTGGCCTGCCGCCGCCAGCGCATCAGGCCCGCGTTGCCGGGTTTCAGCAGTTCGGAGGCCTTGACCTCGTACCGGCGGTCCGGGATGCCCGCGAAGGGGTCCAGCGGCGGCAAAGCGCTTTCCGTCGACATGACCCCTCCCTCACCCCGCCATCAAGGTAGCGAAAAAACGGCGGAAACGGTGCCGGAACACCGTTTCCGCCGTGGGACACCTTCAGGCGTTGGGATTGAGCACCCGGGCGAGGAAGGACTTGGTCCGTTCTTCACGCGGGCTCCCGATGACCTGCTCGGGCGGCCCTTCCTCGACGACGACCCCGCCGTCCATGAACAGGACCTTGTCCGCCACCTCGCGCGCGAACTGCATCTCGTGCGTGACGACGACCATGGTCATGCCGTCCTTGGCGAGCTGCTTCATCACGCCGAGGACGTCGCCGACCAGCTCCGGGTCCAGCGCCGACGTCGGCTCGTCGAACAGCATCAGCTTCGGCTGCATCGCGAGCGCCCGGGCGATCGCGACCCGCTGCTGCTGCCCGCCGGACAGCTGCGCCGGGTAGTTCTTCGCCTTGTCCGCGAGGCCGACGCGCTCCAGCAGTTCCAGCGCGCGCTGCCGGACCTGGGCCTTCGGCTCGCGCCGGACCTGGATCGGCGCCTCCATGATGTTTTCGAGCGCCGTCATGTGCGGGAAGAGGTTGAAGCGCTGGAACACCATGCCGATGTCCTTGCGCTGGAGCGCGACCTCGCTCTCGCGCAGCTCGTGCAGCTTGTCGCCGCGCTGCTTGTAGCCGACGAGCACGCCGTCGACGTAGAGCCGGCCGGCGTCGATCTTCTCGAGGTGGTTGATGCAGCGCAGCAGCGTCGACTTGCCCGAGCCGGACGGCCCGATCAGGCAGAGCACCTCCCGCTCGTGCACCTCGAGGTCGATGCCCTTGAGGACGTCGACGCTGCCGAAGCTCTTGCAGATCTTCTGTGCGGACACGACGGGGGTCATGTGACGTTCCCTCCACCCCGGCTGAACAGCCGGCTGCGCAGGCCGGTCCGTGGGGTGACGCTTTGCGAGCTACCACGGGCGAAGTACTTCTCGATCTGGATCTGGACGGCCGTCAGGATCGACGTCATGAACAGGTACCAGATCACCGCGGTGAGCAGCAGCGGGATCGTCTTGAAGTTCTGCGCGTAGATGGTCTGGACCGCGACCATCAGCTCGTAGTAGCCGATCGCGACCACCAGTGACGTGGTCTTCAGCATCGCGATCGTCTCGTTCCCGGTGGGCGGCACGATCACCCGCATGGCCTGCGGCAGGATGATGCGCCGCAGCGTGGTCGTCCGCTTCATGCCGAGCGCGGACGCCGCCTCCAGCTGACCGCTGTCGATCGACTGGATGCCGCCGCGCACGATCTCCGCCATGTACGCGGCTTCGTTGAGGCCGAGGCCGAGCAGCGAGGCCGTGAACTGGTTGATCAGCGTGTTCGTGTCCCACGAAACGAACTCGGGCCCGAACGGGATGCCGAGGCCGAGCCGCGGGTAGGCGAACGCGAGGAAGTTCCAGAACACCAGCTGGGTGATCAGCGGGGTGCCGCGGAACAACCAGATGTAGATGCTGGCGGCGCCCTTGGTGAGCGGATTCGGCGACAGCCGCATGACCGCCAGCACGACCCCGCCCACGATGCCGATGAGCATCGAGATCACGGTCAGGATCAGGGTGTTCTGCAGACCGCGCAGCACGCGGTCGTTGAACAGGTAGTCCCAGACGGTGGGCCAGCTGAAGTTGTCGTTCGTGACGATGCTGCGAACGACGATGAAGGCGATGAAGAGGACGACCACCCCGGCCACCCAGCGCCCGTAGTGGCGCACCGGGACGGCCTTGATGGGGGTGGTGTCGACGTCGACCCGGTCACCGGGAGGCGCGTCGGAAGAACTGGACACTGACTGAAGCCTCTCTACCCGGCTCAGGAAGCCGCCGGGTTGAGTTCCGACTTGCTGACCGCGCCGGCTGCCGACAGACCCCACTTGTCGAGGATCTTCTTGTAGGTGCCGTCGTCGATCAGGGCCTGGACCGCGGCCTGGACCGCCTTGCCGTAGTCGCCGCTGTCCTTCTTCAGGATGATGCCGTAGGGCGCCGTGTCGTACGGCTCGCCGACGACCTCAAGCTGCCCGTTGGTCTGCTTGACCGCGTAGTCGACGACCGGCGAGTCGGCCAGCTCGCCCTGCACCCGCTTCGCGGTGAGCGCGAGGTTCACGTCGGTCTGGGCCTGCAGCTGGGTCACGTCGATCGCCGGCTTGCCCTCCGAGGTGCACTTCTGCGACCGCTTGTCCAGGTCGTCGACCTGGACGGTGCCCTTCTGCACGCCCATCTTCTTGCCGCACAGGTCGTCGATGCTCAGCTTGTCGGGGTTGCCCTTGAGCACGCCGAGCGACGTCCCCGCCTTGTAGTAGCTGACCATGTCGACGATCTGGAGCCGTTCCGCGTTGACGCTGAACGACGACATCGCGAGCTCGTACTTGCCGGCCTGGATGCCCGGGATGATCCCGTCGAAGGCGGAGTTCTGGAACTCCATCTTCAGGCCGAGCTTCTGCCCGATCGCGGTGCCGAGGTCCACGTCGAAGCCGGTGACCTTGCCGGACTCGTCCTGGAACTCGTTCGGCGGGTAGCTCTGGTCCTGGCCGACCAGGATCTTGCCGTCCGTCTTGATCGCGTCCGGGACCATGGCGGCGAGCTTGTCGTCCTTGGCGACCGTGCCCACGTCACCCGATCCGGCGCCCGGCGCCGAGGCGGAGGGGCTCGTGTTGACGTTGCCCGCGCCGCTCCCGCCCGCTCCGCAGGCCACGGTCAGGCCGACCAGGGCGAACGCAGGCAGCATTGCGAGCGCCTTGAGTTGGGTTCCTCGGGCCACGTCGTCACTCCTCGTAGTTCTCAGGTTCTGAGAGCACGCATATTGCCACTCATCCATACCAAAGCACAGCACCGTGAAGTTACGGCGATGTTTAGACCGGCGCTCGTCGTACCGCCGGGTATCGCGTCCGAGCCGGGGAGTGAGTAAGGATGTCGACCATGAACGCCACCCCGCCGCGGCTGCCCCCGTCCGGTCGACGCGCGAGGAAGGCGGCGACCAGCCGGATCACCCGCCCGGGGGCCCGGTTCGAGGGCTACCTCTCGCCGGAGCGGCCGCACGCCGGCGCCTACGACGAGATGTTCGCCGCCGACGGCACGGTCCGCGGCCCGTACCGGGCGCTGTACGAGTCGATCGCCGCCCTCGACGCGCACGACCTGCAGTCCCGCTCCCAGGCCCTGGACCGGGCGATGGTCGACCAGGGCATCACTTTTTCACTGTCCGGGCAGGAGCGGCCGTTCCCGCTGGACCTGGTGCCGCGGGTGATCCAGGCCGCCGAGTGGACGAAGCTCGAGCGCGGGGTCGCCCAGCGCGTCCGCGCGCTCGAGGCGTTCCTCGCCGACGTCTACGGCGACCGGCAGATCCTGCGCGACGGCGTGCTGCCGCGGCGGCTGATCACCTCGTGCGAGCACTTCCGCCGGGAGGCGTTCGGCATCACCCCGCCGAACGGCGTGCGCATCCACGTGTCCGGTGTGGACCTGGTGCGTGACGAAGAGGGCACGTTCCGGGTGCTGGAGGACAACCTCCGCAACCCGTCCGGGGTGTCGTACGTGATGGAGAACCGGCGCACGATGGCCCGGGTCTTCCCGGACCTGTTCGCCCAGCACCGCGTGCGACCGGTCGGCGACTACGCGTCGCACCTGCTCCGGGCGCTGCGCGCGGCGGCCGCGGCGAACGTCGCCGACCCGACGGTCGTCGTGCTGACCCCCGGCGTGCACAACTCGGCGTACTTCGAGCACTCGCTGCTGGCCCGGTTGATGGGTGTCGAGCTGGTCGAAGGCCGCGACATGTTCTGCCGCGACAACGTCGTCTACCTGCGGACCACCGAGGGCGAGCGCCAGGTCGACGTCATCTACCGGCGGATCGACGACGAGTTCCTCGATCCGGTGCACTACCGGCCGGACTCGGTGCTCGGCGTGGCCGGGATCCAGAACGCGGCGCGCGCGGGCAACGTCGTGGTCGCGAACGCCATCGGCAACGGCGTCGGCGACGACAAGCTCGTCTACACCTACGTGCCGGAGATGGTGAAGTACTACCTGAACGAGAAGCCGCTCCTGCCCAATGTGGACACCTTCCGCTGCTGGCTGCCGGACGAGTTCGACCACGTCATGGCCCACCTGGACGAGCTGGTCGTGAAGCCGGTCGAGGGCTCGGGCGGCTACGGGATCGTGTTCGGGCCGGAGGCGTCCAAGAAGGAGCTGGACACGCTGCGGCGGAAGGTGCGTGCGAACCGGCGCGGCTGGATCGCGCAGCCGGTGGTCCAGCTCTCGACCGTGCCGGCCAAGGTGGACGACCGGCTCGCGCCGCGGCACGTCGACCTGCGGCCCTTCGCCGTCAACGACGGCAAGGACATCTTCGTGCTCCCCGGCGGGCTGACCAGGGTGGCGCTGCCGGAGGGCAGCCTGGTCGTCAACTCCTCGCAGGGCGGCGGCTCGAAGGACACCTGGGTGCTGGCGTCCCGGGCGTCGACGGCCGAGCGGGAGCTGGAGCAGCCCGCACTCGGCGCGATGTCCACTGTGGATGGACTGGCCGCCGAGCAGGGGCCCGAGCTCACGACGTCCCAGCAGCAACAGCAGCAACAGCAGAGCTAGGGAGGCCGCATGCTGGCACGCAACGCGGAGTCGCTGTACTGGATCGGCCGGTACGTCGAACGCGCCGACGACACCTCCCGCATCCTCAACGTCTCGGTCCACCAGCTGCTCGAAGACGCGACCGTCGACCCGGACCACGCGAGCCGCCAGCTGCTGGCCGTCCTGGGCATCGACCCGGCGGGCACGCAGGACCTCGACGTGTGGAAGCTGACCGAGCTGGTGGCGTACGGGAAGGACAACCCGGCCTCGATCGTCGGCTCGATCAACTCGGCGCGCGAGAACACGCGCGGCGCCCGCGAGGTCGTCTCGACCGAGCTGTGGGAGTGCCTGAACGCGACGTGGAACGCGGTGCCGGACCGGCAGCGCTACGCCCGGCGCGCCGGGCCGCACGCGTTCCTGTCGTTCGTCGAGGAGCGCGCGGCGATGTTCGCCGGGCTGGCCGACTCGACGATGTCGCGGGACGACGGCTGGCTGTTCATGGTGCTGGGCCGCTCGATCGAACGCGCCGACATGGTCGTGCGGCTGCTGCTGTCCCGGGTCGCGGACCGCGCGTCTTCACCGGGCTGGATCACGGTGCTGCGCTCCGCCGGCGCGCAGGACACGTACCTGCGGACCTACCGCGGCGCGCTGGACGCCGGCCGCGTCGTGCAGTTCCTGTTGCGGGACACGCTGTTCCCGCGTTCGGTGTTCCACGCGCTGCGCCAGGCCGAGGACTGCCTGCAGCGGCTCGACCCGGGCGGCGGCTCGCGCAGCAACGAGAAGTCCGAGGCGCTGCGCCAGCTCGGCCGGGCCCGCAGCGAGCTGGAGTTCCTCCGCCCGTCGGACCTGCTCACCGACCTGCCGCGACGGCTCGGTGGGTTGCAGACGACGATCAAGGACATCGGGGAAGCGGTGTCCCTGCAGTACTTCAGCACGTCGCCGTGGGTGGCGTGGAGCGGCGCGGAGGTTTCACTGTGACGTGGCAGCTGCGGGTGGCGCACCGGACCGGGTACCGGTACGCGACACCGGCGACGCAGTCGTACAACGAGGCTCGGCTGACCCCGCGCTCCGACCGCCGCCAGACGACGGTGGCGACCCGCATCGAGACGACCCCGGCGACCCGCGCCTACCGGTACACGGACTACTGGGGCACGGTCGTGACGTCGTTCGACCTCCACGCGCCGCACACCGAGTTCACGGTGCTGGCGACGTCGGTGGTCGAGACGGCGGACGAAGCGGAGCCGATCCGCACGGCGTCGTGGAAGGACCTGCGGTCGGAGACGGTGATCGACCACCGCACCGAGTACCTGACCCCGACCGACTACACCCCGCGAGACGTCACGCTGGCGCGCGAAGCCCGGTCACTGCGGACGGGCCTCGACCCGGCGGACGCGGTGCTGGCGGTGTGCGAGTGGGTGAACAAGCAGCTCAAGTACCAGCCGGGCACCACCGGCGTCCACTCGACGGCGACGGACGCCTGGCAGGCGCGTGAGGGCGTCTGCCAGGACTTCGCGCACGTCACGCTGGTGATGCTGCGGGCGATCGGGGTGCCGGCGCGGTACGTGTCCGGGTACCTGCACACGAAGCCGGACGCGAAGCTCGGCGAGGTGGTCGAGGGCGAGTCCCACGCCTGGGTCGACGTCTGGACCGGCGGCTGGTGGGCGTACGACCCGACGAACGCCATCCCGGTCGGCCCGCGGCACGTGTGGGTGGCGATGGGGCGGGACTACGCGGACGTGGCGCCGTTGAAGGGCATCTTCACCGGGGGCGGTCAGTCCACCTTGGACGTCTCGGTCCACCTGACCCGGCTGGCCTAGAGCAAGAAGGTCCCGCCCGCCGCTTCGGCCAGCTCCGCGCCGAGGGCCGACGCCGGGGTGTGCGCGCCCGGCTTGCCCTCGCCGCGGGCCAGGCGCGCCGCCGTTTCGGCCACGACCGCCGCCGTGAAGTCCATGGCTTCGTCCGCACGGAGCCAGCCCTCGCGGGTGGTTCCGCCGGGCCAGGTCACGACGGCGTGGCCCCACGTGTGGGTGCGGGGGCGGGGCGCCGGCTTCGTCCGGACCGCCGCCAGCCGCCGGACGGCGAAGCGGCGCACGGCCGGGATCGACACCACCCGCCCGAGCAGCGGGAGCAGGGCCCGGACCACCGGCGAGGTCGGGGCGAGCCCGGAGAAGACCGTGACGTCCGCCGCGCCGGACGCACGCCGGGCGGCGATCAGCTCACCCGAGTCGACGCCCGCCACCTTCGCCGACTCGCCGTCCGGCAGGACGAGGGTGCGCGGCTTCGCGCCTCTCGCCGTGACCGCGGTCAGGGCGTCGACGATGCTGGCGGCCAGCGCGACCCCCACGGTCCCGCCCTCGGACGCGACGGAGGCCAGCGCGTCGACCTCCACGCGGCTCGGCGTGTCACGCCCCTCGCACAGCTTCGCGACGACGGCCTCGGTGGCCAGGACGCCGAACCCGGCGCCGGTCACGAACGTGCTGCCGCCGGCCAGGGCCTCTTCGTGCAGGTCGAGCAGCCGCCGGACCGCGACCGGGTCCGCAGCCATGTCCACGTAGTGGCCGCCGGGCAGGCCGGCCCGCGCGATCGCCGGGGCGGTGGCGGCGTACTCGCCGATCGTGTTGATCACGACCGCCGGCCGCCGGCGCCGGATTTCGGCGGCCATGGCCTCGACGCCGTCGGCGACGACGTACTTCGAGCCGGTCGCCGCCAGGCGTTCCTGGTTGCGTCCCACCAGCACGACCGGCACGTTCCGGCGCTCGAGTTCGGCGGTGATGGCCCGGCCGGTGCGGCCCAAGGCGCCGAGTACCCAGATCTCCATGTCGACTCCCGTGATGTCTCAGTGTGTCATCACTGAGGCTAGCAGGTAATGACACACTGAGACATCAGTTAGGCTGAACCGTGGCCAGATGGGATCCCGGGACCGCGGACCGGCTGCGGAAAGCCGCGCTGGAGCTGTACGCCGAGCACGGCTACGACGCCGTGACGATCACGCAGATCGCCGAGCGCGCCGGGATCACGCGCCGCTCGTACTTCCGCTATTTCCCCGACAAGCGCGAAGTCCTCTTCGCCGGCGCGGAGCAGCTGCCGCCCGCGGTCGCCGAAGCCGTGCTCGCCGCCGAAGAAGGCGAATCGCCGTTGCGGACGGCGCTCACCGCGCTGGCCGAGGTCGGTACGCAGGTCACGCAGCTGGTCGACCCGTCTCCCGAACGCCGGGCGGTCATCGCCGCCACGCCCGAGCTCCGCGAACGCGAGCGGAGCAAGGGCGCGGCGATGACGACCGCGATCCGGGAGGCGCTCGAGCAGCGGGGGACACCGCCCGAGCTGGCGAAACCGGCGGCCCAGGTCGCGGCGATCATCCTCGGCGACGCCTTCGACCGCTGGATCGACTCGGGCGGTGACCAGCAGTTCCCGGCCTACCTCGATGCGGCCACCGAAGCGTTCCGGGAAGCCTGCCGCTAGCCGCGGGCGTGCGCGTCCAGGATGTGCGCGACGGCCTCGGTGACCTGCTGCGCGTAGTCCAGGTGGAGCCACTCGTCCGGCACGTGGATGTTCGAGTCGGCCCCGCACGCGCCGGTGACCAGGAACTGCGCGTCCGGGTACTTCCGCGAGAGCAGGCCCATGAACGGGATCGAGCCACCCATGCCGGTCGCCCGGTGCGGCTGCCCGAACACCTCGTCGCTGACCGTGCGCAGGGCCGTCGTCAGCCACGGCGACTCGGTCGGCGCGTTCCAGCCGTCCTCCGCCTGCGGGTTGTCGCCGAAGGTCACCTTCGCGCCATACGGGACGTCGGTGGTCAGGGTCTTCTTCACGGCTTCGAGCGCCTTCTCGGCGTCGGCCGTCGGCGGCAGGCGGAAGCTCAGCGTCAGCGTCGTGCTCTCGCGCAGCACGTTGCCGGCGTCGGCGGGCTTCGGGAAGCCGTCGGCGCCGATCACCGACAGCGTCGGGCGCCACGCGTTGTTGAGCATCAGCTCCAGCGCGTCCTCCGTGATCACGCGCCCGCCTTCGACCAGCGGGAACGCCTTCGACAGCGCCTCCGGGAAGTCCTGCGAGACGGCCTTGAGCTCCGAGAGCCGGTTCGCCGGGACGTCGACCTTGAGCTCGTCGAGCAGCAGCTCGCCGGTCGCGCTGTCCTCGAGCCGCTCGAGCAGCTTCCGCAGCACGCGGAACGAGCTGGCGACGACCCCCGACGCGATGCCCGAGTGCTGGGCCGACCCGAGCAGCTGCACGGTGACGTCGAGGTGCAGCATCCCGCGCAGGCTGGTGACCAGCCACAACCGCTCGTAGTCGCTGCCGCCGGCGTCGAGGCAGATGACCAGCGACACCTCGCCGATGCGGTCGGCCAGGTGCTCGACGTACGCGGGCAGGTCGGGGCTGCCGGACTCCTCGCCGGTCTCCAGCAGCAGCACGATCCGGGCGTGCTCGCCGCCGGCCGCGTGCACGGCTTCGATCGCCGTGGTCGCCGCGTAGCCGGAGTAGCCGTCGTCGACGGACCCGCGGCCGTACAGCCGGCCGTCGCGGATCACCGGGGTCCACGGGCCGAGGCCTTCGGACCAGCCGCCGACCGGGGGCTGCTTGTCGAGGTGGCCGTACATCAGGACGGTGCCCTTGTCCGCCGCGCCCGGGGTCGCCGGGACGTCGACGAGCAGCAGCGGGGTCCGGTCTTCGAGCCGGACGACCTCGAGGGTCGCGCCGGGCAGGTCGCGCCCGGCGATCCACTCGCGGACGTGGTCGACGGCGGCGGCGAGGTGGCCGCTCTTCGCCCATTCGGCGTCGAAGGCCGGGGACAGGGCGGGGATCGCCACCAGTCCGGACAGGCTCGGGATGACGTCGTTGGTCCACGACGCCACTACGGATTCACGAACGGATTTCTGCTCCACCCGGCCCATCGTGCCATGGGGGTCCGACAGTGCGGGACGTCACAACGTCGCCACCGGGGAGCGTGATCACCCGATCACGCGGGAGCGCCACGCCTGGTGAGCGCGCGAGTCGATTCCCTACTCTCGTAGGTCCGATGCTCGGGCTTCCTAACGTTTCCCCTGTTCAGGGCCCCTTTCTCAGCAACAAATCAGCATCCGTCACTCACCAAAGCGCGGGCCTTCGTGCCAGGATGTCGGCGAGAACCGTCAACGCCGACGGTGACCGAGCGCTTCGGACCCGATGCGCTGGTCCCCGCCGGTGCAGTCGCTGTGGTCGCCACAAGCGGCCGCCAGAGGCACCGACACCGAGGAGTACTGCGCATGCCGTCCGAACAGTGGACGCACCCGGAGCCCGGAGACGGGCCGGCCGCCGTAGCGGCCCAGCCTTCCCCCGAGCAGGTGATCGCCGGATTGCGGGCAACGAGCGAAGGTGGCGCTGAGCTGACTCAGCTGCTCACCCCCGAAGGCGAACGGGTTCCCTCGCCCCAGTTCGACAAGTACGTCGAGGACGTCGACGCCGAAGCACTCCGCGGCCTGTACCGCGACATGGTGCTGGTCCGGCGGGCCGACCGCGAAGCGAACGCCATGCAGCGCCAGGGCCAGCTCGGCATCTGGGTGCCGCTGCTCGGCCAGGAGGCCGCGCAGATCGGCTCGGGCCGGGCGCTGAAGGCCAACGACATGGCCTTCCCGAGCTACCGCGAGCACGGCGTCGCGTTCACGCGCGGGGTCGACATGAAGGACCTGCTCGGCATCTTCCGGTGCACCGACCACAGCGGCTGGGACTACCGGCAGCACGGTTTCCACCCGTACACCATCGTGATCGGCAACCAGGTGCTCAACGCCGCCGGCTACGCGATGGGCCAGAAGTTCGAGGGCAAGGTCGGTGACGACGACGGCGAAGCGACCATTGTCTACTTCGGAGACGGCGCGACCTCGCAGGGTGACGTCCACGAAGGATTCGTCTGGGCCGCGGTCTACGACGCGCCGCTGGTGTTCTTCTGCCAGAACAACCAGTGGGCGATCTCCGAGCCGACCGAGCGCCAGTCGCGCCTGCCGCTGTACCAGCGCGCCCGCGGCTACGGCTTCCCCGGCATCCGCGTCGACGGCAACGACGTCCTGGCCTGCCTCGCGGTGTCGCGCTGGGCGCTCGACGAGTGCCGCCACGGCAACGGACCCGTCCTGATCGAGGCGTTCACCTACCGGATGGACGCGCACACGACGACCGACGACCCCACCCGCTACCGGCTCTCCGACGAGCTGGAGGAGTGGAAGCTCAAGGACCCGATCGAGCGCGTCCGCGCGTACCTGGCCCGCGGCGGGTACGCCGACCAGGCGTTCTTCGACAGCGTCCAGGCCGAGGCCGACATGTTCGCCGCGGACCTGCGCGAGTACACGTTCAACATGCCCGAGCCACCGCCCGAGAGGATCTTCAGCAACGTCTACGCCGAGGGCAACCCGGTGCTGGAGGCGCAGCGCGAAGAGTTCCTGTCCTACCTCGACGGCTTCGTATCGGCGGGTGAGCACTGATGTCCGACCTCCAGAAACTCACCATCGGCAAGGCCCTCAACCTCGGCCTGCGCCGCGCGATGGAAGAAGACCCCAAGGTCCTGATCATGGGCGAGGACGTCGGCAAGCTCGGCGGCGTCTTCCGGATCACCGACGGCCTGCAGAAGGACTTCGGCGAGCAGCGCGTGCTGGACACGCCGCTCGCCGAGTCGGGCATCATCGGCACCGCGGTCGGCTTGGCCGTGCGCGGCTTCCGGCCGGTGTGCGAGATCCAGTTCGAGGGCTTCATCTTCCCCGGCTTCGACCAGATCTCGTCGCAGCTGGCGAAGCTGCACTACCGGACGCAGGGCAAGATCAAGATGCCCGTCGTGATCCGGGTGCCGTTCGGCGGCGGGATCGGCGCGGTCGAGCACCACTCGGAGTCGCCGGAGTCGCTGTTCGCGCACATCCCGGGCCTCAAGGTCGTGTCCATCTCGAACGCCGTCGACGCCTACTGGGGCATCCAGCAGGCGATCAAGTCGGACGACCCGGTGCTGTTCTTCGAGCCGAAGCGGCTTTACCACTCGGGTGCGCTGCGCGCGGAGATCGACGTCACCGGCACGCCGGTCCCGTGCTTCTCGTCGCAGGTCGTGCGCGAAGGCACGACGGCGACGGTCGTCGCGTACGGCCCGTCGGTGAAGGTCGCCCTCGACGCGGCCGCCGCGGCCGAGGACGAAGGCAAGTCCCTCGAGGTCATCGACCTGCGCACGCTCTCGCCGCTGGACCTCGGCCCGGTGTTCGAGTCGGTGCGCAAGACCGGACGGCTGATCGCGCTGTCGGAGGCGCCGTCGGAGTCGTCGCTGACCTCGGAGATCGCCGCGCGCGTCCAGCAGGAGTGCTTCTACTCGCTGGAAGCGCCCGTCCTCCGGGTGACCGGGTTCGACACGCCGTACCCGCCGGCCAAGCTCGAGGAGCACTACCTCCCCGACCTGGACCGGGTGCTGCACGCCGTCGACCGCTCGCTCGCCTGGTAAGGGGGATTTCCGCGCAATGCCCACGTACAAGCAATTCCCCTTGGCCGACACGGCGGAGGGGCTGACCGAAGCCGACATCCTCAACTGGCACGTCAAGCCGGGCGACACGGTGACGGTGAACCAGATCGTGGTCGAGATCGAGACCGCGAAGGCCGCCGTCGAGCTGCCGATCCCGTGGGCCGGGGTCGTCACCGAACTGCACGTCGAGCCGGGCCAGACGGTGGAGGTCGGGACGCCGATCCTGACCATCGACGTCGACCCCGGTGGCGCGGCCGCACCCGCCGCTGCCCCCGCCGCCTCGGCTCCGGCCGAGGAAGAGGAGATGAAGCCGCTGGTCGGGTACGGCTCGAAGACAGTCGTCACGCAGCGGCGGGCCCGCAAGGGCGCCGCCCCCGCGGCCGCTGTCGCCGCTCCGCCGCCGCCGGCTCCCGCTGCTCCGACGGCTCCCGCCGCTCCTGCCGCGCCTCGCGGCGGGTACGTCCCGCTGGCGAAGCCGCCGGTGCGGAAGCTGGCGAAGGATCTCGGCGTCGATCTGCACGCGCTGACCGGCACCGCCGAGGGTGGCGTGATCACCCGCGACGACGTCGAGCGGGCGGCCAACGGCTCCGCCGCCGCGCCGGTTTCGTCCACTGTGGACTCCGGCTACGACCCGGCCACCCGCGAGCGGCGGGTGCCGGTCAAGGGCGTCCGCAAGGCCACCGCGGCCGCGATGGTGCAGAGCGCGTACACCGCTCCGCACGTCACGGAGTTCCTGACCATCGACGTCACGCCGATGATGGAGTTCCGCGAGAAGCTGAAGAAGTCGCGGGAGTTCGCCGGGGTCAAGGTCACGCCGCTGACGTTCGCCGCGAAGGCCGTGTGCCTGGCGGCGAAGCGCACCCCGGACGTCAACGCGGTCTGGGACGAAGCGGCGCAGGAGATCGTCTACAAGGACTACGTGCACCTCGGGATCGCCGCGGCCACCCCGCGGGGCCTGATCGTGCCCAAGGTCCGCGACGCCGACTCGATGTCGCTGAAGGAGCTGGCCAACGCGCTGACGGCGTTGACGGACACCGCCCGCGAGGGCAAGACCTCGCCGGCGGACATGGCGAACGGCACGATCACGATCACCAACGTCGGCGTGTTCGGCGTCGACACGGGAACGCCGATCATCAACCCGGGCGAGTCCGCGATCCTGTGCCTCGGCGCGATCAAGGACCAGCCGTGGGTGGTCGACGGCGAGATCAAGGTCCGGAAGGTGCTCCAGCTGTCGCTGAGCTTCGACCACCGCGTGGTCGACGGCCAGCAGGGCTCGGAGTTCCTCGCCGACGTCGGTGCGCTGCTGGCCGACCCGGCGATGGCCATGACGTACTGAGTTTTCCCAGGTGAGGGCCGCTTTCGGGCGGCCTTCACTTTTATCCATTTGACGGAGTGAGCACTCACTCCGCACACTGGTGGCATGACACCAGCACCCGAGACCCGGCGCAGAGCGCCGAGCATGAGCGCCGAAGACCGGCGCGCCATGATCGTGCACGCGGTGCTGCCGCTCCTGATGGACCACGGCACCGCGGTCACGACCAGCCAGATCGCCCGCGCCGCCGGCATCGGCGAGGGCACCATCTTCCGCGCGTTCAAGGACAAGGACGAGCTGTTCGACGCCTGCACCGCCGAGGTGCTGCGCCCCGACCACGTCCTCGACGCGATCGCCGAAATCCCCATCGAACAACCACTGGCGGACAGGCTCGTCGAGGCCGCCGAAGCGCTCGGCGCGCACTTCGAGCGGATGGGCGCGCTGATGGGCGCCCTGCACGCGACCGGCCGCGTCCGGCACCGCGACCCCGAGCAGCGCCTGAAGAACCGCACGCTGAAGGGCGGCCGCAGCGAGTCGATGGCCGCCATGCGCGGCGCGATCACCGAACTGTTCGAACCCGAGAAGGACCGGCTGCGGCTGGCCCCGGAGCAGCTGGCCGCGCTGTTCCTCACCCTGCTGTTCGGCGGACGGCGGATGGCGCCGGACGACAACGCCGCCACCACGCGCCAGGTGGTCGACGTCTTCCTGCACGGCGCGGTGGAGGCTCAGTGATCCCGGGCGGTGGGGGCGGCATGGAGTTCATGCTGGCGCGGCGAGGAAGACGGCGGCACGCCGTGACCGTGCCGGAGAGCGGGCTGACCGGGCCCGTCGACATCCCCGAACCGAAGCAGGACGACCAGCCGAAGGACCTGCGCTCCCGGCTGAGGCGCGCGAAGACGTCGGTGGCGGGCACGGTCCGCGGCCTGCCGAAGGTCGTCAAGCTGACCTGGCAGGCCAGCCCGGTCCTGACCATCCTCCTGGCGCTGATCACGCTGTTGTCGGGCCTGCTGCCGACGGTGACCGCGTACGTGGCGAAGCTGCTGCTCGACTCCGTCGTCGCGGCGATCCAGGGCAAGGGGACCACCGGCGACATCGTGAACGTCGCGCTGTTCCAGTTCGGCGTGCTCGCCGCGACCGCGATCAGCAGCGCGCTGACGTCGATCGCGCAGTCGCTGCTGCAGGAACGCATGACGCTGACCATCCGCCACCAGGTGATGGCGCACGCGAGCGAACTGCACCTCGCGTACTTCGAGGGGTCCGCGTCCTACGACATGCTGCGCCAGGCGGCGCAGGAGGCGCCGACGCGGCCGCTGTCGATGATGAACTCCGCGCTGGGGCTCGTGCGGACGCTGATCACCTTCGGCAGCATGATCGCGCTGCTCGTCGCGATCAGCCCGCTGCTGGCGCTGGTCGCGCTGGTGGCGCCGATCCCGGCGTTCATCTCGCAGTCCAAGTACGGCTCGCGCGCGTTCTGGCTGACCTTCCTGATGTCGCCGATCAAGCGGCGGATGGACTACCTGTCGTCGCTGGTCACCACGGACACCTACGCCAAGGAGACGAAGCTGTTCGGGCTCGGCCCGTACTTCGTCGACCGGTTCCGCCGGCTGGGCTTGGTCTCGTACGAGCGGCAGCGGAAGCTGACGATCAACCGCAACATCAGTTCGACGTCCTGGGGGCTGCTGAGCACGTTCGCGGGTTCGGCGATCGCGCTGTACATCGCTTTGGAGGCGGTCGGCGGCCGGCTGACGCTGGGCGACCTGGCGCTGTACACGGCCGCGGCGACGTCCGTGCAGGCGTCGGTGTCCGGGCTGTTCACGGCCTTTTCGGGGATGTACGAGAACAACCTCTACCTCGACACGCTGTACCGGTTCCTGGACACGAAGCCGGAGATCACCGCGCCGGCCGCGCCGCGGCCCTTCCCGGCCAAAGTGGACGGACACATCGAGTTCGACTCGGTCACCTTCGCGTACCCGGGTTCGGAGGAGCCGGCCCTGGAGGACGTCAGCTTCGAGATCCGCCCGGGCGAGACGGTGGCGGTGGTGGGCCGCAATGGCGCGGGCAAGTCGACGCTGTTCAAGCTCCTCTGCCGGCTGTACGACCCGACGGACGGCCGCATCCTGCTCGACGGCGTCGACATCCGCGAGTACGACCCGGACGAGCTGCGCCGGCGGATCAGCGCGATGTTCCAGGACTACGTCACGTACCAGGGAACAGCGGCGGAGAACATCGGCCTCGGCGACCTCGCGCGGCTGGAGGACCGGCCGCACATCGAGGATTCGGCCCGCCGCGCCGGCGCGGACGAGCGCATCGAGCGGCTGCCGTCCGGCTACGACAGCCCGCTGGGACGTTGGTTCGACCAGGGCGTTTCGCTGTCCGGCGGGGAGTGGCAGAAGATCGCGCTGGCCAGGGCGTTCCAGCGCGAGGCACCGATCCTGATCCTCGACGAGCCGACGTCGGCCCTGGACGCCCAGGCCGAGCACGACCTGTTCTCCCGGCTGCGCGAGCTGTCCGAAGGCCGGACGACGCTGTACATCTCGCACCGGTTCTCGACCGTGCGGCAGGCGGAGCGGATCCTGCTGCTGGACCACGGGAAGGTGGCCGAGTACGGGACGCACGAGGAGCTGATGGCGGCGAAGGCGGGGTACGCGGAGCTGTTCACGTTGCAGGCGCAGGCGTACCTGGACGAGGTGCCGAGCTAGGGAACGAGCACGACCTTGCCGACCCCTTCGCGGCTCTCGACGCGCGCGTGCGCGGCGACGACGTCCGCGAGGGGGTAGGTGCGGTCGATGACCGGGGTCAGCGTGCCGTCCGCGACCAGGCCGAGTGCCTCGGCGCGGCCGGCCGCGACCTGCTTGCCGTAGGCGTCGGGCCCGCCGAAGCCGATCAGGGTGAGGCCGCGGGCGATGAGGCCGGCGACGGGGAACGCCGGGAATTCGCCGCTGAGCATGCCGTAGGCGAGGATCCGGCCGTGCGGCGCGAGTTTCGCGAGCAGCTCGGCGGCGCGCGGGCCGCCGATCGACTCGAAGACGACGTCGATGCCGTCGGGCACTTTCTGCCGCCAGTCCGGGTCGCGGTGGTCGATGTCGGCTTTCCCGCCGCCGGCCGTCGCCACCACTCGGGCACCTCTTAGTTCGGCCAGCCGGGCCAGGTAGCCGCCGATCGCCCCGGAGGCGGCCTCGACCAGCACCGTTTCGCCCGCTTCGACGTCCGCGGTCTTCATCAAGGTGAGCGCCACGGAGGCCGGAACGGCAGCGGCGACGGCCTGCTCGGGCGTGATGCCGTCGGGCACGAGCGTGTATTGGCTCGCCGCGACCACCTCGGCGTACGCACCCCCGGTGTAGGACATGGTGACGACCCTGCGTCCCGGCAAGGCCGGGTCGTCGGCCTCCACGACGATCCCCGCGGCCTCGTGCCCGAAGATCGCCGGCTCGCCGGCCGGCAGCAGACCGGACCGCAGCTGCGTCTCGTAGAACGGCACCCCGATGGCCTCGGTCCTGACGAGGACTTCGCCGGGATTCCGCGTCGGTTCGGGCCGGTCCTCGACCTTGAGGACCTCGGGACCACCAGAACCGTGTTGCACCACTGCCCGCATCGCTTTCCCCTAACTGGACCGACGGTCAACTTACGGCCGCCTACTATATGACCGACGGTCAACTTGTCGAGGAGTCTTCATGGAACGCGCCGACGCGGCCCGCAACCGCCGCGCAATCCTGCGCGCGACGGAGGAGCTGCTGGCCTCGCACGAGCTGGCCGAGGTGTCGATGGAGCGCGTCGCTGCCGCGGCCGGCGTCGGCAAGGGAACGGTGTTCCACCGCTTCGGCAACCGCGAAGGCCTGATGCGTGCGCTGGTGGAGTCACGGCTGGAGGAGCTTTCTGCGGCCTTGACCTCGGGTCCGCCGCCGCTGGGACCAGGAGCACCGCCTGCCGAGCGCCTGGCGGCGTTCTTCGACGCGGTGGTAGAGCTGGCTTCGAAGAACGTCAAGGTGATGGCGGCGTTCGAGCAGGCGTCGACGGACCGGCTGAACAGCCCGATCTACCTTTCGTGGCACGCGCACGTGTCGGAGTTGATCGCCTCGGCGGCACCGTCACTGGATGCGGACCTGATCGCGCACCTGCTGTTGGGGTCGTTGCACAGCGATCTGATGGTGCGGTTCTTGAAGACCGGCGAGACGGACCGGCTGCGCGCGGGCCTGCGATCGATGATCGCGACGTTGCTGCGCTGATCAGGCGGCGAAGTCGAAGTCGAGCTCCGACCAGGAACCCTTGGTCCGGTCGCGGATCACCCGCAGGATCACCTGGCGCTTGTCGGCCCAGTCGTCGGCCAGGCCGGCCATCGCATAGACACCGGCGAGCAGCACGACCCCGCCGAACCCGGCGACCACGGAAAGGGTGATCTCCAGCAGGTCGAGCAGCTGCCCGACGTCGAACTGACGGCTCGCGGGCAGCCGAGAAACCAAAGCAGCCCTCCACCGGCACCCCCGGCCACGAGCACGGCGACCACCAGCCACCCGATAACCGAGACGGCCATCCCCCGGCGCCCACCGCGGGTGAGCACGAGAAACGGCACGACCCGGCACAACGCGATCAGGAGCCGGCGAAGCCAGTCGGACACGAAGGGTGAGACCAGCGGCCGGCGAGGTGGGCCGGGAGCAAATCGGACAGGTCGTTCGTTGACCGGGTATGGCTGTCGCGTTCCTGCTCTACGTCTTCGCCGAGATCGCCGCGATCTGGGCGGTGGGTTCGGCGGTCGGCGTCCTCGGCACGCTGGCCCTCCTCCTGGCGGGCGCATTCCTGGGCTCCTGGCTGGCCCGCCGCGAGGGCGGCAAGGCCATGAGGGCGTTCACGGCCGCAGCCCGCTCGGGGCGGCCGGCGGAGAAGGAACTGACCGACGGAATGCTGGTCGGCCTGGGCGGGGTGCTGATCCTGGTGCCGGGGTTCGTTTCGGACGTCTTGGGGTTGCTGCTGATCCTCCCGCCGACGCGCGCGGTGGCGCGGCGGATGTGGTTGAAGCGGATGGAGAAGCGAGCGGTGCGGTTCGCCAACCAACGTCGCGGGCCGGTGATAGTGGTGGACAGCGAGGTCGTGTCCCCGGAGCCTTCGCGGCGGCGGGAGCAGCCGACGGTTATTGAGGGCCGGATCGTCGAGAACTGATCATGCGTGCGTCTCGCGGTGGTACTTGAGGAATTCGCTGCCGAGGTTGTGGGACTCCTGCACGGTCAACACGCCCACCCGCTGCCCGTGGCGAACGATCGTGAGATCCGGGTCGATGACAATGGCCCCGCGGTCGAACTGCACGTGGCAGTTGGCACAAAGGCATAGCACATTGGGCGGCAGGTCGGGGCCGCGGTGGATGCCGCCGAGCGCCCGGATGTGCGCTCCCTCTGAATATCCCCGGCCATCACCCACTGACAGGCGGACACCGCAGATCTGACACGTGTGGTCGTACATCTTCTTGACGTACTCCACGACTTCGGTTGAGCGAACAGTTCGTTGCGTGACGACCTTCTTGCGCTCTGGCTGGACGGTGCCAACCGGGGCTTCACCGTGGTGCAGTTCAGCAGACAGCAAGGCATCTTGCCGGACGAAGGTGACGTCCACGCCCACGCTCATCTTGACCATGCGGAATCGACAAATCTGGTAGCCGCCCTGACCGGGCACCAACGCGGCGTCGTCGACTCGGAACAGGCCGTCGTAGCGGTAACCCGAATCGGGCGCATACGGCGACTTCCGATCCGCGCCGCGCACCACCCGGACCGGAGCACCGGTCAACCAGCTCGTTCGCAGGGCAGCGTTTCCGGACGCTTCGAAGGTCTGATCACTCTCCTGTCGACCGCGGCCATCCCGCCCTCCGTGGCCGGTGTAGAACAGTTCGTACCCGTGATCGTCGTCGTCCTCGTAACCGCCCGACGACACGATGGATTCCGCACCCGCCTTGCCGGTTCCCACGATGCCCGCTTGGAGCGCACGGTGGACGCCACTCGCCGCCACCTCAGCCCGGCTAGCGAACACTGAGCCTTCTGGGTAGCCGGGGATCTCGCCGATGCCCGGCGCAAAGCCGTCGGCTGACATGATGTTGAGGTCTCGGAAGTCGAAGCCCAACGCGGTCAACCGCGCGACGACGGTCTGCAACCCACCGTTGAACTCTTTGGCCGCCAGGGCCTGACCGGTCGCATACCCGTGGGCCGCGCCGATAAGTGCCTTTGAGTCGTACTGCTGGCCAGCATGGAGCACGACGTACCGTCGCGATTGGCCGAAGCCGTACTTGTCCAGGAACGCATCGCGGCCGAGGTCGTCGAACTCGGCGATGGCTTTGAGGACATGCTCCTGGTACACGTCGGCGAGACTCATGCGACCACACTAAAGGTGGACACCGACAGTTTGCTGTCACCCAGCTAGAACAGCTAGTCCACAGATGGCTTGGGGATGTCGAAGTAGCTGCTGAACCGCACCGCCGGCGCGTACTCGCCCTTCACCTTCACCCGGCCCGTCACGAACATCGCCGCGACCGCGGCGTTGCCCGTCGCCATGCGGATGAAGTCGTCCACCGACAGGGTGATCGTGGTGTCCGGGGTGCGGGACAGGTCCGTTGAAGACACGCACACGCCGTCCTCGATCACCGTTTGGAAGCGGTCGTAGCCGTCCTCGCCCGTGCCCTCGGAAAAGCGCCAGGAAACCACGAAATCCACGTGGCGGGCGCGGGTTGGTGAGAAATGCTCCGACATTCGGCGAAAGATCTCGTCCAAAAACACTGCACGCAGCTCCGGATGGGAAGCGATCGCCTTCAGCTGGTCGCGGGATGCCTGGCGGACCACGTCCACCAGGACGTCCGTCGACAGGGAGCTCAGCTCGATGCCGGCGCCCGCGGAGCCCAGCATGTGCAGGGTTTCGAGCACCTGGACGAACTGCGTGGGCGTCAGGCGGCCGATGACCAGCTTCTCCGCGAACGCGTTCACCGCGTGGCCACCGCGAAGGGTGCGGGGGCGGCGCCATTTCGCGTTTCGGGGCACGAGCGGACTATACGGGCTTCGGTAAGTCGAAGAAACCGATCAAGCCGGCCGCGAAGGCCAGGTCACCTTTCACTTTGATTCTTCCCGTGACGAACAACACCGCCGGGGTCGCCTGGTGGGTGATGAGCCGGAAGAAGTCGGTCGGCGCGATGGTGATGGTGACTCGCGGAGTGGCGTGCATCGACCTGCTCACCGTGCAGGACCCGTGGGAGATCGCCGTCTCGTAGCGGTCGAAGCCGCCTTCGCCCGTTCCGCCCGACAGGCGCCAGTGGACCACCGCCTGCAGGTCGCGGGCGCGATCCGGCCGGATGTGCGCGCCCATGCGGGCGAAGATCTCGTCCAGCACGCGCTCGCGCAGCGCGCGGTCCGCGACGACGCTCTCCAGCTGCGCGCGCGACGCGGAGGCCACCAGGGAGGCGAACCGGGCCGGCTCGACCTTGCTCAGGTCGAACGCGGGCGCGCGTGAAGCCAGGCCGAGCAGGACGTTCAGGAATCGGCGGAAGTCGTCCTTGCGGAGCTCGCCCGGGTCGAGGGCTTCCGTGAGCGCGTTGACGTCGAGGGCGTGCGCCTCCGGGCCCAGCGGGTCGAGGCGCTCCAGCGCGTCGAGGAGCGCTGCCCCGCGGAGGTCCGCGATGCGATCGGCGCTGGTCATCCCGGCGTTTTCGGCCATGGTCACCCCTCTCCAGTTACCCAGCAGTAATACTACCCGCCAGTAGGTAGCCGGGCAAGCGTGCCGAAATCACTCTGCCGGGTCCGCTGCAGGTACCGTCTCCGGGCAGCAACAAGGAGGTCGAGCGTGTCAGAGGAAGATCAGCGTCCGCCCGAACGGGCCAGGCGGCTGCCGCGTGCGGTGCGCGAGCGGCAGATCCTGGACGCGGCCGTCCAGGTCTTCTCGCGCCACGGCTACCACGCCGCGTCGATGGACGAGATCTCCGACGTCGCCGGCGTCTCGAAGCCGATGATCTACACCTACCTCGGCTCGAAGGAAGACCTCTTCGGCGCGTGCATCCGCCGCGAGGCGACGCGCCTGCTCGAGGCCATCCAGGCCGGCGTGCAGCCCGACCTCCCGCCGGACATGCAGCTCTGGCACGGCCTGCGGTCCTTCTACCGCTTCGTCGCCGAGTACCGCGAGTCCTGGACGGTCCTGCACCGCCAGGCCCTCACCGTCGGCGGCGCCTTCGCCGCGGAGATCACCGACATGCGGGCCCGGGCGATCCAGCTCGTCGCCGCGCTCGTCGTGTCCGCCGGCACCCGCAAGGGCGTCGGCGAGCAGGCCGAGTTCTCCGGCGAAGGCCTGGCCGCGTCCCTGGTCGGCGGGGCCGAGTCGCTCGCCGACTGGGCCCTCGACCACCCCGACATCTCCGACGGCGTGCTGGCGTCCTGGCTGATGAACCTCGTCTGGCTCGGCTTCAACGACCTCATCGAGGGCGCGGTCTGGAAGCCGTCAGAGTGAGCTGATCGTGCCGTCCAGGTGCGGCTTCGACTTGCTCCACAGCTCGAACGCCCAGCCGTCGTCCACGGACCACGACGTGAAGGCCGCCTTGGCCGGCAGCAGCACCGGCTGCTTGAAGCGGACGTCCACCGTGAACGCCTCCGGCAGCCGGCCTTCGAACGCCGCCAGCGCGTGGGCCTTCGTCCACATCCCGTGCGCGATCGCGCGGGGGAAGCCGAAGAGACGAGCCGTCAGCGGGTGCAGGTGGATCGGGTTGCGGTCACCCGAGACCTCCGCGTAGCGCCGCCCGATGTCGGCCGGGACGCGCCAGATCGCGTCCGGCGTCGGCGGGGCCAGCTGGTCACGCCGGGAAGAGCCCGAACCCGGGCCGCGCCGCAGGTACGTGCTGACGTCCGTCCACACCGTCTCGTCGCCGACCTGGGCTTCGCTGACGACGTCGAACTGACGGCCCTTCTCGTGCGGGCGCAGGTTCTCCGCCCGCACGCGAACGGTCAGCGGCTCGCTCACCCGCAGCGCGCGGTGCTGGGTGATCCGGTTGCTCAGGTGCACCATGCCGAGCAGCGGGAACGGGAACCCCGGCTCGGTCATCAGCGCCATCTGCAGCGGGAACGCCAGCATGTGCGGGTACGTCGCGGGCAGCTCGTCGCTCAGCCGGAAGCCGCACACCGTGTTGTACGCCGCCAGGTGCGCCGGGTCGACGACGACGCCGGTGCGGACCAGTTCGGTGTCCGGCAGCGATGAGCCCGTTTTGCGGAAGCCGAGCAGTGCCTTCGGGTACAGCGTGGTCAGGCTCGGCGTGCTGTCGAGTTCGCGGATCGCCACGTCACGCCCCCAGCAGGGCCTGGCCGCAGACGCGGACCACGTTGCCGTTCACCGCGGCCGACGCCGGGTTCGCGTACCAGGCGATCGTCTCGGCGACGTCCACCGGCAGGCCGCCCTGGCCGAGGCTGGACAGCCGCCGCCCGGCTTCGCGGATGAACAGCGGCACCGCGGCCGTCATCTTGGTCTCGATGAACCCTGGCGCGACGGCGTTGATCGTGCCGCCGTAGGCCGCGAGCTGCGGCGCGCCGACGTTGACCATGCCGATCACGCCCGCCTTCGACGTCGCGTAGTTCGTCTGGCCGACGTTGCCGGCGATGCCCGCGATCGACGAGACGCCGATGATCCGGCCGTTCTCGTTCAGCACGCGATCGGCGAGCAGCTTGTCGTTCACCGCGAGCTGCGAGGCGAGGTTGACGGCGAGCACCGAGTCCCACGCGCTCTCGCTCATGTTCCCCAGCGTCTTGTCGCGCGTGATGCCCGCGTTGTGCACGACGATGTCGACGCCGCCGTGACGCTCCTTCAGGTACTCCGCGAGCTTCGCGGGCGCGCTCGGCGAAGTGATGTCGAGCTGCAGCGACGACCCGCCGACCTTGTTCGCCACCTTCGACAGGTCCCCGCCCTGGGCCGGGATGTCGAGCGCGACGACGTGCGCGCCGTCGCGGGCCAGCACCTCGGCGATCGCCGCGCCGATGCCGCGGGACGCGCCGGTGACCAGCGCGACCTTGCCGGCCAGCGGCTTTTCCCAGTTCGACGGCGCGGAAGCCGTCTTGCCCTCGGTGCCGATCCGGATCACCTGCGCGTCGACGAACGCCGACTTCGCCGAGAGCAGGAAGCGCAGCGTCGACTCCGTTGCCTCTTCGGCGCCTTCGGCGACGTACACGAGCTGCGCCGTCGCGCCGCGCTTCAGCTCCTTGCCCACCGAGCGGATGAAGCCTTCGAGCGCGCGCTGGGCGATCCGCTCGCGGCCCTCGACCTGCTCCGGCGGGGTACCCAGCACGACGACCCGGCCGGACGGCCCGACGCTGCGGATCACCGGGTGGAAGAAGTCGTAGACCTCGCGCAGGCGCGCGGGGTCGGTGACGCCGGTGGCGTCGAAGACCAGCGCCGCGTGCCGGTCCACCGCCGCCGTGACGACCTCGATGCCCGCGTCGGCCAGCTGGTCACGGAGGGTCTTCTCCAGCCGTCCGCCGGGCGCGGCGCCCAGGAGTGCGGGACCCTCGAGAGCGGGTTGCCCGGGCTGGTAGCGGCGCAGCGTGGCGGGGTTCGGCAGGCCGAGCTTCGGCACCACGAACTTCCCCAACGGGGTTTTCGTGAACTGCTGGTACCTGTCAGCCATCGGTTGCCTCCCGTGCAGTCTGCGTCACTTCGCAGTCTAACCTACTCGCTAGTAGGTTACAGTGTGAGGGACACGACCAGAGAGGTGAAGTCATGCCGCCGAAGAAGACACCAGCTGTCCGCAAGGTCGCGATCATCGGGGGCAACCGGATCCCCTTCGCGCGGTCCAACGGGCCGTACGCGAAGGCGTCGAACCAGGACATGTTCACCGCCGCCCTCGACGGTCTGGTCAGCCGCTTCTCGCTGCAGGGCGAGGTGATCGGCGAGGTCGCCGCCGGCGCCGTGCTCAAGCACTCGAAAGACTTCAACCTGGCCCGCGAGAGCGTGCTGGGCAGCAAGCTTTCGCCCGCGACGCCCGCGTCCGACGTCCAGATGGCGTGCGGCACCGGCCTGCAGGCGATCGTCAACGTCGCCAACAAGATCGCCCTCGGCCAGATCGACTCGGCGATCGCCGGCGGCGTCGACACCACGAGCGACGCGCCGCTGGCCGTCAACGAGGACCTGCGCCAGATCCTCATCCAGCTCAACGCCGCGAAGACGCTCGGCGACCGCCTCAAGCTCGTCGCGAAGATCCGGCCCGGGCACATCGTCCCGGCGATCCCCCGCAACGAGGAGCCGCGCACCGGGCTGTCGATGGGCGAGCACGCCGCGCTGACGGCCAAGGTCTGGGAGATCACCCGCGAGGCGCAGGACGAGCTCGCCGCGAGCAGCCACCAGAAGCTCGCCGCCGCCTACGAGCGCGGCTTCTTCGACGACCTCGTGACGCCGTTCCTCAAGCTCGCGCGCGACCAGAACCTGCGGCCGGACTCGACGGCGGAGAAGCTCGCCAAGCTCAAGCCGGCCTTCGGCGGCCCGGACGGCACCATGACAGCGGGCAACTCCACGCCACTGACCGACGGCGCGTCGACGGTGCTGCTCGCCACCGACGAGTGGGCGAAGGCGCACAAGCTGCCGGTGCTGGCGTACCTGACGTTCTCGCAGACCGCGGCCGTCGACTACGTCCACGGCGACAAAGGTCGACCAGCGGCGCGCAGCGCCTCCGTTGAGGGTGGTGGCGGGGGCATGGATGGACTGCTGATGGCGCCCGCCTACGCCGTGCCGCGGATGCTCGCGCGCGCGGGGCTGTCGCTGCAGGACTTCGACTTCTACGAGATCCACGAAGCGTTCGCGTCGCAGGTGCTGGCCACGCTCAAGGCGTGGGAGGACCCGGCGTTCGCCAAGGAGAAGCTGGACCTTGACGAGCCGCTCGGCGCGATCGACCGGGCGAAGCTGAACGTCAACGGCTCGTCGCTGGCGGCCGGGCACCCGTTCGCCGCGACCGGCGGCCGGATCGTCGCGACGCTGGCGAAGCTGCTGCACGAGAAGGGGTCCGGCCGCGGCCTGATCTCGATCTGCGCGGCCGGCGGCCAGGGCGTCACCGCGATCCTGGAGAAGTAACCGCACGAAAAAGGGCCGTCCCCCACCGGGGACGGCCCTTTTCGCGGGCTAGTTGGGAAGCGCCTTCTGAGCCCGCTTCGCGAGCTTGTTCGCGCGCTTCTCGGCCTTGCGGCTCAGCTTCCCGGCCGCGGCGCCGACGTCCTTCGCGGCGTGCTTCGCGCGCCAGGCCGCCGACGGCTTCCCGTGCGTGTCGGCCACCGCGAGCAGCAGGCCACCGGCCAGGCTCGCGTTCTTGAAGAACTGGATCTGCTGCTGCTGGCGCTCGCCCGGGTCCTTGATGGCCCAGAAGCTGTGCGTCGCGAGCGTCGTCGGCACCAGGCTGCCGAGCAGCAGCCCCGCCGCGAGCCGCGGCGCCTTGCCCGCCGCGAGCGCGAGACCGGCGCCGACCTTCACCGCGGCGTCGATCCGGACGAGCGTCACCGGGTCCCGCGGGATCTGCTCCGGGAGCTTGTCGCCGAACTTGTCGATCGCGCTGTTGAGGAACGGTTCCGCCGCCTTGGCGTGGCCCTCGGCCTGCCTCAGCGCATTGATCCCGCCCGTCACGAAGATCGTGGCGAGCAGGGGACGTGCCACTCGACGGAGTATCACGGTCATAGCCTTCCTCGTACGGGCCACTGCCTGGTCGAACCTACTCCGTGGATGCCCGCTCGGCCCGCGCTCGAATCCTCATCGAGCTTTCTGGGTCTTTATAGTCTGAGCACTAGAGAGCTTTATGAAGACTTAGCGGTTGACCTTGACGCAGCGTCAACTTCTACCGTGGGCGGCATGGAGTGGTCGATCCAGGACATCGCCCGCTCGGCGGGGACCACGAGCCGGACGCTGCGCCACTACGGCGCGGTCGGCCTGCTCGAGCCCAGCCGGATCGGCGGCAACGGCTACCGCTACTACGACGAGCAGGCGCTCGTCCGGCTGCAGCGGATCCTGCTGCTGCGCGAGCTCGGGCTCGGGCTGCCGGCCATCGCCGAGGTGCTCGACGGCCAGCGCGACAGCGCCGCGGCGCTCGAAACCCACCTGGAGCTGCTCGAAGAGGAGCAGCGGCGGATCGGACGGCAGATCGAGTCGGTCCGCACGACCCTCCGGAAACTGAAGGGAGGCGAACGACTGATGGCAGAAGAAGTCTTCGACGGCTTCGACCACACGAAGTACGAGAAGGAGGTCACCGAGCGCTGGGGCGCCGACGCGTACCGGCGCGGAGACCAGTGGTGGCGCTCGCTCTCGGCGGACGAGAAGAAGGCCCACCAGCAGGAGCAGCTCGACATCGCGGCGGCGTTCGGCGCGGCCCGCTCGGCCGGCCTGGCTCCGGGTGCCGACGAGGTCCAGGCGATCACGCGGCGGCTGCACGAGTGGCTGCGGCCGGCGGTCTCGTCGGTGTCCGCGGGGTACTTCGCGGGACTCGGGCAGCTGTACGTGGACGACCCGCGCTACGGGCTCGAAGGCGCGACGGCGGAATTCGTCCGGGACGCGATGAAGATCTACGCGGAACGGAACCTGAACGGGTAGTGGCGCGTCGTAAGGGCGCACTGGGGGTAGGGACGAGCAGGGCTGCAGACCTGTTCGTCTCTATGTACGGCCGACCGGTGGAACCTGGGCGACACGCGCTAGCCGTCTATGGCGGAATATCGGGCTCACGCTAGAAACGCCGATAGCTTGGCAGAGTGGACCCCATCCGCAACCCCTTCGCACCGGGCGCCGGACAGCGGCCGCCCGAGCTGGCCGGGCGCGAGCGTGAGCTCAAGGCGTTCGAAGTCGTGCTGGAGCGGGTTGCGCGGGGGAGACCCGAACGCAGTCTCGTGCTCACCGGACTGCGCGGGGTCGGGAAGACCGTGCTCCTGGGGGAGCTGCGGGCGATGGCCGTGCGGCACAAGTGGGGTGCCGGCAAGATCGAAGCCCGGCCGGACGCCGAGCTGCGGCGGCCGTTGTCGGCCGCGCTGCACCGGGCCATCCGGGACCTCGCCGTGCGACATCGCGCTCCGGACCGGGTCGAAGAGGTGCTCGGGGTGCTGAAAGCGTTTGCGCTCCGATCCAACAAGCCCGACGCCAAGCTGCGCGACCGGTGGCAGCCGGGCATCGACGTGCCCGCCGCGCAGGGGCGGGCCGACTCCGGGGACATCGAGATCGACCTCGTCGAGCTGTTCACCGACGTCGCCGAGCTGGCCGCCGACGTCGGCACCGGCGTCGCGCTGCTCATCGACGAGATCCAGGACCTGCAGCCCGACGACGTCTCGGCGTTGTGCGCGGCCTGCCACGAGCTGTCGCAGTCCGGCGCGCCGCTCGTCGTCGTCGGGGCCGGGCTGCCGCACGTGCCCGCGGTGCTCTCGGCGTCGAAGTCCTACTCCGAGCGGCTCTTCCGGTACGCGCGCATCGACCGGCTCAGCCGCGAGGACGCCGACTTCGCCGTGATGGCGCCGATCGAGCGGGAGGACGCCGGCATCGAGCCGGAAGCCCTCGACGCGCTCTTCGACGCGTCCGGCGGCTACCCCTACTTCATCCAGGCCTACGGCAAGGCGGCCTGGGACGCGGCGCCGTCCGACCCGATCACGGTCAAGGACGTCCAGGTCGCGGCGCCCGAGGCGGAGTCGGAACTGGCGGTCGGCTTCTTCGGGTCGCGCTACGAGCGGGCGACGCCGGCCGAGCGGGAGTACCTGCAGGCGATGGCCTCGCTGACCCAGGGCCGCGACGAACCGGCCGGCACCGCCGACGTCGCCGTGTTCCTCGGGCGGAAGCCGTCGTCGCTGTCGCCGGCGCGCGACAGCCTGATGAAGAAGGGCCTCGTGTACTCCGCCGAGCGGGGGCAGATCGCCTTCACCGTCCCGCACTTCGGCCACTACCTGCTCGGACGCGACTGACCTGGGCTTTTACCGCTGTCTCGCGGTCTATGAGCGTCGCTAAGAGTGTCTTGCTTTTTTACTAGAGATAGCTAGAGGCTGCTAGCGGGTTGCTTCGTCGTGACGGCCGCCACCCTGAATCTCTCCGGCGCATACCCAAGTTTGCCGATGATTCATCGGCAAGTGCGCCACATCACCGGATATTCATTGGCATACTTGTGAAAAAAGGCGCATACTAGACCTACAAGCCACCAAGACCCTCGAAGGGGATGCAGAAACCGATGAACAACATCGCCGCCAAGCTCCGTGCCCGTCGCGCCGAGGCTCGCACTCGCCGGGCGCTGAACCGGGCGATCGACACCGCCGCCACCGCGACGGTCCGTCAGGAACTCATCGCGATCGCGCAGGCTCGCTCGGGCTACATGCGCTGATCTCTCACCCCGTGGCCGGTCGCCCATTCGAGTGACCTAGGCCACATCGTGCTCATGGTGTAACGCCGCCCGGAGGGGCGTCGATACCCAGTACGACCCCGTGATGCTGGCGGACCCCCGACCTGGCAGCATCGCGGGGTTTCCCATTTCCCCGGTAAATCCCTTGCGCGCCGAGCACTCCGCAGTAATCTTTGACTTCGTCAACGAACTTGTTGAGGTGGTCAATGAACGACGCCCTGCTCGCCGACCGGGTCGCCGCCGTCCGCGCCTTCAACCGGCTCTACACCGGGGTCATCGGCGTGCTCGACGAAGGGCCGGCGGACGCCGAGTACTCGCTGCCGGAAGCCCGCGTGCTCTTCGAGCTCGCCCACCAGGACCCGATGCCGGTCACCGAGCTGCGGAAACGCCTCGACCTCGACGCCGGTTACGCCAGCAGGCTGCTCGCGCGCCTCGAGTCGCGCGGGCTGGTCGTGCGCGAACGGTCCGAGGAGGACGCCCGCCGCCAGCTCGTGCGCCCGACCGCGGCGGGCCGGGACGCCTTCGCCGTGCTGAACCGCCGGTCGAGCGACCAGATCGGCGGGCTGCTGCGCCGGTTCGCCGACGAAGACCAGCAGCGCCTGCTGTCCGCGATGCGCACGATCGGCGACCTGGTCGGCGACCGCCGCCGCGACCCGGTCCTCGTCCTCCGCCCGCCACGACCGGGTGACCTCGGTTGGGTGGTGGAACGCCACGGCGCGTTGTACGCCCGCGAGTACGGCTTCGGCGCCCGGTTCGAGGCGCTCGTCGCCCGGCTCGCCGCGGAGTTCCTGGACAACACGGACGACCCGCGGCAGGCGTTCTGGATCGCCGAGCTCGACGGCGAGCGGGTGGGCAGCATCGGCTGCGGCCCCGGGCCGGACGCGGACACCGCGAAGCTCCGCCTGCTGCTGCTCGAGCCGTCGGCGCGGGGGCACGGCGTCGGCAAGCGGCTGGTGACCGAGTGCGTCTCCTTCGCGAGGGCCCACGGCCACCGCGCGATGGAACTGTCGACGGTCTCCGTCCTCGACGCCGCGCGGTCGATCTACCGCGCGGCCGGGTTCGAGCTCGTCGCCGAGAAGGACTTCGACGACTGGGGCCCGAAGCTGACCGACGAAACCTGGCGCCTGGAGTTCTAACGCGGGACGCGGCCGAGCAGGAAGAACTCGGGGTTGGGGCGGAGGGCGGTGAGGTGGGCGAGCCGGTTCGACATGGCGAACAACGCCGTGATCGCGCCGACGTCCCAGATTTCGTCTTCCGTGAGGCCTGCGTTGCGCGCGGCTTCGAGGTCGCCTTCGCCGAAGAGGGCGGAGTCCTGGGCGAGCGCCAGGGCCAGGTCGACGATCGCGCGGCCGCGCTCGTCCAGCTCGACCTGCCACGGATTGCTCGAAACGCGGTCGGCCAGCTCGGGGTCCTTGGCGCGGATGCGCAGGATCGCGCCGTGGGCGACGACGCAGTAGGTGCAGTGGTTGGCGCCGGACGTCGCGACGACGACCAGCTCGCGCTCGGCCTTGGTCAGTCCGTCGGTGCGTTCCATCAGGGCGTCGTGGTAGTCGAGGAACGCGCGCAGCTCGGCGGGGCGGTGGCCGAGCGCGCGGAAGATGTTCGGGGTGAACCCGGACTTCTCCGCGATCGCGCCGACGCGCTCGCGCAGGTCTTCGGGCAGGTCTTCGAGTTCCGTGACCGGGAACCGGCTCACCGCTTCGCTCATACCCCGCACGCTAGTCGTGGTTGGCTGGTGGTGTGCCGTACTACGTCGACGGGTACTGCGAACGCGTCGGGCCCGGACTCTGGGGTGAGCCGCTCAACAGTCTCAGCAACCTCGCCTTCGTCGTGGCCGCCGTTCTCGTGTGGCGGCTGGCCGGCGGGGATCGGATCGGACGGTTGCTCGCCGGGCTGATCGGGCTCATCTTCGTCGCCGGCACCGTTTTCCACCTGCTCGCGACGCGGTGGGCGGGCGCCGCCGACTCGGGGGCGATTCTCGCCTTCATGCTGGTGTACGCCGTGCTGTTCGCGCGCGAACACTGGAGTCCGCGATACGCGTGGCTTGCCGCGCCCGCGTTTCTCACGCTCACCGTCGTCACCGCGTTGCTGGGCGGTGGGCTCTACCTCGGCGCCCTGATCGGACTGGCGGCCTTTGCCGCGATCCTCGCCTTCCAGCGCGACGCCCACTGGACGCACTTCGCCGTGGCAGGCGCGGTTTTCGCACTCTCACTGAGCCTGCGCACGCTCGACCGGGACGTGTGCGACTACGTCCCGGTCGGCACGCACTTCCTCTGGCACCTGCTCAACGGCGTGGTGCTCTACCTGGTTTCCCGGGCGGCCATCCGTCCTCAGTGGACTTAGTGGACGCCGATCGGCCGCAGGTTCTTGTCGTGCTCGTCGGTGTGGTAGTCCTCGGGCTCCGTGTCGTCCGTGCCGTTGAACACCTTCATCTGGCGCGCGATCACCGTGACGATCGCGGCCACCACCAGGTTGCCGATCAGCGCCACGAAACCGACGTAGATCTGGACCGCCGAGCCCGCGAACGGGTGCCAGCCGAAGATCGACAGGTTGCCCAGCGACAGCGCCGAACCGCCGAAGTGCTGCTTGCCGTTGGCCGGGTTGGGGATGCCGTACAGCATGATCAGGCCCCAGCCGATGCCGACGATCCAGCCCGCGATCAGGCCCCAGCGGTGGAACCAGCGCGTGTACAGCGCCAGCGCGACCGCCGGCAGCGTCTGCAGGATCAGCACGCCGCCGATGAGCTGGAGGTCGATCGAGAACTGCGGGTCGATCAGGATGATCACGGCGACCGCGCCGAGCTTGACGACCAGCGAAGCGAGCTTCGCCTGCTTCGCCTCTTCCTGCGGTGTCGCGTTCTTGCGGATGTACTCCTTGTAGATGTTCCTGGTCCACAGGTTGGCCGCGGCGATCGACATGATCGCGGCCGGCACCAGTGCGCCGATGCCGATCGCGGCGAACGCGATGCCGGCGAACCAGGACGAGAACTGGTTGTCGAACAGGACCGGGACGATCGTGTTGCCGTCCGCCTTGCCGGTCGCCGCGTTCGTCAGCGGCTTGACACCCGCCGTGATCGCCACGTAGCCGAGCAGGGCCAGCAGGCCGAGCACCAGCGAGTACGCCGGCAGCGCAACCATGTTCCGCTTGATCACGCTGCGGCCGCGCGAGGCCAGCACGCTGGTCAGCGAGTGCGGGTACAGGAACAGCGCGAGCGCCGAACCCAGCGCCAGCGTCGCGTACTGCAGCTGGTTGTTGGCCGTCAGCAGGATCGACCCGGCCGGCTTGCCGGTGGCCGGGTTCGGCGTGCCGAGCTTCTTCGCCGCCGCGTCGAAGATGTGCGACCAGCCGCCGAGCTTCGAGGGTAGGTAGATGATCGCCACCAGGATGACCAGGTAGATCAGGATGTCCTTGACGAACGCGATGAGCGCGGGCGCCCGCAGGCCGGACTGGTAGGTGTAGAACGCCAGGATGACGAAGGCGACCAGCAGCGGCAGGTGCCCGACGATGCCGGAGCCGTTGATGCCCATCGTCCGCAGCACGGCTTCGAGGCCGACCAGCTGCAGCGCGATGTACGGCATGGTCGCGACGATGCCGGTGATCGCCACCAGCAGCGCCAGGATCGGCGAGCCGAAGCGGCCGCGCACGAAGTCGGCCGGGGTCACGTAACCGCGGACCCGCGAAACCGACCACATCCGCAGCGCCGGCAGCAGCACGATCGGGTAGACGACGATCGTGTACGGCAGCGCGTAGAGGCCGAGCGCGCCGGCGCTGAACACCAGCGCGGGCACCGCGACGAACGTGTACGCCGTGTAGAGGTCACCGCCGAGCAGGAACCAGGTGATCCACGAGCCGAACTTGCGGCCGCCGAGCCCCCATTCGTCCAGGTGGTCCAGCGTGCTGCCGCGCTGCCAGCGCGAGGCCATGAAGCCGAGCACGGTGACCAGCGCGAACAGGAGCGTGAAGATGATCAGCTCGGGCCACTGCAGGTTGCTCATCGAGCGTCCCCCTCGTCCAGTTCGTCGACGCTCAGCTTGTCCGGGCCGTCGGAGGTGGGCTTGTCCCGCGTCATCATGTAGACGATCCAGGTGCTCAGCACCCCGATCCCGACGAAGAGGAACTGGAACCAGTAGAAGAACGGCATCCCGAACAGCCGCGGTCCGTCCATGTTGAACAGTGGCGTGACCAGGACCAGCAGCGGGACGATCAGGAGCAGGTTCCACGGGCTGAACTGAAACCCGCGCACCTTTCCGTCGTGCTTTGCAGTCGACATCGACCTCACCTAACACTCCCGTAACCGACTGCATGACCTTAAGACCTGGGTGACAGCGAGTCACGCTTGTCCGATATCGATTTGATCGCCCAGCGGAAAGCTCTCTCCGACGAACGTGGGTTGCCCCGCCCGTACGGGCCCGATATCAATAGCCGACTCCGCACGCGCAAAACCCAAAAGGGGCAACCGTATGACACGACTCCGCTACGCGGTGGTGATCCCGGCGATCGCCGGCACCCTGCTGGCCGGGTTCACTCCTGCGTTCGCAGGCCAGGAGGTCGCGGCCGGTAAGCAGCCGCTGAACTCCACGAACATCCCGGCGCAGTACGCGAACCAGAAGCTCGACTGGCACAAGTGCGCTGTCCCCTCCGAACTGCCGACGGCCCCGCCCGCGGGCGCCGAGGACATGGAGTGCGCGACCTACAAGACCCCGCGCAACTGGTACCAGGCGAACGCCCAGATCGACCTGACCATCGCGGTCAGCCGCCTCAAGGCGAAGTCGGACGCCACCGCCAGCGTCGTCACCAACCCCGGTGGCCCGGGCGCGCCCGGCCGCAACTTCCCGGCCCGCCTGCGCAACCAGACGAAGCTGCGCGAGCACCAGGAAATCGTCGGCTTCGACCCGCGCGGCACCGGCAAGAGCACCAACATCACCTGCGGCGGCGCCATCGGCACCGGGGCGGACCTCGACCCGCGTGACCGCAACCGCGGCAACCTGAACCTGATCCTGCAGGCGACGAAGTACGCGGCGCTGTCCTGCCAGCAGAAGTCCGGCGAGCTGGGCCCGCTGATCAACACCGACCAGACGGTCAAGGACATCGACCTGCTGCGCGTGCTGCTCGGCCGCGACAAGATCAACTGGGTCGGCTACTCGGCGGGCACCTGGATGGGCGCGCACTACGCGCAGGCCTACCCGACGCGCACCGGCCGGTTCGTCCTCGACTCGGCGACCGAGTTCACCACGACCTGGCAGAAGTCGTTCGACTGGCAGCCGCTCGGCTTCGAGCGCCGCTTCCGCCAGGACTTCCTCCCGTGGGTGGCGAAGTACGACAACCTCTACCACTTCGGCACCACCGGCGAGGCGGCCCGCCAGACCTACGAGCAGGTCCGCTACGCCCTGACCCAGGGCGCGGTCACCCTGCCCGACGGCTCGAGCGTCTCGGCCAACGGCCTGGACTCGTTCATCGCGTCGCAGATCTACTCGAAGCGCGCCTTCCCCGGCCTGGCCGACTACCTGGTCAGCGTCCGCACGCTGACCCAGGGCACCGCTTCGGCGCAGGCCAAGTCCTCGGCCGCGCAGAAGGCCAAGGCCGCCGACAAGAGCACCGTCACCTACGGCGCGCAGCCGCTGATGGTCCCCGCCGACGGCGACGCCTACGACGCCAGCTTCTGGACCATCCCGTGCAACGAGGGTCCGTGGACCGGCTCGCCCAACAGCGCCATCCGGGACTCGCAGAAGCTGATCGACCAGCAGCTGCCGCTCCTGGGTGCCGGCTGGTTCATCCAGCCGTGCCTGTTCTGGAAGAAGCCGCCGTCCCCGCTCCCGGTCCTGGACGGCAAGGGTGTCCCGCCGGTGCTGATCGTCGAGTCGGAGCACGACCCGGCGACGCCGATCGAGGGCGCGAAGCGCGCGCACAAGGCGTTCGCGGGTTCGCGGATGCTGACGATCACCGGCGAAGGTGACCACGGCATCTACGCCGGCGGCAACGCGGGTGTGGACAAGGTCGTGGAGGCCTACCTCGTCGACGGCGTGGTGCCGAACGACCAGAGCCTGCCCGGCATGCCACTTCCGGTGCCCGCGGGCGCCTGAGGGCACTAGATGTGGTGGGGCCCCGCCGAACTCCGGTTCGGCGGGGCCTTTTCCACACCTGTGCACAGAGTTGTCCACAGGTCGTGGACAACTACTGGTGTTCCATCCATGCCCCCGCCACCGCCCTCAACGGAAGCGCTTCGGGCCGCAGTGGTATTAAAATCCCTCTCATGGTGCGGGTACCGCTGACGGATGAAGAGCGCGAACGGGGCGAACGCCTCGGCCAGGCGCTGCGGGCGGCGCGGGCCGGCCGGAGCATGGTCGACGTCGCCGCGGAGGCGGGGATCTCGGTCGAGACGCTCCGGAAGATCGAAACCGGCCGCATCCCGACGCCGGCGTTCTTCACGGTCGCGGCCATCGCCGACGCCGTGGGCCTGCCGCTGGAGGAGCTGCGCGCGGCCGTCACGCCCGCCGCGTCACCTCCGCTTTCGCAGGCGAGTTAGAGCGGCCGCAGCTGCTTGAGGATGTGCTCGCGGTCGTTGAGGAACGCGCACCCGGGCACCGGCAGGTCGTAGCTGTTCAGCAGCTTCTCGAAGTCGGAGAACTCGTCGGCGGAAAAGCCGAAGCCGACCCGGTAGGCGTGGGCGGCCAGCACGTCGGCCAGCTCCTCCCACTCGCCGGCCCACAGCAGCGTCCGGTAGTGCGTGTAGTCCTCGGGGGAGAGCCGGTTGCCGATCATGGTCAGCACGCTGTCGGCGAAGAAGCTGATCCGGTTGCCCTTGAGGTCGGCGACCGTGGGGTTCGCCGGGTCCCGTGCGGTGTCCGGGTTGCGGATCACGCCCGGCCCGGCCACCGGGTAGGCGGTGTGCACGTGCCCGTTGTCCTCGACCAGCACGATCAGGTGCACGTTGAACCGCTCGCCGGCACAGCGCCAGCGGCCGTTGCGCTGTTGCCGCCGGGCCTCGCTGGGGTCGTTCGCGACGTCCTTGACCACGGAGATGATCTGCTCGTCGGTCCAGCCGGGCGGGAACTCGCTGGTCGCCCTGCGCCCGACGCCCGGTGCGTGCCCGCCGCCCACTCGCTGCTCCCTTCGTCGCACCGAGGGTAGGTCAAACGGCGGCGGCGAGCAGCGCGATGCCGACCAGCTGCAGATCGAGACCGCGGAAGAGCTGCCGGGTGAGGTTGGCGGGCATCGGGCCCATCGGGGTGTCCACGAACGCGGGATTCGCGTAGTCAACGGCGGTGCGGGTGACCGTGCGAAGGATCGAAAGCACCGACAGCGGCACGGCGAGCCAGGCCGTCGGGGCGAACGACGTCCCACCCGCGAGGGTGACCACGAAGAGCGCTGTCCACCAGAGGAGACCCACGCCGCCGAGCACCAGGCCGTGGGCCACGACGAGGTCGCGGTCGCTCGAACCCAGCCACCGCCGCCGGCCCGGGTTGCGCCAGAGCTCGCCGAGCCCGCCGCAGAACGGCATCAAGGCGACGTACCCGCCGACGCCGATCAGGACCGCGCCCGGCACCGTCGGCACGGCGATGTGCGCGACGACGACGGCCAGGCCGACCAGCAGCGCCGCGCCCGCGTACCGGGCCCGGCCGAGGGTGCCCGCCCAGGCCAGCCGCAGCGGTGTCGGGTGGCGCAGCGAAAGCCCGCCGGCCGGCGCGGACGGCGGCAGCAGCATCATCGGATCGAGGAAGGTGACGGCGACCGAGCGCAGCACCCGGCCGTCCCACCCGGCCAGCAGCGCCGCCCGCCCCGCGTGCGACACCGGCTCGCCGCCGAAGGCCAGCGGCAGGGCCGCGACGAGCACCCCCGCCGCGACGAACTGGACGGCCGCCGGGCCCAAGTCGAGCGCAGCGATCGCCAGGCCGAGGACGGCGAGCACCAGCGGGCCGAGCGCGTCGACGCGCACCGGCGTCCGCCTCGCCGACGCGAAGGCCGCCACCCCGGTCGCGACGACGATCGCGACCGCCGCCCGCCACTGGTCCAGCCCGGCGCCGCCGACCGCGAGCAGCAGCGCGGCCAGGTAGCCGGTCACCGCGACCACGCCGGTCCACGCGCCGAGCAGCCGCAGCGTGACGACCCGGCCACGGTCGACCGGGGCGAAGTCGAGCCAGGTCAGCTGCGCCGGTTCGACCCAGGCGAAACCGCGGCGCAGCAGGCCGCGCCAGCCGACCGCGCAGCAGAGCGTCAACAGCCCGAGCACGGCCGGGAAGTCCACAGTGGACGACCCGTAGAGGGCCGGCCGCCAGCCGTCGACGTGGAAGAACGCGGTGAACAGGAACCCGAAGCCGAACAGGAAGACGAAGCCGGCGGTGTCGCCGCTGAAGACCCCGCCGAACCGCTTGCGGCCCGGGATCCGCATCCTGCGCGGAGCCGCGGTCACCACAGTTCGAGCACGCTGTCCGCGGCCTCCAGCAGCGGCGGGTGGTGAGTGGCCACCACGACCGCCGCGCCGGCCGCCGTCGACCGGCCGATCACCTCGACCAGCCACTCCTTGCCCGCGGTGTCCAGCGCGCGTTCCGGCTCGTCCAGCAGCAGCACCCGGTGCGGCCGGGCCGTGACGCCGAGCAGCAGAAGGCGGCGGCGCTGGCCGGCGGAGAAGTGCCCGGACGTCACGCGCATGCGGTCGCCGAGGCCCGCGTCCCGCAGCAGCTCCTCGTGGTCGCCGAGGTCGGCGCCGAACGAACCGGACAGCAGCTCGAGGTGCTGCAGCGGGGTCAGCTCGGCGAAGAAGTCGGAGTCGTCGAAGAGCACCGACACCTTGCGCCGGAACCCGACGTCCCGCTCGTCCGGCACCTTGCCGTCCACCAGCACACGGCCCCGCTGTGGCTTCTGCATGCCGTAGAGGCAGCGCATCAAGGTCGACTTGCCGACCCCGTTGGGCCCGACGATCGCGGCGCACTCCCCGGGGTCGACGGAGAAGTCGAGGTCGTCGAACAGCCACAGCTCGCCGGCCCGGACGCCGAGCGCCTTCGCGTCGATCACCGGAGGGCTTCGAGCACCGGGGCGAACTGGTCCATGTTGTGCTCCAGCACGGTGTAGTAGGTCAGGCCGAACCGCTCGCGGTGCGCGTGGAGCTGCTCGGTGACCGCGGCGGGCGAGCCGACCAGCGCGGTCGGGACCTCGGCGAGCTGGTCGACGCTCAGCACGCCCTGGGTGAGCTTGGCCAGCTCCTCGAGCGCGCCCGCGCGGTCTTCGGTGATGTTCACGAAGTGGCAGAGCAGGTTGAACTCGGCCTCACGGTCGCCGAGCTTCGCCCGCACGAACTCGACGCGCTCCTCGATCTCCTCGGCGCTCGCCGGGGCCAGCGCGGCGCCGTCCGGCGTCTTCGCCGTGCCGGTGAAGCCGATGATGTCGGCGTGCTCGGCGGCCAGCGTGAGGATCCGGTCGCCGCGGCCGGCGAGCAGCAGCGGCGGTCCCTCGGGACGCGTGGGCGCGGGCTTGTGCTCCGGGTCGGCGTACCGCCGCTTGAGCTCGGTGATCGTCCGCTCGAGGTGGTCGACGCGCTCGCGAGCGGACGGGAACGGCATCCCGGCGGCCTCGAACTCCGCCTTGACGTACCCGGCACCGAGGCCGAGCTCCAGCCGGCCGCCGGTGAACTGGTCGGTGCCCGTGACGTCGCGGGCGAGCAGCACCGGGTTGTAGAAGGGCGTGTTGAGCACGAAGGTGTTCAGCTTGACGCGCGAGGTGACCTCGCCGGCCAGCACGAGCGCCGGAAACGGCGGCGCCATCCCCAGGTGGTCGGCCGCCGACACGACGTCGAAGCCGAGGTCCTCGGCCTTGCGGCACTTCGCCACCCAGGCGGCGCGGCTGTCCGGCACGATCATGTTGACACCGAAACGGAAATCCCCAGTCATGCCGACCAAGGTACTCAGCGGAGCTTTTCGATCACCGGGGCGAGCCGCTCGAGGTCGTCTTCGAGCACGGTGAAATAGCTGACGCCGAGGGTCTCGCGGGTGCGCAGCAGCTGCTCGGCCGCCGCTTCCGCCGAGCCGGCGAGGACCGTGGCCAGCTCGCCGAGCTCCTCGACGCCGAGGTGCGGCACGAGCTGGTGGGCCTCCTCCAGAGCGGCCCGCCGGTCGTCGGTGATCCGGACGAAGTGGACCATCAGGTTCAGTTCGACGTCCCGGCCGTCGAGCACTCGCCGCAGGAAGCCGGCGCGCTCGGCCAGCGCGCCGGCGCCGGCCAGGGCCAGCCGCCCCTCGGCCGCGCCGGGGGCGGTGCCGGTGAGGGCGATGGTGTCGGCGTGCGCGGCGGCGAAGGTCAGCATCCGGTCGCCGCGGCCGCCGAGCAGCAGCGGCGGCCGCCGGCGGCCGGCGAACTCGCGCTCGAGCTCGGTGACCACGTCGACGAGCCGGCCGAACCGGCGACCGGGCGTGCCCCAGTCGATCCCGGCCGTTTCGAACTCCTCGCGGACGTACCCGGCGCCGATCCCGATCTCCACCCGGCCGCCGGTGAACTCGTCGAGCGCGGCGAGATCGCGGGCCAGCAGCACCGGGTTGTGGAAGCTCGCGTTGAGGACGTAGGTGTTCAGCCGGATCCGCTCGGTGGCCTCGGCGGCGAGGAGCAGCGAGGGCACCGGCGCGACCCGGCCGAGGTGGTCGACCACGCCGACGACGTCGTAGCCCAGCTCCTCGGCCCGGCGGCACTTCGCCATCCACTCGGCTCGTGAGCCGGGCACGTACAAGGCCACGCCGAAGCGGAACGGTCTCATGGCGGCGAAACTACTCGGAAAAGGAAGAAGGGGACGCCTCCCGGATGCGGCCGGGAAGCGTCCCCTTCTGCTTGGGTACTAGCTCAGGCGCTGGGCCAGCGCGTCGAGCTCGTCACGCAGCGACGTCGGAACCTCGCCGATCTTCTCGAACCACTCCTCGATCAGCGGCAGCTCCTCGCGCCACTCCTCGGGCTTGACGTCCAGGGCGGCCTGGATGTCCTCGATCGGCTCGGTGAGGCCCTCGGTGTCGAGGTCCTCGGCCCGCGGCACGAAGCCGACCGGCGTCTCGACGGCGTTGCCCTTGCCCTCGACGCGCTCGACGACCCACTTCAGGATCCGCGAGTTCTCGCCGAAGCCCGGCCACAGGAACCGGCCGTCGTCGCCGCGGCGGAACCAGTTGACGTAGAAGATCTTCGGCAGCTTGTTCGCGTCGGCGTTCTTGCCCAGGTTCAGCCAGTGCTTGAAGTAGTCACCGGCGTGGTAGCCGAGGAACGGCAGCATCGCCATCGGGTCGCGGCGGACGTTGCCGACCGCGCCGGCCGCCGCGGCCGTGGTCTCCGACGACATGGTGGCGCCCATGAACACGCCGTGCTGCCAGTCGCGGGCCTCGTTCACCAGCGGGACCGTGGTCTTGCGGCGGCCACCGAACAGGATCGCCGAGATCGGCACGCCCTTCGGGTCGTCCCACTCCGGCGCGAGGATCGGGCACTGCGACATCGGCGTGCAGTAGCGCGAGTTCGGGTGGGCGGCCTTCTCGTCCGAGTCCGGCGTCCAGTCCTGGCCCTTCCACGAGGTGGCGTGCGCGGGCGTGTTCTCCATGCCCTCCCACCAGATGTCGCCGTCGTCGGTCAGGGCGACGTTCGTGAAGACCGTGTTGCCCTTTTCGATCGTGCGCATGGCGTTCGGGTTGGTGTGCCAGTCGGTGCCCGGCGCGACGCCGAAGAAGCCGAACTCGGGGTTGACCGCGTACAGGCGGCCGTCCTCGCCGAAGCGCATCCAGGCGATGTCGTCGCCCAGGGTCTCGGCGCGCCAGCCCGGGATGGTCGGCTGCAGCATGGCGAGGTTGGTCTTGCCGCAGGCGCTCGGGAACGCGGCCGCGACGTAGTGGACCTTGTCCTCCGGCGAGATCAGCTTGAGGATCAGCATGTGCTCGGCGAGCCAGCCCTCGTCACGGGCCATCACCGACGCGATCCGCAGCGAGTAGCACTTCTTGCCCAGCAGGGAGTTGCCGCCGTAACCCGAGCCGTAGCTCCAGATCGCGCGCTCCTCGGGGAAGTGCGAAATGTACTTCGTCTCGTTGCAGGGCCAGGAAACGTCCTTCTCGCCCGGTTCGAGCGGCTTGCCGACCGAGTGCAGCGCGGGCACGAATTCGCGCTCGCTGCCGTCCGGCGCGATGAACTTCTCGAGCGCCGCCTTGCCGGCGCGGGTCATCACGCGCATCGACGCGACAACGTAGGCGAAATCCGTGATTTCGATACCCAGCTTGGGATTCTCGTCGCCGAGCGGGCCCATGCAGAACGGGATGACGTACATCGTGCGGCCACGCATCGAGCCGCGGAACAGCTCGGTCATGGTGGCCTTCATCTCGGCCGGGTCCATCCAGTTGTTGGTCGGACCGGCGTCCTCGGGACGCTCCGAACAGATGAAGGTCCGGTCTTCGACGCGGGCGACGTCGTTCGGGTCGGAAGTGGCCCAGAAGGAGTTGGGCTTGGACTTGAGCTGCACGAACGTGCCGGCCTCGACCAGTTCCTGGTTGATCCGGGCGGCTTCTTCGTCGGACCCGTCGACCCACACCACACGGTCCGGGGTGGTCAGCTCGGCGACCTCCCGGACGAAGGACAGCACGCCAGTGTGCGTCGTCGGCGCGGTGTCCAGTCCGGGGATGGCGACTGCGGTCATCTCTACTCCTGACTTCCGACGACAAATGCGCCCGCACCGGAACGACGTTGTCCCGGTGCGGGCGTCATTGCCGGCGACCGAATGGCTTCGCGCACCGGCTGGCGAACCGGTGTGCGCGATTTGGGATTCCCTGAGAGTAGCCGCATGACCGGCGAGTAACCGAGAGCTGACGTGTAGGTTCTCTCACAAGAACGATAAGGGAATCGATTCAGATGTCACTTGATCGGTGCATTCGCTGAAAATCTTCCGGTGGCCTGGGACACAGCCGTGACCTGGTCGTTTTCATTGAAGACATGAAGAAAGCCCGAGGCCGCAGCCTCGGGCTTTCAAACTATGACCTGGGTCACTTTCAGTTCGGCGAAATCCACTGCCCGGTGCCGGAGTCGATGCGCGCGACGCCCTCCAGCGTCTGCGTGCCCGCCTCGCCCCACGCGGCGTCCGCGGCCGGGTCGCCTTCGTTCATCAGTCCACTGGAGACTTCGGTCCACTGACCAGGGCCGGAGTGCTCGAACGTCGTGGTCGTGCCGTCCGCCTCGGTCTGCACCGCGATGTCCGCTTCGCCGTCGCCGTCCTTGTCGGTGAAGGCGATGGTGCCGCCGCTCTTCGTCTCGACGATGACCGTGTCGTTGTGGCCGTCGTGGTCGGTGTCGATGGTCGCGACCCCCGCGTCCACCTCGCCGTCCGGCAGGTCGGCGTGGATGTGGCCGCCGGAGCTGTCGTCCCGGCCGGTGCCGGAGTCGTCGTGGCCGCCGGAGCCGCCGTCGTGGACCCACTGGCCGCTGGCCTCGTCGTAGACCGCCTGCTCGACGACCTTCCCGTTTTCGTCCAGCACGGCGTAGTGGTCGGCCTGGCCGTCGTGGTTCGAGTCGATGAAGGCCTGGGCCGAGCCGTCGTCGTGCTCGATGATCGCGGTGTCGTTCACCCCGTCTTCGTTCACGTCGTAGTTGACCTCGGCCTGGTACTCCTGGCCGTCGACGTGGACGGTCATCGCGTCCGGGCTGCTCGCGTCGGTGTCGCTGCCGCCGCTCTCGTCGACCCACATGGGACTTCCCCCTTCGAACCGGGTAACACGCTCCGACCTGCTGTCTGAGGGTATGACTCACCGTAGGCCCGTTCGGTTCCGCTCCACAACCGGACCGGTGTTCAGGCGGTTTTGTCCCGCAGTGCCCGGATGCGCGTCAGGAAGGCCTCGGCGCGCTCGCGGCCGTCGCTGACCTCCTTGAGCCGCTTCGACACGATCGCGATCTTCTTGGCCCGCTCCTGCGCGCCCATCTTGATCGTCTTGTCGACTTCCTTCAGCTCCGCCTCGATGGCGTCGATGCGCCGGCCGAGCGCCTCGTCGAGCGCCATCGACAGCTGCTGCTCGGCCTCGATGAGCTGCTCGGCGACGAGCTGGTCGAGCGTCGAGCGGGCGTCCGCGATGGCCTCGACCAGCCACTGCTTCATGTGCTGCTTGTCGGCCGCGTGCTTGCGCGTGCGGGCCATCCACCAGCCGGCGCCGAGGCCGATGATGATCGTCGCGGGCAGCACGACCGGATTCAGGATCGCCACGCCGGCCAGCGGCAGCGCGGCCACCTTGCCCGCGCCGACGCCGCCGGAGATGCCCATGAAGACGAGCAGCTTGTCTTCGGCCGTCGGCGGCTTCTTGTCCGGCGGGCGCAGCACCACCGGCGGGCCGCCGGCCCGGGCGAACTGGGCGCGGATGACGTCGAGCTCTTCGGGCGAGAACAGCTCCGAGAGCGAGACGTTGGTGACCTGGTTCAGCCGCTGCGAAAGCAGCATCGAGATCCGCTGCGACGTCGTCTGCAGCGCGATGTCGACCTGCTGGGGCAACGCGGCCAGCTCGTCACGCTTGGCCGCGTCGATCAGCTGGCGGAAGTGCGTCTGCGCGTCCCGCATCTGACGGCTGCTCTCGTGCCCGACCTCGACGCGGGTGCGCTGCACCTCGCCGCGCAGCTTCAGCTGCCAGCCGCGGGTCGAGCTCCGGCGTTCGGCCTGCAGCTGGTCACGGCGTTCGCGCAGCTGCTCGGCCTCGGCCTCGCCTGCCGACAGCGCCCGGCTCTCGGCCTGCAGCTTCGCCTTCAGCTCGCCCAGCGCGCTGGACAGCGCGCGCAGCGTGTTCGCCTCGCCGAGCATCGCCGAGCGGCCGACGAGCAGCTCCTGCAACGCCGTCTGGATCGCCGCGACCCCGGACTTCTCCCGCAGCATCGCGGCCATCTGCTCGTTGGGTGCCTTGGCCGCGGTCTCGAACATCCGCGCCGACACCGGGTGGAACACCGCTTCGGCGAAGCGGGGCGCGTGCTCGCGCAGCAGCTGCTTGTCGGCCTCCATGACCTCGCGCCAGCCGCGGAACATGTCCACCTTGGTCAGCGCGAACACGACTGTCTCGACGCGGTCGCCGACGTCACGGAGGAACTGCAGCTCGGTCGAGGTGAACGGCGCCGACGCGTCGACGACGAACAGCAGCGCGGTGGCGCCCGCGGCCGCTTCCTTGGCGAGCTCGCCGTGCATCGAGTCGAGCCCGCCGACGCCCGGCGTGTCGACCAGCGACAGCCGTTCGAGCAGCGGCACCGGCCCGGTGACCTCGACGTACCGCGGCGGGAGCTGGCCGGGCGGCAGCTCGTGCGCGGCGGACACCCAGTTGATCAGCTGGCCGAGGTCGATCGGCACCGGGGCCAGCTGGCCGGGGTAGCAGGCGTGCGCGGCCCAGGTGTCCGCGTGGTCGAACACCAGGTAGGTCGCGGTGGCCACATCGGCGTCCACGGGGGACAGCCCCGGCCGCGCGAGCAGGGCGTTGACCAGCGAGCTCTTCCCGCGGTTCGTCTCGCCGACGACCACGACGGCGGGCTTCTTCGGCCGGGCCTTCCGGATGTCTTCGACCCACTTGGCGGCGGCCGGATCGGCGTCGCGGACGACGGTCAGCAGCTGGTCTCGGGTCGCGGCGACCTGCGCGGGCAGGCTCGGCGCGGTCGGTGCGCTCACGGGTTCTTCTTCGCGTAGACGGTGACGATCGGGGCACGCAGCAGGCGGTCGTGGTCGGCGAAGCCGGTGACCTCGGTTTCCGCGACGAGACCGTCGAGCGCCGGGTCCTCGGTCGGGATCGCGCCGCCGGCTTCGTGGCGGGCCGGGTCGAACCGCTCGCCGTCGGGCCGCAGGGCCTGGACGCCGATCGCGGCCAGCCCCTCTTCCAGGCGCTCGACGACGCCGCCGCTGCGGGCGCGGTCCAGGGCGTACAGGCACATCTGGATCAGCGCCTGGCGGTCCGCGAGAGCGCGTTCGAGCTCACTCACCTGCTGCAAGGGGTGCACATCGGTGTCCGACGCGGCCGCGCCGCCGCCGGTTCCCTCCTTGCGAAACCACGCCATGAGCACATCTTGGCGGACTCAGCCGCCCGCCGGTGGCGAAACCGGACGAAGGAACCGGATCAGGATCGTCCGGAGGATCGCCAGTTCGGCGGGCAGATCGAGGTCCGGATCGAGACTGGCCCGCGAGATCATCGCGTCGACCAGCCCGGCCAGCCAGCCGGCGACCGCGCGCGGCGCGACACCGGGGTCGATCTGACCGGCCGCGGCGGCGCGGGCGGCCAGGACGGCCAGGCCGTCCCGCAGCGCGTGGTCGTTGCGGCGGACCAGCTCGGCGAAGTCGTCGTCGCGGGCGGCCTGCGCGGCGGCTTCCAGCACGAGCCGGGCGATCGCGGGGTGCGCGACCTGGCCGGCCAGCTCGGCGACGACGTCGAGCAGCGCGGTCAGCGGATCGTCGGTCTTCGCCGCGGCTTCGAGACGCCCGGCCGTCTCGGCGGCGTCGTCGCTGAAGATCGCCGTGAACACCGCGCGCTTGCTGGGGAAGTAGTGGAAGAGGCTGCCGGAGCTGATGCCCGCGGCCCGGCAGATGTCCGCCGTCGTCGTCCGTTCGAAGCCCTTCTCGGCGAAGCACCCGGCGGCGGCGTCGACGATCGCGCGGCGCTTGGCCGCGTGCTTGGCCGGGTCGACGGTCCTCATCGCTCGACCGGCTCGTCCTGCCAGGGGTAGCCGTGCTCGGCGAAGGCGGGCGCCAGCTCGCGGCCCGTGAGGTCGGTCTTCTCGCGGGCGATCTCCCGGCCGTCGGTGGTGCGCAGGACGAGCTCCTTGCCGTCGAGGTAGACGGCTTCGAGGTCGGCCTCGATGCGACGGGTCTTGTCGCCGCGGACCAGGGTGACCCGGGTCGGCGACACCGTGACGACGAGCCGTTCGTGGGCCCAGATCACGGCGAACACCAGCCCGAGCACGAGCCCGCCGCCGACCGCGGCCAGCGTCGCCCACGGCTGGGGCAGCTTGGTGAGCACCTTGAACACGCCCTGGAACGGGAAGGCGGGCAGGTCGCTCACCCACGCGGCGATGGCCCAGACGCCCACGCCGAGCGCGCCCCCGATGAGGGGGCAGCCGACCCAGGACCCGGTGCGCAGCCACGACGGCTCGTCGACGGTCGTCTCCATGCCGCCATTATCAGACCGAGCGCTCGGTTTATGGGGATCGGGGGTCAGACGAGTTCGTCGATGACCTCGCGGAGGACGGCTTCGAGGCCGGGGCCGTTTTCGGCGAGGCGGGAGGAGACCAGCAGCTGGTCTTCGGCCGTGCGCAGCCAGATCGAACCGGCAACCGAGATCTCGATGACGTTCAAGCGGAAGGGGTAGGCGCGGCGGCCCTGCTTGACCTCCGCCTCGCGCACCAGCTGGCCGAGCCGCTCGCCGGCCACGATCTGGCGGCGGTAGAAGCCGGGGGCCCACGGGTTGTTGCCGGACGGCTCGCTGGTGCCGCGCAGGGCGGGGCCGCGGGCGTTGGCGAAGTGGCGGGCCGCGGCCTGCCCGAAGAACTCGACCGCCTGCCGCATCACCGACCCCGGCGCGAGCGCGGGCCTGCCGTAGCGGGTGCGCGGGCTGCGCGGGTCCGGGTCCTCGCGGTTGCGGAGGAAGGCCAGCAGGTCGACCCACCAGTCGGCCCACTGCGCCTGGACGGCCGCCCGGTCGAGCCCGGCCGGGACGTGCACCGGGACCTGCGGCTCCACCGGCGGCAGCACCTGTCCCTCGGAAACGGACAGTGCCAGGGCGTCCCGGATGTACAGCGCGACGTCGACCTCGGTCTCGCTGCTCCAGCCGGCTCGCCAGGATGTCGTGTTTTCTAGGCGCACGACTCAACAGTACGCGGAAGAAGCGTCTCACCAGCGGAAGTCGGCAACCAGAAACAACACCACGCTTTGGGGGGTCCGTGGGGGCGGAGCCCCCCGGGCGGGGTGTGGGGGTTGCACCCCCACAAGATTCACGCTTCGCGGAGCTGTTGCCAGATCAGGAAGTAGGCCCGGTGCACCACGTGCGCGACGCGGCTCTGCGCCGGCGTCGCGCCGAAGGACGCGAACGACCGCCACCAGCCCGCGCGCTCGAGCGCGTGCGCGGCCAGCTCCGGGCGCGGGGCGCCGGGCTTGCCGAGCTGGGCGCCGATGTCGGCGTTGCTGCCGACCCGCAGCACCTCTTCGGACAGGTCCTCCGGCATGTCGACCGCGCCCGAGGCGACCAGCGTCAGCGCTTCGAGCAGCCGCAGCTGGTGGGCTTCGGGCTTGGCGAGCAGCACCTCGATGGCGTCGTGGACGCGCTGGCGCTCCGCCGGATCGGCCGAGGCGTGCGAGAGCGCGGTCACCGAGGCCAGCGCGGCGGCCGCCTTGATGCCGTCGGCGCGGGCGGCGAACACGACCGACAGCCGCTGGCGGACGGCTTCGAGGCCGGACGCGTCGAGCAGCGCCCGCCGCAGCGCGCCCGCCGTGATCTCCGGTTCCTTGCGGATGGCCTCGACGGCGTGGGAAATGCCGAACAGGTCGAGCTTCTCCAGCAGCCGCAGCCGCGTGCCCGCCGGGACGTCGCACTCCCAGCTGGTGAAGATGTCGGCCGAGATCAGCATGGTCTGCAGGACGTCGTCGTCGAGCTGGGCGAGCTGCCGCAGGGCCTCGGCGTCGGCGGAGGTGAACCCGCCGGACTCGGCGGATTCGGCGATCAGCCCGATCACCGGCAGCACGTCGGCGACCCGCGGCTTCAACGTCGACGCCTGCTTCTCGGCGAGCAGGGTCGCGGCCTTCCAGACGTCGCCGCCGGAACCTTCGACGGACTCGGGCGCGATGGTGTCGGCCTTGTTGAGCACGGCGATCGCGTTGACCGGGCCCGCCTCCCGGCTCGCGGTGGCCGCGGTGAAGGCGGCGAGGGCCTGCTGGTCGTCCGCGCGAACGCCCTGCGTGACGACGTACAGGACGGCTTCGGCGCCCGCGACGGCGTTGCGGGAGGTGTCGTCGAGCTCGTCGGAGCCCTCTTCGCCGTCTTCTTCCTTGCGGTGTTTCGCCGCGCCCAGCAGCTGCTCGGTGCGGGACACCGACGCGGCGTCGAGCGAGCCGAGGCCCGGGGTGTCGATCACCGTCATGCCCTGGAGGACGGCGTTGGTCAGGTACGCCTCGATGTGCGACACCTGTTCGATGTCGACGCCCAGCTCGGCGGGGATCATGCCGTCGGAGGCGAACGGGAGCACCTGCTTGCGGCCGTCGGTGAAGACGATCTCGACGCGGTCGACCGTGCCGTACTGGAACCGGGTCACCAGCCGCGTGCACTCGCCGATGTCGGTCGGCGCGACCCGGCGCCCGATCAACGCGTTGACCAGCGTGGACTTGCCCGACTTGATCCGGCCGGCCACGGCCACCTGCAGCGGCGCGCCGAGCCGGCGCAGCACCTCGGCGAACCCGGCGGCGGTGCGCGCGGAGACCTGCGGCTGCAGGCGGTGGCACAGGTTGGCCACCGACATCGACAGCGGACCCGCGAGCCGGCCCTGCTCCGGTGACGTCACGGCCCCCCTCCCGACATACGGACGACCCCTGAATCGTGCCATGTAGGTCATCCGCAGGTCGCACCGAAGGTGGTACCGGCGACCGACGCGCGGTCCCCGCGGCGCGACCTAGGGTTGTGTGGTGCGACGGCTGAGCCTCTGGATGCGTGCCCACCCCATGGCGGGCGACTCGGTGCTCGCCGTCCTGCTCGGCCTGTTCGACCTGCTGCTGATCGCCGCCGGCGGCCTGGACGAGGGCACCGGGCTGCCGCCCTGGTACGTCACCGTGCCGGTGGAGGTCGCGATGATCCTGCCGCTGGTGTTCCGGCGGCGGTCGCCGCTGTGGTCGGCCTACGTCGTGCTGGTGATCGGCGTCGTGCACGCGACGCTGGAGCTGGGCATCTCGAGCATCGCCGGCCTCGCGATGAGCATCTACTCGGTCGTCGTCTACGCCGGGCGGCGGCAGGGGCTGGTGTACGTCGGCGCGGTCGTGGCCGGCTCGGCGCTGATGCTGGCGCTGGGCCCGGAGTCGGAGATCATCCTCTCGGCGCTGTTCCTCGCGTTCGGGATCGCCCTGTGCTGGACCCTCGGCGAGTTCGTCGGGGCCCGGCGCGCCTACGACGTGGAAGTGGAGGCCAGGTTGCACCTGCTCGAGACCGAACGGGACCAGGCCACCCGGATCGCGGTGGCCGAGGAGCGCGGGCGGATCGCGCGCGAGCTGCACGACGTCGTCGCGCATGCGGTGAGCGTCATGGTCGTGCAGGCCGACGGCGCGTCCTACGCGCTCCAGAGCAACCCCGAGCTCGCTCAGCGCGCCCTGCAAACGATTTCCGAAACCGGCCGGGGCGCGCTCGGCGAACTGCGGCGCCTGCTCGACGTGCTCCGCAGCGACGACGCGGACGGCGAGCCCCGCGTCCCGCAGCCGGACGCGCACGCCCTCGCCGAGCTGGCCGACCGGATGCGCACCGCCGGGGTGCCGGTGCAGCTGGAGCTCGGCGAGCTGGGCGACCTGCCGGCCGGCGTCTCGCTGGGGATCTACCGGATCGTGCAGGAGTCGCTGACGAACACGCTCAAGCACGCCGGGCGCGGCGCGACCGCTTCGGTGCGGGTCCAGCGCACCGGCGACCTGGTGGAGGTGCTGGTGTCCGACGACGGCGACGGCGCCGGGCAGCTCGTCCCGGCCGGGCGGGGCGAGCGCAGGCTGCCGGGCGGGAACGGGTTGATCGGCATGCGCGAACGCGCGCACGTGTACGGCGGAACGTTGGACGTGGGCCCGGCTCCGGGCGGAGGGTGGCAGGTCCGCGCGGCCCTGCCGGTTAGGTTGGACAAGTGATCCGGGTGGTGGTCGTCGACGACCAGGAACTGATGCGCGTCGGGTTCCGGATGGTGCTGGGTGCGCAGGCCGACATCGACGTCGTCGGCGAGGCGGGCGACGGCGCGCAGGCCATCGAGCTGGCCGCGCGGCTGCGTCCCGACGTCGTGCTGATGGACGTCCGGATGCCGGTGCTCGACGGCGTCGAGGCGACCAAGCGGATCGTCGCCGACGGCACCGCGCGCGTGCTGGTGATGACGACGTTCGACCTCGACGAGTACGTCTACGCGGCGCTGCAGGGCGGGGCGAGCGGGTTCCTGCTCAAGGACACCCAGCCCGACCACCTGGTGTCGGCGCTGCGCGCGGTGGCCTCGGGCGACGCGGTGGTTTCGCCGTCGGTGACCCGCCGCCTCCTGGACCGGTTCGTCGGCACCGGCGGCCCGCCGATGCGGGACACCGCCGAGCTGGACGTGCTCACCGACCGCGAGCGCGAAGTGCTCGTGCTGATCGCCAAGGGCATGTCGAACCTGGAGATCGCCGAGGCGCTGTTCCTGTCCGAGGCGACGGTGAAGACGCACGTCGGGCGGATCCTGGCGAAGCTGGAGCTGCGGGACCGGGTGCAGGCCGTGGTGCTGGCCTACGAAACCGGTCTCGCGCGCCCCGGCCTCGGCTGAATCAGCGGAAGCCGTCCGGCGGGGTGGTGGCCGGGTCCTTGCCCGCGTTGCGGACTTCGGTGAGCCACCGGCCGAAGTCCGGGCGGTCGCCATCGACGTCGGTGTAGCCGTACTCCTTCATCAGCGTCCAGGAAGCCAGCGTCTGGCCGGCGAAGCGGGCGACCTCCGGGTCCTGCGCGAGGGCCGCGACGCCGCGGGCCAGCAGGTACGGCGTCTCGGAGATCTTGAAGTCGACCGGGGCGAGCTTGCCGACCGCGTCGCGCCAGTTTTCTTCGGTGACCTCGAAGTGGTCGAGCATCGACTCCGAACGCAGGAACCCCGGCGTGACGGCGAGGCCGACGCAGTCGTTCTTCTTCAGCTCCACGCCGAGCGCCCGGCCGAGCGCGCGGATGCCGCACTTGGCCAGGTAGTAGGGGAGGCCCGCGCCGACGTAGTCGTCGTTGTCGCCGTCGGTCACCTCGAGGACGAGCCCGCGCCGGGCGACCACCAGCGGCAGGAGCTTGTGCAACGCGATCAGGTGCGTGTCCAGGGCGTTGTGCGTCAGGGTGAGCGCGTCCTCCAGCGGCGTCTCCCAGTACGGCGCGTCGAAGTGGAAGTACATGTCGCCGCCCCAGACGTCGTCGACCAGGATGTCGATTCCGTCCACTTCGGACTCGATGCGGGCCCGCAAGGCGTCCACATCGGACTGTTCGGTGAAGTCGCAGCGGACGACCACCGCCTTGCCGCCCGCCGCCTCGACCAGCTCGCCCGTTTCTTCGATCGTCTCCGGGCGCTTCATCGGCGACACCGTTTCGCGCGTCGTGCGGCCGGTGACGTACACCGTCGCGCCCGCGCGGCCCAGCTCCACCGCGATCGCCCGGCCACACCCGCGAGTCGCCCCGGTGACCACCGCGACCTTGCCTTCGAGACTCGGTGTGGAATTCGATTCGTTCGCAAGCTCACTCATGAACCGTCCCGTCCCCGCCACGCGGCCAAGACCGCGTCGACGTCCTCCGCCAGCCGGTCGGCCAGCCGCCCGTGCGGCCGGATCGACCAGTCGATCGACACCCCGTTGATCACGTCCAGCACGACCCGGGCCGCCCGCGGCACGCTCGGCGCGTGCGGCAACGAGGGAGCCGCCGCGCGCACGAGCCGCCGCAGTTCTTCCTCGACCGCCGTGAAGTGCTCGCCCAGCAACGACCGCAGCACCGGGTCGCCGATGTCCACGCCGAGCTGGCCCAGGTGGTTCGCCGCCTCTTCGGCGTCGCCGAGCACCGCGTAGACCGACACCGCCGCGGCGCGCAGGCCGCCGACCGGGTCGCCGGTCCGCTCGGCGCACGCCCGCATCTGCTCGACCGCCCGCCGCGTGGCTCGCCGGCTCATCGCCTGCAGCAGGCCGCTCTTCGAGCCGAACCGCTGCGCGACCGTGCCGACCGAAACCCCGGCTTCCGCCGCGACCTGCGCCAACGTGAAACCGGGGCCGCAGCGGCCGATCACGGTCTCCGCCGCGGCCAGCAGCCGCTCGTCGGTGATGCTCCTCGGCCGGGCCACGGCATTATTGAACCACAGTTCATTAATGCCGTCGAATCAGGGTCGACTCAGGGTCATCACGGATCGCGCATCGGCCGAAGAGCCAGCAAGGTACTACTCAGGTAGGGGGAGCGGTTCGGCCTCCAGGGTGACGCGCAAACCATCCCCGACCCGCGACGATGAACGCGTCGTAAGCGAGGGGCGGAAGAGGAGCAGTCATGATCGAGGCAACGGGCCTCACCAAACGGTACGGAAAGACACTGGCGGTGAACAACCTGTCCTTCTCCGTGTCCGCGGGCCAGGTCACCGGCTTCCTCGGTCCGAACGGGGCAGGCAAGTCCACCACCATGCGGATGATCCTGGGCCTGGACAACCCGACGGGCGGCCAGGTCACCATCGGGGGGAAGAAGTACCACGACCTCAAGGAGCCGCTGCGCACCGTCGGCGCGCTGCTCGACGCGAAGTGGGTGCACCCGAACCGCTCGGCGCGCGCCCACCTGCTGTGGATGGCGAAGTCCAACCGCATCCCGGCCACCCGCGTCGACGAGGTGCTCGAGACGGTCGGCCTGACCAGCGTCGCGAACAAGCGCGCCGGCGGGTTCTCGCTCGGCATGTCGCAGCGGCTCGGCATCGCGGCCGCCCTGCTCGGCGACCCCGAGGTGCTGCTGTTCGACGAGCCGGTGAACGGCCTCGACCCGGAGGGCATCCTCTGGATCCGGAAGTTCATGCACCGGCTGGCCGAAGAAGGCCGCACGGTGTTCGTGTCGAGCCACCTGCTTTCGGAGATGGCGCTGACCGCGAGCAACCTCGTGGTGATCGGCCGCGGGCAGCTGATTTCGCAGTCCTCCACCGAAGACTTCGTCGCCCGCGCGGCGGAGAACACGGTCAAGGTGCGCTCGCCGCAGCTGGCCGAGCTCCGTACCGCCCTGCAGCGCGCCAGCGCCGGGGTCGCCGACGAGGGGAACGCGCTCGTGGTGTCCGGGATGGACAGCGACAAGATCGGCGAGATCGCCGCCGCCAACCGGATCGTGCTGCACGAGCTGAGCCCGCAGACCGGCTCGCTCGAGCAGGCCTTCATGTCGATCACCGGCGACTCCGTCGAGTACCACACCGGTCTCGACGCCGAGGCGCAGCACGTGCTCGAGTCCGCCAAGTAACCGGGGAAACCAAGATCATGAACCTGCTCGCGGTCGAACGCATCAAACTGTTCAGCACCCGATCGCCGTGGTGGTGCGCGCTCATCACCATCGCCCTGTCCGTCGGCTTCGCCGCCATCCTGGCCGGCGCGTCGCCCGCCGACGCACCCATCGCGCTGTCGGCCACCCAGTTCGGCGGCTCCCAGTTCGGCATCGCCGTCGTCATGGTGCTCGCCGCGCTCGCGGTGACCACCGAATACCGCTTCAACACCATCCGCACGACGTTCCAGGCCGTGCCGCACCGCTCGCCGGCGCTGGTCGCCAAGGCCGTCGTCGTCGCGCTGGTGGCGCTGGTGATCGGCGAGATCGGCGCGTTCGGCGCACTGGGCCTCGCCATGCTCATGCGGCCGAACGACGGACTGGGCCTGCACACCACCCAGGACTGGCTGAACGTCGCCGGGCTCGGCCCGGTGTTCGCGATCAGCGCCGTGCTCGCGGTGGCGCTCGGGGTCCTCATCCGGCACAGCGCCGGGGCGATCGCCCTGCTGCTCATCTACTACTTGGCCGTCGAAGAGCTGGTGCAGCTGATCCCGAAGATCGGGCACCACATCCACGAATGGCTGCCGTTCAACGTGGCGAACAAGTTCCTCCGCGGCTCGGCGGTGGTCGACGGCCCGGCGCCGTCGGACTCCCCGCTGAGCCCCGGCTGGGCGCTGGCGTACTTCGCCGGCATCGCGCTCGTGTTCCTGCTCGTCGCGCTCGGGGTCGCGAAGAAGCGGGACGCCTGAGGGGAAACAGGGGAAAACACCGGATCCGGGTCGCGCTGTCGGGGGGCGACCCGGATCCGGTGTTTCGCAGTAGGCTCGCCTCGACGGATGGGGGAGCCCATGATCGAAGCGGCAGCACTGACCAAGCGGTACGGCGCCACCACCGCGGTCAACGAATTGACGTTCACCGCGAAGCCGGGGCGGGTCACCGGCTTCCTCGGCCCGAACGGGGCGGGCAAGTCCACGACCATGCGGCTGGTCCTGGGCCTCGACCGCCCCGACGGCGGCCGGGTGCTCGTCGACGGCGTCCCGTACCGGCAGCTGAAAGATCCACTGAGGACGGTCGGCGCGATGCTGGACGCCACCTGGCGCCACCCCGGCCGCAGCGGGCGCGACCACCTGCGCTGGCTGGCCGCGACCAACGGCATCCCGGACAAGCGCGTCGAAGAGGTGCTCGCGCTGGTCGGGCTGACCAGCGTCGGCAAGACGCGAGTGCTGCAGTACTCGCTCGGCATGCAGCAGCGGCTCGGGATCGCCGCCGCCCTGCTCGGCGACCCGCGCGTGCTGCTGTTCGACGAGCCGGTCAACGGCCTCGACCCCGAGGGCATGGCCTGGATCCGCCGGCTGCTGCACGCGCTGGCCGACGAGGGCCGGACCGTGTTCGTCTCCAGCCACCTGCTGCCCGAGATGGCGCAGACCGCGCAGGACCTCGTGGTGATCGGCCGCGGCCGGCTCATCTACCAGGGCACCATGGACGACTTCATCGCACAGACGAGTGAACACGGCGTCCGCGTCCGCACCCCGCACTCCGACCGGCTGCGCGCGGCGCTGACCGGGCAGGCCGAGTTCACCGAAGCCGACGGCGCCTTCCTGGTGTCCGGGGTGGACAGTGACCGGATCGGGCAGCTCGCCTTCGACGCCGGCGCGACCCTGCACGAGCTGAGCCCGATCACCGGCTCGCTCGAGCAGGCCTACCTCGACCTCACCCGCGACGCCGTCGAGTTCGCGGTGCCGTCCCCGGAGGCCTCCCGATGACCACCAGCGACCTCCTGCGCGCCGAGCGCATCAAGCTCTTCAGCACGCGGGCGCCGCTGTGGTGCCTGACCATCGCGATCGTCGCGTCGCTCGCGTTGACCGCGGTGTTCTTCGGGCTGGCTGGCCCGGAGGTCCCGTCGACCGTCGGCAACACCCAGCTCGTCACCGGTAACGGCCGGACCGTGCTGCTCGTCCTGGCCGTGCTGGCGACCGCATCGGAGTTCAACTGGGGCACCATGCGGCTGACCTTCCAGGCGGTGCCGGGCCGGGTGCCCGCGCTGCTGGCCAAGGTCGTGGTCGTCGGCGCGGTGGGCGCGGTGCTCGGGCTGGTCATCGGCTTCGGTTCCTGGGGGCTGGCGTCACTGGTGCGGCCGGACGCCGACCTCGCGCTGCACACGGCCGCCGACTGGCGCTCGGTGCTCGGCCAGAGCCTGGTCTTCCTGTTCACCGCGGTGGCCGGTGTCGGCGTGGCGCTCCTGCTGCGCAGCGTCGCCTTCGCGCTGACCGTGGTGATCGTGTGGACCCAGGTGCTCGAAGGCATCTTGATCTTCATCCCGGGCTTCGGCAAGTACGCCTACCAGTGGATGCCGTTCCACGCCGCCGACGAGTTCGTCGGGGCGGGCGGGTTCACCGCGGGGCCGCTCGGGTTGCCGGCCGCGCCGCTGAGCCCGTGGGGCTACCTCGGTTACTTCGCGGCCATCACCGTTGCCCTGTACGTGGCCGGCGTGCTCGTGACGGCACGACGCGACGCCTGAGCGTGACCGCGGTCTCAATACCGCAAAAAAGCTTGTTAACAAAAGGTGAAACAGCTGTGGCTTCCCTCACAGGCACCGGACATACTGCTACGACCAGGCAAGATTCATAAGTGAGAGCACCGGACCCGTCTGAACTCCCCCCTGGAGGTGAATCTTGACGGTGGACACCGGGCAAGAATTGGGCGGCACGATTCCCCGAGCCCGCGTCGAAGACGACGCTCCCCGGCTCGAACCCATGCTGGACCTCGAATGGTCGCGGGCGATCGAACTCCCGCAGACCGCCATGACGGCAGCGACGCCGTCCGAACTGCGCCGCGCGTGGGTGCACCGCGCGCCCGAGGACAGCGTCCTGGCCCTGTTCCGCGCTTCGGCCGGGATGGCGGGCCCGATCCCCGCGCCGTGGTGGCTGCGCGCGGTCGCCGACGGCAAGCTCGATTCCCGGGAACAGGGTTTCCGCGTCGAGGACCGGATCGCGCAACTGCTCGGCAGACGACCGGGATGGGAATTCGTCCCGTGGGCCGCGGACGGCGAATCCGGCTACTGGGAGTTCATGCCGTCCGAACGCGGCAAATCGGGACACGCGATTCCGACGACGGTGATGAACACCGACCGGCACGAAGGCTGGATCGACGTCTTGCCGGCGCACACCGGCCGGACGCCGGATCCCATCCCGATCGCCGGGCTCGCCGGACTCCGGTCACGTCTCGGGGTGATCGAGGCCATTCGTTAGTCCATCCATGCCCCCACCACCACCCTCAACGGAGGCGCTGCGCGCCCGGCTACATTCTGTCCGTGGACAAAGAGGACGGACGTCGGCTGCGCAGCGTGGTCAGTTACGTCAAGCGCGGTGGCCGGATGACCGTCGGGCAGCAGCGGGCGTGGGAAGAGCACTGGCCGCGGCTGGGCCGCACGGTGGGCGAGCTGCCCGAAGGGCCGCTCGACTTCACCGCGTGGTTCGGCCGCGAGGCGCCGGTGATGCTGGAGATCGGCTCCGGCATGGGCGAGACGACCTCGCAGCTGGCCGCCGCGGCGCCGGAGCTCAACTACGTCGCGGCCGAGGTCTACGACCCGGGGCTCGGCCAGCTGATGCTGCGCGCCGAAAAGCTGGGCGTCGAGAACCTGCGGCTGCTGCACGGCGACGCCGTCGTGCTGCTGACCGAGCACGTCAAGCCGGATTCGCTGCACGGCGTGCGGCTGTTCTTCCCCGACCCGTGGCCGAAGAAGAAGCACCACAAGCGGCGGATCGTGTCGCCGTCGTTCGCCGCGCTCGTGGCCTCCCGGCTCGCGCCCGGCGGCACCTTCCACATGGCGACCGACTGGGAGAACTACGCCGAGCAGATGCTCGAGGTCTGCTCCGCGGAGCCGGCGCTGAAGAACCGGTACGACGGCTGGGCGCCGCGGCCGGAGTGGCGGCCGGTGACCAAGTTCGAGCAGCGCGCCGACGTCGAAGGCCGCGTCTCGCACGACCTGATCTTCGAAAAGCGCTGAAGGGAACTCTCCCCGGATCCCCTGCGGAGAGAGTCCCCTTCAGCTCACTACCCCCGGTATCCGCCCCTCCCCCGACAGAGGGGCGGACGCCTCATTCGTCGGCCAGCGGCTCGGCCTGGACCCGCTTCAGCGCGGGTGTGCAGACCGACGCGCCGAGCAGGGCCACCCCGACCCCGAGCACCACCGGCGCCAGCAGCCACGGGCTGAGCACGATGCCCCGCTCGTCGACCATGCTGTAGAGCCCAACGCCGACTCCCACCCCGACGATTCCCGCCCCGATGGTGGCGACCAGAGCCGGCAGCGCGGCTTCCATCCGCAGCGCCCTCGCCAGCACCCGCACCGGGGTGCCCGCCGCCATCAGCGCGCCGAACGTGCGGCGCCGGTCCATCACCGAGCCCGCGGTCGCGACCGCGGCACTGCAGCCGGCCAGGATCCCGGCCGCGACCAGCCCGATCACCGTGACCCGGCGCAGGTCGCCGAGCTCGCTCTGCTGGTTGTACAGGCGCTGGTCGCGGCTGCCGATCTCCGCGCCCGCCGCCGGGCCGGCCAGCGCCGTCCGGACGATCTCGCGGTTCGCGTCGGTGGTCGGCACGACGACCGTGTAGTCCGTCGGCGTGAGCCCGTCCGGCAGCGTGGCCGGATCGACGATCAGCGTTTCCGACAGGTCCGCGTCACGGGGGTGCACGGCTTCCACCCGCGTCCCCGACTTCGCGGTCAGCGCCTGCCCCTCCCAGTTCGTGGCGAACTTGTACTGCGCCAGGTCGACCGCCGAGTCACCGAAGACGGCCGGGCCGCCCGCGCAGTTCTCCGGCGTGAGGCCGTAGCGGGTCAGCTTGACGGCGTCGGCGCAGGTCATCACGAGCGCGCGGTGGCCGTACCGGTTGGGTGCCTGGCCCTTCACCAGGTAGACCTCGCCGACGGCGACCGCCTTCTCGCTCTGGCCGTACTTCTGCAGGGCCGCGTTGGTCTGGTCGACGAGCCGGCCCGCGTCCTGGTCGGTGGCGTCGACGTAGAGCACCGAGTCGACGTAGGACCGGCCGCCGCCGGTCATCGATTCGAACGTCGGCAGCAGCGTCAGCGCCATCGACCCGGCGAACACCGCCAGCACGATGCCGGCGGACGCGCGGTAGGCGCCCTTCGGGTCGTCACGCAGGCGGCGGCCGGCGAGCAGCGCGGACGGGCGCCGCCAGATCCGGACGAACGTGCCGCCGACCGCCGACGTCACCCACGGCCCGACGATCGCGGCCGAGCCGACCAGGAAGAACAGGCCCGCCATGACCAGCCCGATGCCGCCGGTCTCCTTCACCGTCGTCACGGCGATGAGGAAGAACGCACCGGCCGCGGGCAGCGCCAGCAGCCGCCACCAGTGCAGCGGCTTCTTCGTGTGCCCGCCGGTCGCGAACAGCGGGTTCTTGAGGACGCGGCGCAGGCCGAGCACGCCGGCCAGCACCACCAGCACCGGGATGGCCAGGACGATGAACACCGTCAGGCCGATCGGCAGCGCGAAGTCGGACGCCAGCCAGGTGCCGCCGGCCCACGGCACGAACGACGCGAGGCCGTGCAGCGCCGGGCTGATCAGCAACCCGAGCAGCGCGCCGATCCCGGCCGACAACGTCGTCTCGGCGGCCACCATGTTCGTGACCTGTCCCGGCGTGGCCCCGGCCAGCCGGATCGCGGCGAGCCGCCGTTCCCGCCGGGCCGCGGTCAGCCGCGCCGACGACGCGACCAGCACCAGGCTGGGCACCAGCAGGACGATGATCCCGACCCAGGACAGCAGCATGAGCAGGGGGTCCGCGCTCGCCTTGCCGCTCGGGAAGCCCGCCAGCGGGTACGCGTTCTGCGGCATCGCGTCCGGCGTGTGCCCGACGAGCGCGACGAGCTGTTCCGGGAAGCGGAGGGCGTCCTCGCCGAGCGCGCCGACGGGCTTGCCGAACCGGTCGCCGAGCTGGTTGGCCGGGTGCGCCTGCAGGAGCCGGCCGAGCGCGGGCGACACGACGGTCTCACCCGGCCCCGGCAGCTGCGGCACGCCCGGCGGCAAGGCGATCGACCCGGCCCCGGCGACCGGCGCCACGTCGACGCGGACGATCTGCTGCCCGTCGAAGTAGTCCGTGGCCGCGTTGAACAGCATCTTCCGCTGGCCGTCGAGCTGGTAGCCGACGTGGTGCTCGCCCTGCCAGAGGGCACGCTGCTCGCGGTTCTGGGTGGCGAACGGCAGCGTCGCCAGCAGCAGCACCAGCCCGGTCGCGACGGCCACGCCGACCACGGTGAGGATCGCCGACGTCCGGGTCCGCCGGTCGACCCGCAGCACCCGCAGGGCGATCTGGAGGGAATTCACGCCGCCAGCCTCGTCGCGATCAGGCCGTCCCGGATGGCGACGGTCTTGGGCATCGACTCGGCCAGCTCGCGGTCGTGGGTCACCACGATCACCGCGGCCCCGGTCTCGTGGGCGGCGCCGAGGAGGGCGTCCATCGTCTCGCGGCCGGTGCGCGTGTCGAGCGCGCCGGTCGGCTCGTCGGCGAAGATGACCTTCGGCCGGTGGGTCAGCGCGCGGGCGATGGCGACGCGCTGGGCCTCGCCGCCGGACAGCTCGCCGGGGCGGCGGGTTTCCTTGCCGGCCAGGCCGAGGCGGGACAGCCAGTCGCGGCCGGCGTCGATGGCCTCCTTGCGCCCGAGCCCGGCCAGCAGCGACGGCAGCGCGACGTTCTCTTCGGCCGACAGCTCGGCCACCAGCATCCCCGACTGGAAGACGAACCCGAACTCGGTGCGGCGCAGCTCGCTGCGCTTCTTCTCGCCGAGGTGGTCGATCCGCCGGCCGTCCAGGAAGATCTGCCCGTCGTCGGCGCGGAGGATGCCGGCCAGGACGTGCAGCAGCGACGTCTTGCCCGAGCCGGACGGCCCGACGATGGCGACGGCGTCCCGCGGCTGGATGTCGATGTCGATGCCGGCCAGGGCGTACTGGCTGCCGTAGCGCTTCACCAGCCCGCGGCCGGACAGCACCGGGCCGTTCGTCGCGTGTGGAGTGTTCGGGTCCACGAGAGTTCTCCCTGTCGTCGGATCTTGATGCCGACGAGCCTCGCCGAGACCGGGGGGTGTCCACTTCGGGCAGACGGCCAGTGCCGCCCGGGTGCGCCTCGGCCGATCGGCCGAGGGAGCGCGGGCCACTCGGCCAAGGTGCGGCCGCCGGGGGATCACGTAACGTCACGTTGTGCCCGCCGCGCCCCTGCCGAAAACCGTCTCCGCCCGCGCCACCGCACTGGTGCGGCGCATCGGCGTGCCCTCTGCCGTGCTCTACGCCGCGCTGCTGTTCGACGTCGTCTTCACGACGCAGGCGGCGCTCGACGAGCACGGGCCGCGCCTCGTCGACTTCGGCCTGCTGCCGGGCATCCTCGCGATGGCCGCCTGCGGGGTGTGGGCGCAGAAGCGGGCCGCCGTCGCCGGGGTGACCGGTGGCGGGGTGCTGATCTTCTCCACCCTCTTCATCCACGCGTTCCACATCCCGCCGTACTCCAGCGTGCTGCCGAAGGTGACGATCACCGAAGTGGTGGCCGGGGTGCTGATGGTCTACTACGTGGCCCGCCGGGCGCGGGCGGGCGTGGCGTTCTGCGTGGTCGGCTTCCTGGTCTTCGCCGGGCTGGTCGCGGTCTTCGGCCGGTACTCCGGTGTCAGCGAAATCGACAGCGGCACGGGCTTCCAGGCCCTGCTGTTCGGGCTGCTCCTGCTCGTCGCGCCGCTGGTACCGGCCATCGCGGCCCGGGACCGCCGCCCCCAGGCGGACCCGCGGGCGCGCCGACTGCGCCGGGTGAACGAGCTGGCGATGGGCCAGTGGCCGCTGATGGGGCTGCTCGGCTTCGCGCTGCTGTTCGAGTTCGGCTACACGTACTCGAGCAACGCCCGCGGGTTCCCGATCCTGTTCTGCTCGCTGGTCGCGGCCCTCATCGCGGTGCTGTCGCCGCGACGGCCCGCCGACGCGCTACTGGGCATCGCCGGGATCATGCTGGTGTCCGCGGTCGTCACGCCGTTCCTGCACCTGCGCTCCGGCGACTACCAGATGACCGGCGGGGTGCCGGTGGCGCAGGTCATCGCCGGCATGGGCGTGGTGGTGAACCTGACCCGCGCCCGCGGGCTGAGCCAGTCGTGGCCGCGGATCGGTGTGCTGTCGGCCGTCGTCGCGCTCGCCGCGATCCTCAACTCCGACGGGTCACGAGGCCTGCAGGCCGACCCCCAGGTCCTCTCCGTCCTGGCGTTCGCCGCGACGATGATGCTCGGCATCTCGATCGCCATCGGCCTGATGCTGCGTTCGCGGGACGCCGAGCGGGTCACCGCCGTCCAGTCCGCGGTGAGCGAGGCGCAGACCGCCGAGCGGATGGCGCTGGCGCGCGAACTGCACGACATCGTCGCCCACCACGTCACCGGGATCGTCGTGCAGGCGCAGGCCGCGCGGATGATGGCCGAGAAAAACCCGCAGATCGCGGTGGACGCGATGGGCCGGATCGAAAACGCCGGCGTCGAGGCGCTCGCGGCGATGCGGCGGCTCGTGCGTTCGATGCGCGGCGACGCGCCGTCCGGGGCGAGCGAGTTCAGCGAGCAGGCCACCACCGATCTGGGCGCCGACCTGCGGAAGCTGGTCGAGAGCGCCAACCACGGCGTGACGATGTCGATGCACCTCGACCTGCCGCCGGACCTGCCGCACGAGGTCGGCCGCTCGGCATTGCGGCTGGTGCAGGAGTCGCTGACGAACGTCGGCAAGCACGCCGCCGACGCGACCGAGGCGTTCGTCGTCGCCGAAGTGCAGGGGGAGGAGTTGCACCTGCGGGTGACGGACGACGGGCGGGAGACGACGCGCCGTCCGGCCGGCGGGTCGGGCGGCTACGGTCTGGTCGGCATGCGCGAACGCGTCGCGCTGCTCAAGGGCCGGCTGTCGGCCGGGCGGGACCCGGACGGCGGCTGGCGCGTCGAAGCTTGGCTGCCGCTGGCGGCTGCGGAAGGGGACGAGTGATCCGGGTACTGATCGCCGACGACCAGGAGATGGTGCGGATGGGCTTCCGCATGATCCTGGACGCCCAGGACGACATCGAGGTCGTCGCCGACGTCGCGGACGGCGTCTCGGCGGTCTCGAAGGCCCGCGAACTGCGCCCGGACGTCTGCCTGCTCGACATCCGCATGCCCGGCCTCGACGGCCTGGAGGTGACCCGGCAGCTGGCCGGGCCGGACGTGACCGACCCGCTGAAGGTGGTCGTCGTCACGACGTTCGACCTCGACGAGTACGTGCACACGGCGCTGCGCAACGGCGCGCACGGCTTCCTGCTGAAGGACGCGGGCCCGGCGCTGCTGATCGAGGCGGTCCGCGCGGCCGACCGCGGCGACGCGCTGGTCTCGCCGCAGATCACGGTGCGGCTGCTCAAGCACTTCAACGGGGCCGGCGCGGCGAAGGCCAAGGTCCCGCCGCCGTCCGAGCCGCTGACCGCCCGCGAGCTGGACGTCGTCAAGGCGGCGGCGCGCGGGCTGACGAACACCGAAATCGGCGCGGAGCTGTTCATGTCGCTGTCGACGGTGAAGACGCACCTGGCGTCGGTGCAGAGCAAGATCGGCGCGCGGAACCGGGTGGAGACCGCGGCGTGGGCGTGGCGGAGCGGAGTCGTTTCGTGATTCCGGGTGCGTAGTATCCAGAGATGCAACGCCGTTTCCACGCCCCTGTCGTTCTCCCCGCCGACCCGTCCTGTTCGCTTCTCCGTGACGCGGTCGTCGACGTCGACGCCGACGGGCGCATTTCCCACTGCGGACCGGCGGCCACCGCCCCCGAGTCCGCCGCACCGGTCACCACCCTGACCGGCATCCTGCTGCCCGGCCTGGTCAACACGCACGCGCACAGCCCGATGACGCTGCTGCGCGGCATGGGCGGCGACCTGCCGCTGCTGCCCTGGCTCAACGAGATCATCTGGCCGGCCGAGGCGAAGCTGCGCCCGGAGGACGTCCGTACCGGCATGCTCCTCGGCTCGGTCGAGATGCTCCGCCACGGCGTCACGACCAGCGCCGAGATGTACTTCGAAGGCGAGCAGCTGGTCGACGCGGTCCTCACGACGGGCGGCCGCGTGCTGGTCGCGCCGCCGGTGATGGAGCTGCCGGGCCTCGATTGGCGGGCCCAGCTGGCCGGCATCGAGCGCTGGATCGACACGGACGGCCTCCGCTTCGGCCACGGCGACCGCATCGAGCTGGGCTACGGCCCGCACTCGGCGTACATGCTGTCCGCGGAGGGCCTGCGCGCCACGGCGGAGTCGGCGGCTTCGCGTGGTGCGCTGGTGCAGATCCACGTCGCAGAGGCGGCGGCCGAGGACCGTGCGGTACGCGAGTCACACGGTTCGGTGCCGGCGCTGCTGCGCGAGCTGGGCATGCTGGACGGCCGCGTGCTGGCGGCGCATTCGATCCATTTGTCGGACTCGGACATCGCGCTGTACGCGGCCCACGGCGTCGGCATGGCGCACTGCCCGGGCTCGAACGCAAAGCTGGCCTCGGGCATCGCGCGAGTCGCGGACCTGCGCGCCGCGGGGGTGGCCGTCGGCCTGGGCACGGACGGCCCGGCGTCCAACGACGACCTCGACCTGTGGGAGGAACTGCAGCTGGCGGCAATGTTCGCCCGCCTGGCCACGGCCGACTCGACGATCCTGACGGCGGCGGACGTGTTCCTGCTGGCCACCCGCGGCGGAGCCGAGGCACTCGGGCGGTCCGACATCGGTTCGCTGGAACCGGGCCGGTGGGCCGACCTGGTGCACATCGACCTGGACGACCCGGCATTCGCCTGCGGCCTGGACGTGCCGGACGTACAGCTGCTGTCGAACCTCGTGTGGGCGGCCGGCTCGCGGCGGGTGCGCGATGTCTGGGTCGCGGGCGAGCAGGTGGTGGCAGGCGGGGAGTCCGTGAAGGTGGACCGGGCGAAGGTACAGGCCGGCGTGGCGGAGACAGCGGCGCGGCTGCGGGCCTAACGCGGACAGCTGCGGGCCTGGTTCCGGGACCGGTCGGCAGGTCCCGGAACCAGGGCTGCGTCACCCGGCGACGGCCGGAGGAACGCGCACGGAAGCAGCCGCCGGAACCCGGCCGACGAGCAGCATCGCGGACCCGACGGCGAGTTCCACCGGGACGCCCTGCAGAACCAGCGCCGTCACGAAGGACGTCAAGACCACGAGCGTGAGCACGTGCATCCCACTGATCGACCTGCACCGACGACGCGGCTGCGCCATGAGGATCGAGGCGAGCGGGTAAGACATTCAGGACCTGCTTTCACGGCGAGCCAGTAGGGCAAGTGCGAAGGGGAGAGCGGCAGTCACGGAGTCCTAAGAGCATCCTGAGCGCCGCTTCGCCCTTCACTTCTTAAGCATGTAGCAAGACATATTCGCTGGTCAAAGCCCTGAATCCACGCTCTGGCTGTAGGTAAATCCCCTGGTTGCTGTAGCCAGATAACCTTCTGACTGTTGAATCAGAGCGCCAGCACTGCTTCAACTTCTCGCTTGCATTGGATCGGGAAGGAACTTCCCTTACCCCCGGTACCCCCGGCACCCCCGTACGGCCTGTTTCTCCAGCACAAAGGTAGGAAACTTTGGACGACTCAGAGCTCCGGACCGAAGCTATGAGGCTGCTGACCGACGCCGTGAAGGCGTCGAAGCGGAGCAGCAGCGTGATGTTTCCGCTGGCGTTCGTGACCAAGCACGACCTGCCTGCCGAGAAGCCGGCGCCCAGCACCCCTCTCGCCCGGTTGATCCAAGGAGGCCGGGGCGGCGCGGTCCGGCTGAAGCTCTACTTGTTGCTGACTATGGCGGCAACCAGTCAGCCGTACGACATCCGGAACCCGAAGACACCTCACACGTACGCCCGCACCCTGGGTATCCGGCCAGACGGCGCGGGGGTCCGGCGAATCAGCGACAACCTGCGCTGGCTGGCCGATCACCGGTTCATCGAACTCACAAAGCGGCCTGGAGCGCCGTCGGCCATCCAGCTGCTCAACCCTCTCGGTACCGGGAAGAAGCTGCAGGACCCGCGCCGCGACGGCCGCTACCTGACGATGCCGCTGGACTTCTGGGCGAACGGCTGGCTCATCGATCTGTCGCCAACCGCCATCGCGGTCTTGTTCGCCCTTCGCGAGCGTCTCGGCAATTCGTCGACGCCTCTGTACCTGGTTCGCGATCGCCGGGAGAGTTACGCGCTCTCTCACGACACGTGGACGCGCGGTACTGCGGAACTCAAGCACCACGGCTTGCTCGAAGTGAACCGCGTGCCGCAGGGGAGCGACTATGACTACCACCGGCTCCGGAACGCCTACCGGCTCGATCTCGACCGCATGAGCGGCGTGGCCGGGCCGGCTAGCGAGGCCGCAGAATGACCTCCGCCACGTGGGCGTCCGGAGTAGCGGACACCGCCGTCACCACCGCGGTCGCCACCGAGTCCGCCCGCAACAGGTGCGACCTGTCGTACTCACGGCCTTCGCCCGCGAAGATGCCCTGCTGCATCTCCGTGTCCGTGCGGCCCGGGTACACCGATGTCACGCGGATGTCCTTTTCCTCCTCGCGGAGGGCGTCGGCGAAGGCGCGGACCGCGAACTTGCTCGCCGCGTACGGGGACCAGCCCGGGCGGGCGTTCAGGCCCGCTCCCGAGTTGATCACCACCACGTGGCCGCGGGCTGTGCGCAGGGCCGGCAGCAGCAGGCGGGTCAGCTCGACCACCGCCAGGGTGTTGACCTCGAAGTTCTCGCGCCAGGCCTCGGCAGGCGAGTCCTCGATGCGGCCCAGGCGCGCCACGCCCGCCGAGTGGATCAGCACGTCCAGGGAAGCGATGTCCGCGACCGCCGCCGCCACGGACGCCGGGTCCGTCAGCTCCACCGGCCAGGGCTTTGCGCCCGGGAGTTCCTTCGCCAGCGCGGCCAGTGTGTCGGCGTCGCGGCCGCCGAGGAGCAAGCGGTGCGTCGGGGCCAGCTGGTGGGCGACCGCCGCGCCGATCCCGCGGGATGCGCCGGTCACCAGGGCGAGGGGAAGATCCGTCATGGCCCCACCGTAGCCGCGAAGCCGGCGTCCACCGTGCGGTCTTCGCGATGGCCTGCGCCCAGCGTGCGGGGGTCCGTGCAGCCGGACGCCGGGTCCGCGTCGGAGTCGCCCGTGTCCTCGCCGGTGTCCTTGGCCGTCGGGTGGTGGCCGTCCGCGGTGAAGCACACCTGGTAAGTGCCGTCCTCCAGGCCGTCGAAGCCGTATGACCCGTCGGGGCCCGTGACCGCGCTCGCCAGCTCCTTGCCGGCCGCGTCCTTCAGCACCGCCTTGACGCCGGCGAGGCCCGGCTCGCCCGCGTCCTGCCGTCCGTTGCCGTTCGTGTCGGTCCAGGCGAAGTCGCCGATCCGGTTCGCCGGGGCGAGCAGCCCGAGGTCCACCGCGAAGTCCTCGTGCGACCGGCCGCCCACGGTGCGCGGTGCGGTGCAGCCGTCCGGGCCGGCGTCCGAATCGCGCTCCTCGCTGCCGGCGTCGCGGCGGGTCACCGTGAAGTCCGCCGGGACGGCGAAGCACACCTGGTACGTGCCGTCCTTCAGCTTCTCGAAACCGTACTTGCCCTTGTCGTCGGTCGTCGCGGTGCCGACCGTGCCGCCCGCGCCGTCCTTCAACGTCACCTTGACGCCCGCGACGCCGGGCTCGGCCGGGTCCTGCAGGCCGTCGCGGTTGCGGTCCGCCCAGACGAAGTCGCCGATCTTCGCGATGGCCGGCGGCGGCACCACGGTGATCGTCGCGGACGCCGTCTTGTCGCCGAGCGTGCCGCCCGGGTGGTGCACGCCGGTCACCTTCGCCGTGTTGACGTGCCCGCTGTCGGCCACCGTGAGGTCCGGGTGGTCGCAGGTCAGCTGCCGGTTCGCGCCCGTGGCCAGCGCGAACGGCTCGAACGAGCCGGTGCACCACGGGTCCTGCACCGTGATCCCCGTCAGGTCCTCGGTGCCTTCGTTGGTCACGGTGATGCGGTAGTGCGCGGTCTCGCCCGCGGTGACCGTCGCGAACGACGCCCACGCGCCGGTCGCCGGGTTCTGCACTTCCTTCTTCACCGAGTACGCCGCGAGCTGGAGGTCGACGCAGTCCCAGTGCAGCCGGTCGAGGGTGGTCGTGGCGAAGAACTTCACCGCCGCCGCCTTGGCCGGCGCCGTCGCCGCCGGGAAGTCCTGCCGGACCAGGGCGCCGTCGCCGGCGTAGTGGTCGGCGACGAGCTTGGTCTCCTGGATCTGCGTGCCGGTGGCGTCGTAGAACCGCAGGCCGGTGGCCGGTTCGTAGCGCGGCGCGCGCGAAGCGGTCCAGACGCCGAGGGAGTAGACGCCGCCGGGTACGAACCGCTCGGTCTGGTACGCGGTGCTGGTCTTGCCGTCCGGCGTCTGGATGACCGCCGCCCGCCGGCCGTCGACCGCGTACTCCTGCTCGGTCGCCAGCCTCGGCACCTTCGCGGCCGGTGTGCCGGGCGGGACCGGCGCGGCCGGGTTGAAGACGTACCCGTCGGGTGCGCCGTTCCGCGCCGTTTCCTCGACGCTCGGGTTCGCGGCGAGCCCGCCGCAGACCGGCGGCGCGTCCTCGGCGACGGACGCGGACGCGGGCACGACCGCCGCCGCGATCGCCACCACCGCGACCGCCGCCGTGCGCCCCGAGAAGATCACCCTTCGACTATGGCGCGCGGCGCGGGCCCGCACCGGCCGGAAACCGTCCACTTAAGAGTGAACCTCGGCCGGTGCAGACCTCTGCGTCAGCGTTCGCCGATGCGGCCGGGCAGCCCGAAGCGGCCCTTCTTCCACACCGACACGATGGCCGGCCGTGGCTGGGCGGTGCCGCCGTCCGGCCAGTGCGACGTCGGGTTCGCCGAGCTCGCCGCGTTCTCCCCGGGGTGCTGGACCGCGACGAGGACCAGGTTGTCGGTGACGACCGGGCCGCACGTCTCGGCGCCGACCGGCACCGACAGGAACTGCTTGACGTGCCCGCGCTCCGGGCCGGTGACCGGCACCGAGAACAGGCCGTCGTTCGCGCCGAGCGCGTTGCCGTCGGTGGCGACCCAGAGGTTGCCGTGCCGGTCGAAGGCCACGTTGTCCGGGCAGGAGATCGGGCTGACCTGGTCCTTCGGGAAGCCGCCGAAGTAGGTGTCCGCCGCCTTGGGGTCACCGCAGACCAGCAGCAGCCGCCAGGCGAACTTCGTCGACGCCGCGTCGCCGCAGTCCTCCTCCCACTCCAGGACGTGGCCGTTCTTGTTGCTCACCCGCGGGTTGACCTCGTCGACGCCGGCCTTGCCCGCCGCGCCGCGGTCGCTGTTGTTGGTGAGCGCCGCGTAGACCCGGCCGTTGACCGGGTTCGGCTCGATGTCCTCCGGCCGGTCCATCTTCGTGGCGGCCACCTTGTCGGCGGCCTGGCGCGTGAAGACGTAGACCTCTTCGGCGGTGAAGCCGTCCACAAAGGACTTTTCACCACTGGCCAGCGGGATCCACTCGCCGGTGCCGTCGAACTCGCCGTCGGCCGGGAGCTTGCCCGTGCCGTCGATCTCGCCCGGGCTGTCGCCGGTGAAGCGGGCGACGTACAGCGTTCCCTCGTCGAGCAACGCCGAGTTGTGGCGCCGCGCGTGCGCGCTGTTGCCCGGCTTGTACTTGCCCTTCGAGACGAACTTGTAGATGTACTCGAACCGGCTGTCGTCCCCGGAGTAGACGGCGACGCGGCCGTCGGCGGTGATCTTGATGTTCGCGGCTTCGTGCTTGAACCGGCCGAGCGCGGTGTGCTTGACCGGCGTCGAGTTCGGCTCGTTCGGGTCGATCTCGACGACCCAGCCGAACCGGTTCGGCTCGTTCGGCTCCTGCGCGACGTCCCAGCGCTTGTCGAACCGCTCCCACTTGCGGGTGCTCGTGCCGGTGCCGACGGAGTAGCGCTTCAGCCGCGCCGCCGCGACCGGGTCGGTGACCTTGTCGGAGTTCGCGAAGTACTGGTCGAAGTTCTCCTCGCCGGAGAGCACCGTGCCCCACGGCGTCACGCCGCCGGAGCAGTTGTTCTGCGTGCCGCGGACCTTGCGCCCGCTCGGGTCGGCCGAGGTCTGGAGGAACTTCGAGCCGGCGGCCGGGCCGCGGACCTCGAAGACCGTGTCGAGGGTGATCCGGCGGCCGTACCGGCTCGGGACCACTTCGAGGCCGCCGTGGACCGGGTCGCGGCGGGCCTGCAGCACCGAGAGGCCATGTGCGGCCCAGGCGATCTTCGCCTGCTCCTCGGTCGGGTTGGCCGGGTCGTACTGGTCGGCCGGGAACATGTGGACCTCGGTCGTGTACTCGTGGTTGACCACGAGCAGGTTCGACAAGCCCAGCGGGTCCTGCGGGATCAGGCCGACGAAGTCGTTGTTGTAGCCGAACTGCTTGGCCTGCGCGGCGGCGGTCTGCTTGGTGAAGTCGAACTTCGGCGCACCCGCGACGACCGGGTCGCCCCAGCGGACGACGACGCGCTGGGCGTATCCGTCGGGGATGCTGACCGCGTCGAGCTTGTTCGGGGGGACCGGGTCGAAGTCGGTGCCGGGGACCGGGCGCGGCGGCCGCGGCTTTTGGAGCGGCGCGGCGGCCGCCGGGCCCGAAAGGGCCGCGAACCCACCCGCGGCGGCGGCCATCACGGCGCCGGCCTGGAAGACCCGGCGGCGGGAGATGTCCTTGACGACGTCGCCGAAGTACTCGTTCGCGGACTCGTTCGCCTCGGGATGGGCGCACGCGTTGCCGCAGCGGTACTCGCAGGTGACCGGGGAACGGCCGCCGGGGTGGACGGGCAGCAGGGGAAGCAGGCGGTCGGGCACGAGGCCTCCATGGTGGGGAGTTCGGGAACGAACCGACCGTAAGCTTCCCAAACCAGCCATTACCGACATACAGGTGAACGGCGGGTGTATTGCTGCTCCGTACGGGTGTGACTCAGAACTCCTCGCCGACGAGCACCGCTTCCTTCGGCAGGACGTGCGGGTCCGCCTTCTTCTCCCGCAGCGAGAGCAACGCACCCGCGACCACGCACAGCACGGCCGAGGCGATGAACGGGGCCTGCGGCGAGCCGAACCACTCGGCGACGTGCCCGACGAGCGTCGCGGCGACCGCGCCACCGAGCCAGCGGCAGAAGTTGTAGCCCGCGCTGGCGACCGGGCGCGGCGCGTCGCTGATCGCCATCGCGGTACCGGTGAACAGCGTGTTCAGCAGGCCGGACACGAGCCCGGAGACGATGATCCCGGCGACCAGCACCGGCTTGCTCGGCACGGCGAGCACCAGCATCAGCACGGCGTACCCGAAGACGGCGGCCGCGGCGGCGTGCCGCTCGCCGAGCCGGGCGGCCAGCCGCGGCGCGAGGGCGACCCCGGCAACGGCGACGCACAGGCCCCAGCCGCAGAACACCAGGCCGACGGCGATCGCGCTCCAGCCGAGGACGAACGGCGACCAGGCGAGCACCGCGAAGAACGCGGCCGTGTACAGCGCCGAGGCGACCGAGGTGCGCAGCAGGCCGCGGTGCTTCAGCGCACGCAGCGGGTCGAGCAGCCTGACCGGCGCCCGCCGTTCGTGCTTGTCGCTGTCGAGGAAGACCGCGCACAGCACGAGCGCGCCGGCCATCAGGATCGCGGTGCCGAGGAACGGGCCGCGCCACGAGATGCTGCCGAGCAGCGCGCCCAGCAGCGGGCCGACCGACAGGCCGACGCCGAGGGCGGCCTCGTAGAGCAGGATCGCGCCGGACTGGCCGCCGGTCGCGGCGCCGACGATCACCGAAAGCGCCGTCGCGATGAAGAACGCGTTGCCGAGGCCCCAGACCGCGCGCAGCCCCACGAGCTGTTCGATCGACCCGGCGGCCGCGCAGAGGGCGGTGGCCGCGACGATGAGCGTCAACCCGACGAGGACCGTGCGCTTGGCGCCGAACCGGGCACTCGCCGCGCCGGTGAGCAGCATCGCGACGACCTGGACGCCGAGGTAGGACGAGAAGAGCAGGGTGACCTGGGACGGCGTCGCGTCCAGGCCCTTGGCGATGGACAGCAGGATCGGGTCGACCAGGCCGATCCCCATGAAGGCGATGACCGCGGCGAACGCGGTGATCCACACCTGCTTGGGCTGGCCCTTGACCGCGTCCAGCAGGCTCGAGTGGTGTTCAGCGCTCATCGCTGATCAGTTCCTCCTTCTTGGTGTCGACAAGCAGCTTGGCGAGAGCGGGCAGGGCGGCCTCGATCGCGGCGCGGTCGGATTCGTCCATGGCGATGAGCCGCTCGCGGAGGAACTCCTCCCTCGCGGCCACCGTCTCGGCGTAGAAGCGCCGTCCCTCATCGGTGACGTCCACCAGCACGGCACGGCCGTCCGCCGGATCCGGACGGCGGGTCGCCAGCCCGAGCCGTTCGAGCCTGCCGACGACGTCGGTCATCGACGGCAGCTTGACCCGTTCGAACGCGGCCAGCGCGCTCATCCGGCGCGGACCGCCGTTGACCAGCTCGCTCAGCACCGAACCCTGGGTGAGGGTCAGCGTCAGCTGCGGGGTCTGGCGGCGCACCTGGTGGTAGAGCCGGAAGACCAGCGGCCGCAGCCGGTGGGCGAGCTCGGTGATCGCGGAAGTCACTTAGCTAGGCTAACAAAAATTAGTAAGGGTAGCTAAGTAACTCCTCTCACAGGCTAGGCTCGGAGCCATGGACGCGGTGATCTTCGACCTCGACGGCGTGCTGGTGGACTCCGAGCGGATCTGGGACGAAGTGCGGCGCGCGGTCGTCGCCGAGCACGGTGGTACCTGGCGCGAGGAGGCGACCCGGGCGCTGCAGGGGATGAGCACCCCGGAATGGGCCCGCTACCTGGTGGAAGAGCTGGGCGCGCGGTTGTCGCCGCCGGCCATCGCGACGCTGGTGGTCAAGCGGATGGCGGCGCGGTACGCCGAGGAGCCACCGCTGATCCCGGGTGCGGTGGACGTCGTGCGGCAGGTGTCGGCGCGGTGGCCGGTGGCGATCGCGAGCTCGTCGCCGGTGATCCTGATCAAGGGCTTCCTCGACGTGACGGGCCTGCCGGTGGGGGCAGCGGTGTCGTCGGAGCAGGTCGGGGCGGGGAAGCCGGCGCCGGACGTCTACCTGCGGGCGGCCGAGCTGCTGGGCGTGGCGCCTGCGGAGTGCGGGGCGGTCGAGGACACGACGAACGGGCTGCGGTCCGCGCTGGCGGCGGGGATGGCGGTGTACGCGGTGCCGAACCCGCACTTCCCGCCGGATCCGGAGGTGCTGAAGCAGGCCACGGCGGTGGTGGAGAAGATCACCGACCTGCCGGGTGCGCTCGGGCTCAGCTGAATTCGAAGCGGACCGGAGGTGAGCCGGGGTCCACGTCGGCGAGGTACATCCGATCCGGGCCGAGCATGCCGATCGCCCTGGCTTCGCTCAAGTCACCGTTCGCCGCATAGAGCTTGAGGGTGCGCGCCGACGGTCCGCTGGCGACATAGAGCGCGGTGCCCGACGGGAGTGGGCCCAGGTTTTCCCCGACATACCCAGCGAGGATTCGGCCGCTGCCCCCCATGCGGACGCAGGTGGGCGATTTCAGGCCGTACTGCGGAGCTTCGATGCTGAACGGGAGATTCCTTGGGATTGCGGCGACGCAGACCTGAGTCACGTTGCCGGCCTTGGCGAAGAACGCGTGTGCCGTCCAGGCATTGGTCTGGCCGACGAAATCCACGACGGAGACCGCGACGCTCGGATCTCGCAGTTCCGACATCCGTAGGTGCTCGGGTGTCGCAATCACCAATCGTTCGCCGGGTCCCGCCGGTGGCAGGGGCTGGGCCGTGTTCAGCCGGGTCGCCAGCAGCACGCTGGTCAGCACCACCAGCACCGCGGCCAGCGGCGCGATCCAGACCGCGGCGCGCCGGCCGCGCGACGGCCGCCGCTGCCGGCGCTGCTGCTCGGCCCAGGCCGCGTCGAGGTTGGGCGTGACCTCCCCGGCCTGCTCCCGCAGCGTCTCGGCCAGCTTGCGTTCGAGGTCGGTCATCGCTCACCTCCCAGGTCGTCCCCCAGGTGCTTGCGCAGATTCTCCATCGCGTGGTGCGTGGTCGCCTTGACCGTGCCCGGTGAGATGCCCAGGGTCTCCGCGATGGCCGTCGTGCTCAGGTCCAGCCAGTACCGCAGCACCAGCACTTCGCGCTGCCGCCGGGACAGCCGTGCCAGCACCGCGCGCAGGCGCTGGTGCTCCCAGTTCGCCACCGCCCTGACCTCGGCCGACACCTCGTCGGGCGGCCGCTCCTGCGGGGCCCGCCGGACCACGCGCAGGTGCCGGGTCCGCGACCGCGACATGTTCACCACGGTCGTCCGCAGGTAGCCGGCCACGCGCGTGTGGTCGGTCAGGGAGTCCCAGCGCTGGTGGAGCTTGACGAAGGCCTCCTGCGCGATGTTCTCCGCGTCGTCCGCGCCGAGCAGGTGGGCCAGCCGGGTCATCTGGGCGAAGTACTCCCGGAACAGGTCGTGGAAGGTCGGCGCGCCCAGGTCCCCCGGCGCGCTTTCGCCCACGCTCGCACTCACACCCCGCCAACGCCCACCCCACCCCACCGGTTTAGTCCAACACGCGAAGAAGGCCGCCACCAGCGGTGACGGCCTTCTTCCAGCGGAGGATCAGCGCTCGACCTCGCCGCGGATGAACTTCTCGACGGCGTCGCGCGCGGTCGCGTCGTCGTACTGCTCCGGCGGCGACTTCATGAAGTAGGAGGACGCCGACAGGATCGGGCCGCCGATGCCGCGGTCGAGCGCGATCTTCGCGGCGCGGACGGCGTCGATGATGATGCCCGCCGAGTTCGGCGAGTCCCACACCTCGAGCTTGTACTCCAGGTTCAGCGGCACGTCGCCGAACGCGCGGCCCTCGAGCCGGACGTACGCCCACTTGCGGTCGTCCAGCCACTGCACGTAGTCCGACGGTCCGATGTGGACGTTGCCCTTGCCCAGCTCGCGGTCGACCTGCGAGGTGACGGACTGGGTCTTGGAGATCTTCTTCGACTCGAGCCGCTCGAGCTCCTTCATGTTCAGGAAGTCCATGTTCCCGCCCACGTTGAGCTGCATCGTCCGGTCGAGCTGGACGCCGCGGTCTTCGAACAGCTTCGCCAGTACGCGGTGCGTGATGGTGGCGCCGACCTGCGACTTGATGTCGTCACCGACGATCGGGACGCCGGCCTCGGTGAACTTCGCAGCCCACTCGGGGTCGGAGGCGATGAACACCGGCAGCGCGTTGACGAACGCCACGCCGGCGTCGATCGCGGCCTGGGCGTAGAACTTGTCGGCCACCTCGGAGCCCACCGGCAGGTACGACACGAGCACGTCGGCCTGCGCCTCGCGCAGCGCGGCGACGACGTCGACCGGGGTCTCGTCGGACTCCTCGATCGTCTCGCGGTAGAAGCGGCCCAGGCCGTCGTGCGTGTGGCCGCGCTGGACGGTGACGCCGAGCGGCGGCACGTCGGCGATCTTGATGGTGTTGTTCTCGGAGGCGAAGATCGCCTCGGACAGGTCGCGGCTGACCTTCTTGGCGTCCACGTCGAACGCGGCGACGAACTCGATGTCGCGGACGTGGTAGCCGCCGAAGTCGACGTGCATCAGACCGGGGACGCGGGTGGCCGGGTCCGCGTCGCGGTAGTACTGGACACCCTGGACCAGCGACGCCGCACAGTTGCCGACGCCCACGATGGCCACCCGTACGCGGCGGTTCTCGCCCATGGGGGTTTCTCCTTCAATCCGTGTCTGTTCAGTAGGTCTGGTGCCGCGACGCTGCGGCCCGCGCCGGGCGGCTCAGGTCTCCGGACCCTGCCGCTCGGCTTGTTCGTGCGCGATCAGCTCGTTGAGCCAGCGCACCTCCCGCTCGCTGGTCTCCAGCCCCAGCCGGTGCAGCTCGCGGGTGTAGCGATCGATCTTCTCCTCGGCCCTGGCCAGGGCCGCCCGCATGCCTTCGCGGCGCTCTTCGACGCGGCGGCGGCGGCCCTCGAGGATCCGCATCCGCACGTCGGCCGGGGTCCGCGAGAAGAAGGCCAGGTGGACGCCGAAGCCTTCGTCGTCCCAGGTCTGCGGCCCGGCGTCGCCGAGCAGCTCACCGAAGCGCTCCTTGCCCTCCGCGGTGAGCTTGTAGACCCGGCGCCCGCGCCGGGACCAGGCCCGGTCGTCGGCCTCGTCCAGCTCTTCGACCAGGTACCCGGCCCGCAGCAGCTTCCGCAGGGTCGGGTACAGCGAGCCGTACGAGAACGTCCGGAACGTGCCGAGCGTCTCGTGCAGCCGCTTGCGCAGCACGTACCCGTGCATGGGCGCTTCGTGCAGAAGACCGAGGATCGCGAACTCCAGCACACCGCACCCCCTTTCGGGAACAAACCGAGACGACCCGCGTTGCTCCGAACGAGCGCCTCGATCCAACCTACTCAGCCACTATATCGCGCCGATACATCGAAGTGGCGAAGCTAACCTGCCCCGGTAGCGAACCTGGGCGAAATTCACCGGAGAGTTATCGAACATCCGGCGTGTCCGCCCCGGTCCCGGGCCTGCGGGCGCTAGGGGGCGTGGACCTCACAGGAAGAGCCCGTACTCTGTCCTCGTGATTAACCAGCGGCAGGTCGTGGACTTCGCGTTGCAGCGCCGTGCGTTGCTGGCCGAAGTCCGCTCCGGGCGCGTCGGCAGCTACGAAGCCTGCGACGCGAGCCCGTACCTGCTGCGAGCGGCGAAGTTCCACGGCCGGGACGGCGATCAGCCCTGCCCGATCTGCCGCCAGGAGCCGTTGACCCTGGTGTCCTGGGTCTACGGCGACGAGCTCAAGCACGTCGCGGGCTCGGCCAGGACCCCCGAAGAGCTGGCCAGGATGGCCGGCTTGTTCGCCGAGTTCACCGTGTACGACGTCGAAGTGTGCCGGGCGTGCCACTGGAACCACTTGGTGCGGTCATACGTCCTGGGCACAGGGGAACCGGCGGGTCCGCGAAGGACCGCGGGCCGGTGAGCCACCGTACGACCATCGCAACACGCAGGTCAGTGCCCCTGCGGGTACTGATCCGGGAGGCCCATCCGTGACCGACGACAACCGCTCCTGGCCGAACCAGGAGCCAGACGCACCCCGCCGTGCCCAGTGGCCGGGTGAAGACGCGGGCCCCGCGTGGCCCGGTGAGTCGCCGCGGCGCGGCACCCCGCCCGGGGGTAACGCCCGGCCGTCCTGGCCCGCCGGCGACGAGGGTGGCCAGCAGTGGCCCGGTGAGCAGCCACGACGCCCGCAGGCCCCCGGCGGCGGCACCGGCCGCCGCCAGCCGCCGCCGGCCGGTGGCCGCCGTCCCGGTGGCCCGCCCGGATCGCCCCCGCAGGGCTTCCGGCAGCCGCCGCCCGGCGGTCGCCGCCCGGAGCCGGAACCGGCACGTGAGCCGGATCTCATCACGCACCACGCGCACAACGGGACCGAAGACAGCTACGACCCCTACGACGACGACCGGTTCGACGAGTTCGCCGACGACCTCGAGCCCCAGCAGGAGCTCGACGAGAAGGGCCGCAAGGTCCTCACCCCGGAGCAGCGGAAGAAGCGCCGCTGGAAGATCATCCGGCGGGTGGCGTACGCGTGCGTCGGCGTCTTCTTCGTCGTCCCCGCGATCGCGTTCGTGATCACCTACTTCCTGGTCGACGTGCCGACGCCGGAGAGCGTCGCGGCCCTGCAGAGCCAGCCGATCACCTACTACTACGCCGACGGCAAGACGGAGATGGGGAAGGAAGTACCCAAGAGCGGCAACCGCCAGCTGCTCAAGCCGGGCGAGATCCCCGAAGTCGTCAAGCACGCCGTGTACTCGGCCGAAGACGCGACGTTCGAGACCAACTCCGGCTTCGACGTCACCGGCATCCTCCGCGCGGTGTTCAACCAGGCCACCGGCGGGCAGGGCGGTGGGTCGACCATCTCCCAGCAGTACATCAAGAAGGCCACCGAGAACGACGCCCCGACGCTGACCCGCAAGTGGACCGAGCTGGCCAAGTCGTTCAAGATGAACAACCAGCAGTCCAAAGAAGAGATCATCACCGGCTACCTGAACATCATCTACTTCGGCCGCGGGGCGAGCGGCATCCAGGCCGCCGCGAAGTCGTTCTTCAACAAGGACGCCAAGGACCTCAACGCGTCGGAAGCCGCGCTGCTGGCCGGCCTGATCCAGGGACCGAGCAAGTCGGAGAACCAGGACTACGCCCAGCGCCGGTGGACGTACGTGATGGACCAGATGGTGGCGAACAAGTGGCTGCGCGCCGACGAACGCGCGGCCGCGCAGTTCCCGACGCCGATCCCGAAGAACTCCAACAAGGAGCAGAACTCGGGCAAGATGACCTACCAGCTCCAGCAGCGGATCAAGGAAGAGCTGGGCGCGAAGGGCTACGACGAGACCAAGCTGTTCTCCACCGGCGCCAAGATCTACACCACGATCGACCCGGCGGCGCAGGACGCGGCGGACCAGGCCGTCGAGCAGGGCATGAAGGGCCAGACGGACGAGAAGCTGCTCGCCGCGCTCGTCGCCGTCGACCCGAAGACCGGCGGGATCCTCGCCTACAACTACGGCCCGGAAACCGTCAAGGACAAGGACGGGCAGGACGCGATCGGCCAGGACCGGGCGAACCAGGCCCGCAACCCGGGCTCGTCGATGAAGCCGTTCGACCTGACCGGGTTCCTGAAGATAGGCGGCGGCCTCGGCGACATCTTCGACGGCTCGGACAAGCGCACGTTCCCCGGGGTCGCCAAGCCGGTCCGCAACGCGGGTGAGAACGAAAGCTGCGGTACGCAGTGCACGGTCGCGAAGGCGATGGAGATTTCGGCGAACACCGTGTTCTACGACATGGTGTTCAACAAGGTGCACCCGTCGGGGGTCGTGACGGCGGCGAAGCAGGCCGGTATCCGGACGACCGACGAGGGCGGCACCGCCACCCTGTTCGCCGGGGACAACAACATCTCGCTCGGCGGTGGCCGGACCCAGGTGGCCCCGAGGGACATGGCCGCGGCGTACGCGTCGTTCGCCAGCGGCGGCGTCTACCACGAGCAGCACTTCGTCTCGAAGCTGACGAACGCCCAGGACGAGGTGGAGTTCGACGAGAACAACATCAAGTCCAACCCGGCGTTCGACAACGACGCGGCGAAGAGCCAGCAGATCGCCGGCAACGTCACCGAATCGCTGAAGCCGGTCATCGGGCACGCGAGCCTGAAGTGCCCGCCCGGCCACGAGTGCGCCGGCAAGACCGGTACGCAGCAGTACTCGCCCAAGGAGGGCGACCCCGCTTCGTACAACAACCTCAACGCCCAGACGTGGATGGTGGGCTACACCCCGTCGGTGTCCGCGGCGGTGTGGGTCGGCGGCGACGGCAACCAGCCGCTGCACGACTCCAAGGGCAAGCCGATCTTCGGTTCGACGATCGCCGGCCCGACCTGGGCGAACTTCCTGAACCTCTACCTCAAGGGGAAGCCGCCGGAGAAGTTCGACAAGGTCGAGCCGCTCGGCAAGGACGTCAACGAGGTGACCACGACGCCGACGAAGCCTTCGGAAACGGCAACGCCGACGGAGACGCCGACCTCGACGCCGAGCACGCCGCCCACCGAGACGTCCAGCGACACCGAGACCCCGACGTCCAGGTCGACCCGGCCCGGCCCGGGCCGGACCACCCCGTCGCTGCCCGGCGGCGGTGACGGGCTCGCCAGACCACCGGGCTCGGAACCAGGCTGACCCGAAGGCCCCGCACCGTTCCCGGTGCGGGGCCTTCGCCGTTCCGGTGAACCACCGCCGTCCGCGGTCCGTGTGGAGTGTCGAGGGGTCTGCGCCCGCAGCCCACCGGCGTACCGAGGACGGCCCGTGTACACCGACCGAAATCGCTCGAGGTCCGACCGGCGGCCGGTTCCGCGTGGTCGTTACCAGCCGCGCCGGCCCCTCCCGCAGCCGGCCGAACCGGACGGCCCCGCCACCGAAGTCGTCGCCGACGCCCGGGACGGCCGGCGGAGACGCCGCTGGAAGATCGTCCGCCGGGTGCTGTACGTGCTGTCCGGCCTGTTCTTCCTGGTGCCCGCGGTCGCCTTCGTGATCACGTACTTCGCCGTCGACGTGCCTTCGCCGGACAAGGTCGCGCAGTCGCAGGGCCAGGCGGTCACCTACCTCTACGCCGACGGCACCGAAATGGGCAAGGACGTGCCCGCCGGCGGGAACCGGCAGATCCTGACCCCCACCCAGATCCCGGACGTGGTCAAGAAGGCCGTGATCGCCACCGAGGACGCGTCCTTCGAAACCAACTCCGGCTTCGACGTCTCCGGCATCCTGCGGGCCGCCTACAACCAGGCCACCGGCGGCTCCGGCGGCGGTTCGACGATCTCGCAGCAGTACATCAAGAACGCCTCCGGCGACGACGCGCCGACGTTGACGCGCAAGTGGGTCGAGCTCGCGAAGTCGTTCAAGATGAACCAGACCTACGAGAAGGCGGACATCATCACCGCCTACCTCAACATCATCTACTTCGGCCGCGGCGCGTACGGCATCCAGGCGGCGGCGCAGGCGTACTTCGGCAAGGACGCCGCCCAGCTGAACTACTCCGAGGCCGCGCTGCTCGCCGGGCTGATCCAGCAGCCGGGCCGGTCGGAGAACGCCACGGTCGCCCGCGACCGGTGGGGCACGGCACTGGACCGCATGCAGCGCAACGGGTACCTCACGGCCGCGGACCGGAAGGCGGCGAAGTTCCCGACGCCGGTCCCGCTCGTCGAATCGCGGCAGCAGGGGACCAAGCTCAACCCGTTCGTCAAGAAGCAGGTCAAGGCCGAGCTGGCCGCGGCGGGGATCCCCGAGCAGAAGTACTACGCGGGCGGGTTCCAGGTGTTCACGACGATCGACTCGAAGGCGCAGGAAGCCGCCGAAAAAGCGGTGGCCGAGGGCATGGCCGGGCAGACCGACGACCGCATCCTCGACGCACTGGTCGCCGTCGACCCGAAGTCCGGCGGCGTGCTCGCCTACTACGGCGGCGCGCCGATCGTGAAGGGCCCGAACGGCGAAGACCAGGCCGGGCGCGACTGGGCGGACGAAGCGCACAACCCCGGGTCGTCGATGAAACCGTTCGACCTCACGGCGTTCCTCAAGGGCGGCCGCGGGCTGAACGCGGTCTTCGACGGGCGCTCGCCGCGGACGTTCCCCGACGTGCCGCTGCCGGTGCGCAACGCCGGCGCCACCAGCAGCTGCTCCGAGACGTGCACGGTGGCCGAGGCGATGCAGCGGTCCACCAACACCGTCTTCTACGACATGGTGCTCAACGTGACCAAGCCGTCGGGGGTCGCCGAGGCCGCGCAGGAAGCGGGCATCCGCACGAAGGACAACGGCGGTCGCAGCCGGCTGTTCACCGGGGACAACAACATCTCCATCGGCGGCGGCCAGACCGCGGTCACGCCCGCGGACATGGCCGCGGCGTACGCGACCTTCGCCGCCGGCGGCGTCCAGCACAACCGGCACTTCGTGCAGAAGGTGACGAACTCGCAGGGCGAAACCGCCTACGAGGCCGACGTGCGCGCGACGGACGCGTTCGCGGACAACGACCGCGGCAAGAGCAGGCAGATCGCCGGGAACGTGACCGCCGCGCTGGCGCCGGTGATCCCGTTCTCCCGGCTGACCTGCCCGGTCGGCCACGAATGCGCGGGCAAGACCGGCACCCAGCAGCACACGCCCGGCGACGACGAACCGGCGTCCGCGGCGAACACGAACTCGCAGACGTGGATGGTGGGCTACACGCCTTCGGTCTCCGCCGCGGTGTGGGTGGGCGGCGACGGCGACAAGGCACTGCGCGGGCCGACCGGCCAGCCGCTGACGCCGTCGGTCGTGGCCGGTCCGGTGTGGCAGCGGTTCATGCAGCTCTACCTGTCCGGGAAGCCGGCCGAGCGGTTCGACCGGGTGCAGGCGATCACCTCGCCGCAGGACGACCAGTTGCAGCTGCAGCTCCAGTTCCAGCAGCAACAACAACAGCAGCAGCAACAGTTTCAGCAGCAGCAGGACCAGCAGGAGCAGCGCTTCACCATCGGCCGCGGCGGCAACCCGGACCAACAGCAGCAGCAACAACAGAACCGCGTGCGGCGTGACGGCCCGGGTCCCGGCCGCCGCAACGGGAACGACACCGGCCAGTCGAACTTCGGTCCGTGACCACGGCGGGCCGGAGGAGGGGAGAAGGCCGTGACCTCGGAGCTGGGGGTCACCGAGGTCACGGCCGGTCAGGGGGTCAGAGCTCGACCACGGTGCCTTCGACGCCGGAGCGGTGCGCGGCCTCGATCACGCGCAGCGCGTCGACCGAGGACGCCGGGTCGACCGGGAACTCGCCTTCGCCGCGCAGGGCGTCGCGCACCTGGGCGTAGAACTGCTCGTAGCGGCCGACCTCGGTCGGCACGGTCTCGATCTCCGGGCCGACGCCGAGCTTCCCGGCGTCGCCCGCGGGCTCGGTGCCCCAGCCGGCGTCGCCGGGGCGCAGGCCGGCCTTGATCTGCGGTTCCTGCACGTCGAGGCCGTACTTGGTGAACGTCGCCCGGTCGCCGAGCAGCCGGAACCGCGGGTTGAGGGTGGCCGCCAGCGCGGTCGCCCACAGGTGCGAGCGGACGCCGTTCGCGTGGTGCAGCGCGACGAAGACGTCGTCGTCGACCTGGACGCCGGCCCGGCGGCGGTCGACCTCCGCGTAGACGCGGGTGACCGGGCCGAACAGCTGCAGCGCCTGGTCGACGATGTGCGCGCCGAGGTCGTAGAGCAGGCCGCCGGCTTCGGCCGGGTCGCCGAACTCGCGCCAGTTGTCCTTGGGCTTCGGCACCCAGCGGTCGTAGCGGGACTCGAAGCGGAACACCTCGCCGAGCCGCCCGGAATCGAGGACCTTCCGCACGGTGAGGAAGTCGGAGTCGAGGCGCCGGTTCTGGAACACCGTCAGACCGACGCCCGCCGCCTTCGCCGCGTCGACGACCCGCTGGGCCTCGGCGGCGGTCGGCGCGAACGGCTTGTCGACGACCACCGGCAGGCCGGCCTCGATCGCCCGCAGCGCGAGCGGCACGTGCGTGCGGTTCGGGGTGCTGACCACGACGAGGTCGAGATCGCCCGCCCGCTCGAACAACGCGTCGGCGCCGGGCACGACCTCCGCGCCCGGGTGGTCGATCCGCGCCTGTGCGGCGTTGCCCGACGTGGTGATCACCGCCGGGGTGAGCCCGGGCGTCGCCGCCACCAGTGGCGCGTGGAAGACGCGTCCCCCGATGCCGTACCCGAGGATGCCCACGCGCAAGTCGTCCGCCATGCCGCCATTTAACCCCGTCGGCCCTTGATAAAACAACAGCGTTGCCTAACTGACCGGACGTGGGAAGATCCTGACCATGGCGGACACCGGGGTGAACCTGCGCGACGTGCGGGAGCACAACCGTGCCCTGCTGCTGACGCACATCCTGCGGGCCGGCGGCCTCAGCCGGGTCGAGCTCGCCGAACGCACCGGGCTCACCCAGCAGGCCGTCTCCAAGATCGTCCCCGAACTCCTCGACACCGGCCTGCTGGACGAGCAGCGGCAGCCGTCGGCCGGGGTCGGCAAGCCACGCACGCTGCTGCGCATCCGGGCGGGCGCCAAGCACGCGCTCGGCGCGCGCCTCGACCGCGACGAATACCGCGTGCTGCGCACCAACCTCGTCGGCGAGGTCGAGGAGACGGCGGGCGGCCCGCTGCCGTCCGGCTTCACGCCCGCGCAGGCCGTCGACGCGATCGGGGCCACCGCGCTCGAACTCGCCGACGGCTTCGACGTGCTCGGCCTCGGCCTCGGCGCGGTCGGCCCGCTGGACCACCGCGCCGGCCTGGTCCGCGACGCGACGAACATGCCGGGCTGGCACGACGTCCCCCTGCGGGACCTGCTCGAAAAGCGCACCGGGCTGCCGGTGACGCTCGACAAGAACACCAACGCCGCCGCGTTCGCCCGGCTCTGGCCGCACGGCGAGCCGACGGCGACCGCGGTCGTGCTCGTCGGCACCGGCATCGGCGTCGGCCTGCTGATCGACGGGCGGCTCTACCGCGGCCCGCGGACCAACGCGGGTGAGTTCGGGCACACCACGATCGCCTACGACGGGCCGCGCTGCGCCTGCGGGCGACGCGGCTGCGTCGAGATCATGGCCAAGCGGGCGCCGGACACCCGGGCCGCCGCCGGCTTCCTCGGGATCGGGCTCGCCGACCTGGTGCAGGTGCTCGACCTGGAGCGGATCGTGCTGGCCGGGCGGGCGGTCCGGGACGAGCCGGACGTCCACCGCGAAGCCGTCACGGCCCGGCTCGAGGAGCTGCTGCCGCTGCCGCACTGGCAGCGCATCGAGGTCGTGGAAGACGCCTCCGGCGAGGAGATCGTCACCCGCGGGGCGGCCACCGAGGTCCTGGCCTCGTACTACGCGAATCCGGCATGATCACCGGCTTCACCGCCACGCACGCCGATCACCGATACGATCCGCCTCGTGCCAGAGGAGACCACGCGGGAGGCGGAACCCGCTCCCGTGACGCTGACCCGGGCGGAACGGGTCGTCCCGAGCTGGAACGAGCCACTGGCCGCGGCAGTCACCAGACCACTGGGCGGCCCGCTCGGTGAGCACGCGGCGGTCGGCAGGCACTGGTTCTGGTCGCCCCAGCGCGTCGGGCTGCTGCTGGCCACGCTGGCGCTGATGCTGTGCTGGTTCGGCAAGGGCTCGTGCATCCAGCAGTACCAAGATGCCAACGGCAACACCCAGCTCGACTGGCGGGCGGGCCGCCCGTTCGTCGCCATGTGCTACTCCGACATCGTGCCGCTCTACGGCTCCGAACGGCTGGACCGGCCGGGCACCTTCCCGTACTACACGTCGTGGCGGGAAAGCTCGCAGACCGCCGAGAACAACACCCGCTACATGGAGTACCCGGTGCTCACCGGGCTCTTCCAGTGGGCGAACGCGAAGCTCGCCGCGGGCTGGTACAGCGTCGCCGAGTCCGGCTGGCTGCCCGGGGCCCTGCCGGTGGCGATCTACTTCGACATCACGGCCTTCTTCCTCGGGCTCGCCTGGCTGGTCACCGTCTGGGCGACCGGCCGGACGGTGAAACGCCGTCCGTGGGACATGGTCCTGGTCGCCGTCTCGCCGCTGGTGCTGGTGCACGCCTTCACCAACTTCGACGCGATCGCGACCGCGTTCACCGCGACCGGCCTGCTGGCCTGGGCGCGCAAACGCCCGCTGCTGGCCGGCCTCCTCCTCGGGCTGGGCGCAACGGCGAAGCTCTACCCGCTGTTCCTGCTCGGCGTGCTGTTCTTCCTGTGCCTGCGCGCCGGGAAGCTGACGCCGTTCTGGAAGACCGCGGGCGCCGCCGTCGTGACGTGGCTGGCGGTGAACGCGCCGTTCATCCTCACCGCGACCCGCGGCTGGTGGGAGTTCTTCCGGATGAGCGCCCTGCGGCCGATGGACCCGGACTCGCTGTACAACGTCTTCTCGTACACCACCGGCTGGCCCGGGTTCGACGGCGTGCTGGAGAAGAACCAGACGCCGACGTACCTGAACATCACGGTGGCCGTGCTGTTCCTGACCTGCTGCGCCGGCATCGCCTACCTCGCGCTCGCCGCGCCGCGGCGGCCGCGCGTCGGCCAGCTCGCGTTCCTCGTGGTGGCCGCGTTCCTGCTCACCAACAAGGTGTGGAGCCCGCAGTACTCGCTGTGGCTCGTCCCGCTGGCGGTGCTGGCCATCCCGCGCTGGCGGCTGCTGCTCGGCTGGATGCTGGTCGACGCCGTGGTCTGGGTGCCGCGGATGTTCTACTACCTCGGCGTCGACCACAAGGGCCTGCCCGAGGGCTGGTTCCTCGGCACGGTCGTGGTCCGCGACCTCGCCGTCGTCGGGCTGTGCGTGCTGGTGGTCCGGGAGATCTACCGCCCGGCGACCGACCTGGTGCGGCTGGACGGCGACGACGACCCGGCCGGCGGCTTCCTCGACGGCGCCCGGGACGTGATCATCCCGAACGCCACCCGGCGCCGCCGGAAGGCCGTCACCGTCTAACCGAGCTGTTCGCGCAGGTAGGCGATGTCGGTCGCCTGCCCGTCGGCCGGCGTCTCGACGACGACCGGGGCGCCCGCCGCGCGGGCGACGCCGACCAGCACCTCGGGGTCGATCGTCCCGTCGCCCTGCACGACGTTGGCGTGCCGGTCGCGGGTCGAGCCGAACTCGTCGCGGGAGTTGTTGAGGTGCACCAGGTCGATCCGGCCGGTGATGGCCTTGACCTTCTCGACGGCCGTCGCGAGGTCCCAGCCCGCGGCGAACGCGTGGCAGGTGTCCAGGCAGAACCCGGCGCCGAACTCGCCGACCTTGTCCCAGAGCCGGGCGATGACGTCGAGGTCGCGGGTCATCGCGTTCTCGCCGCCGGCGGTGTTCTCGATCAGGATCGGGACCTTGAAGCCGCCCTTCTCCTGCTCGCGCTCGAAGAGCTTGCGCCAGTTGTCCAGGCCGGCCTCGACGTCGTCGTTCGCGCCGACGTGCCCGCCGTGCACGATCAGGCCCTTCGCGCCGATCGCGGCGGCGCCGTCCGCGTGCTGCGTGACGTTCTTCCGCGACGGGATCCGGATCCGGTTGTTCAGCGAAGCCACGTTGATCAGGTACGGCGAGTGGATGAACACCTCGACCGGGTCGGCCGCGATGGCCTCGCCGTGCGGGTGCGGCTTCGGGGCCTTCCAGCCCTGCGGGTCGGAGAGGAAGAACTGGACGACGTCGGCTTTGCGCTCGGCGACCGCGGTCAACGGGTCGTCGTCACGGACATGGGCGCCAATCAGCATGCCGAGCACGCTACTCCCGATCCCGTTTCCGGCCGGTGGGCCCGGTTGGTGACGCTCGTGGAGTACCGTGAGCGCGTTCCGTGATCCAGATTGGTCCGACTGCCGGAGGGCATGATGGGGAAGCACGTCGCCCGGATCACCGCACTGGGGTTCACCATCGCCGCCTCGGCCGCGCTCGCGATGCCGGGCCTGGCGAGCGCCGACACCAGCCCGACACTCGGCGGGAGCTGCGAGGCCACGCTGCAGAAGGGCAGCGCGTCCGGCCTGACGCTCGACGCCGGTGCCCCGCTGAACGCCCCGAACCAGCTCACCGTCGGCCTCGACTCGAGCTCGCGGAACACCGACGGCTCGGCGCCCCTGCTCACCCTGCCGCTCGGCGACACGGTGAAGGCACTCGGCCTCGGCCAGGTGCCGCTGGTCGGCGACGCGGCGGCGAAGGGCGTCTGCCCGGCCGCGCAGGGCACGGTCAACGCGGTCGGCAACCTGACCCAGGGCGTGACCTCCGAGCTGCCGCCGCTGCCCCTGCCGCCGTCGCCGGGCCCGAAGCCGCCGCAGCCCGCGCCGCCCGGCCCGAACCCGCCGAACCCGCCGAAGCCGGGGCCGAACCCGCCGGGCAGCAGCGCCGGGCCGGTGGTCTCCGGCCAGGGGAACGCGGGCCTGCCGGGTGACGCGATCTCGGGCATCTACACCAACGCGGCCCTGCTCCCGGGCAGCCTGGTGCAGGCACCGGTGATCGCGCAGGTCATCCCCGGGCAGGAGGTGCCGCCGCCGACCGTCGACGCCCAGAAGTCCGGCACCGCGGAGGCGCTGCCAGGGGTTACGCCGCCGGCGAAGCTGCCGATGCTGCTCGCGGTGCTGGCGCTGGCGGTCGTCGCGGCCGCGCTCGTCCGGGCCTGGATCCGCCGCAGCCCCGCCTGACGCACGGTGACGCCGGCTTCCACCCGAATGCCGGACATTTCTGAACGAGCGGGCGTCACCCGGCTGCCTTAGCGTCGTTGTACTGGGAAGTAGGCGACGACAGCAGGGGCGGCGAGCATGCAGGATCGGACACGGAGGGCAACGGCGGTCGGTGCGGCGGCGGTCGCCCTCGCGGGTTCCGCCGTGCTCGGCATGCCCGGTACCGCGTCGGCGGACACGATCACGGCCAAGTGCGGCGACACGATCAGCGCCAAGCCCGGTGACACGGTTCAGGCCAGCACGCCGCTGCTCGGCCTCCCGCTCAACCTCGGCGTGGTCACGGAAGGCACCAAGGTGCTGACCGGCACGATCAACGCCGTCCTCGGCACCCTCTGCAAGGTCACCGTGAACGTGGTGAACACCGTCGTCTCGCCGGTACCGGTGGTCGGCGCGCCCGCGGCGAGCGCGATCAACCAGGGTGTCCAGGGCGTGACCAGCGGCACCCAGCAGGGCCTCCGCTCGCTCACCGGCGGCGGCCAGCCCGCTCCGCAGCAACCCGGCGGCACGGGCGGCAACCCGCAGCAGCCGCCGGCCCAGGGCGGCACCGGCGGTGCGCAGCAGGGCGGCACCCCGGCGGGCACCATGCCGATCCCGGACGCGAACAGCCCGCTCCTGCCCGGCTTCGCGAGCACGCCGGTGTTCGGCGGTTTCCCCTTCACGTTCGGCACGGGTTATGCCCCGATGCGCGATTACAGCGGTATTCCGTTCGCGACGGCCGGGCTGTTCTCGCCGTCGCCGGCGATCCGGTACGGCAGCCAGATCCCGGGTTACGCCCCGCAGTACGGCCTCGCCGGTCCGGACGGCGCCTCGGACGGCAATTCCGGCGTCCAGACCGCCGGGCAGGCCGAAGCGCTACCGTCGGCGTCCGGCGGCTTCACGAACGGGTCGAATCTGCCCATGTTGATCGCGGTTCTGGCACTCTCCGGAGTCAGCGCGGGCCTCGTCCGCACCTGGGTACTCCGCCGAATGGCCGCTGCGAATTGATCTGACTGCCGAGTATCTTTCGCCTATCGCCCTCGTTGACCCTGTTGTTCAGGACGACGCCCCGATAACCCCGGAGGAAATGCTCGTGCGGAAGACCCTGACCGTCACCGCCGTCGCCGCGTTCCTGGCCGGCGGCGCGTTCCTCGCCACGGGCACGGCCTCCGCCGCGACGACCCTCGTCAGCAACAGCTGCACGGGGTCGGTCACCGGGCAGATCGGCGACCAGGTGGCGATCGACGGGGCCTCGGTCAAGACCCTGGTCACCACCGGCGCCAACAACGCCGGGACGCTCGCGGTCGGGAGCTGGGCGGGCGACTCCATCGCCAAGATCCACTCCATCCCGGTGGGCCAGGTGCCGAACGCCGCGGGCGGCGAGGCGAGCGGCGCCGCGATCGGCAAGGCGGTGCGCACCGCGCTGGCCGGCTCCGGCACGTGGGGGCTCGGGTTCGACTGGAACAAGACCCTGGACAGCGTCGAAAGCACGGTCGCCAAGGGCTGCGGCCTCACGCTGCTGGCCGGCAACTACGTGGCCCCCAGCACCCCGGCCCAGCAGGGCAGCGGCACCGGCGCCACGCAGGGCCGCGCCGACACCGCTCCCGGCGGCGCGTCGGGCAACCTCTCGAACCTCAACCCCGGCACCGCCGGTGGCACGGGTGGGAGCGCGCCGATGCGCGACTACAGCGGCATCCCGACGGCGACCGCCGGCACGGCCGTCGCCCCCGGCGTGCGCTACCCGGCGAACGGCACCCTCCCCGGTGACGTGTCGGCCCCGCAGGCCGGCGACCAGAGCGGACAGAGCGGCCAGGGTGCGGACGTCCGCGACGCCGGCAACGCCCAGTCGCTGGCCTCGAACAGCGCACCGAACGACGTGCAGCTGCCCATGCTGATCGCGGTGATCGTGCTTGCCGGCGTCACCGCCGGGCTCGTGCGCACCTGGGTGCTGCGCCGGGCCGCCTGACCCCGGAGAAGACCCGCTGTCCGGTCCTGTCGGTACCCCCAGGTAGCCTTACCTGGACAAACCCTCCTGCCACGGACAGTCCGTGGCCGCGAGCCCATAGGAGGTGAGTGGTTGTGTCACGCCATTACGAGGTAATGGTCATCCTGGACCCCACGCTCGACGAGCGCACAGTCGCCCCCACGCTGGACAACTTCCTCAACGTGATCCGCACTTCGGGCGGTTCCGTGGAGAAGGTCGACGTCTGGGGCCGTCGTCGCCTCTCGTACGAGATCAAGAAGCACGCCGAGGGCATCTACGCCCTGCTGGACCTGAACTCCTCGGCCGACGCGGTCAAGGAGCTCGACCGGCAGCTGTCGCTGCAGGAGACCGTGCTCCGCACCAAGGTCATGCGTCGCGAGGTCAAGCGCGCCGCGGCCAAGCCCGCTGCCGCCAAGGCCTGAGCCCGAGGGGAACCCCGATGGCTGGAGACACCGTCATCACGGTGGTCGGCAACCTGACGTCCGACCCGGAGCTGCGCTTCACCCCGTCCGGTGCGGCGGTCGCGAACTTCACCGTCGCGTCCACCCCGCGCACCCTCGACCGGCAGTCCGGCGAGTGGAAGGACGGCGAGGCGCTGTTCCTGCGCTGCAACATCTGGCGCCAGGCGGCGGAGAACGTCGCCGAGTCCCTGACCCGCGGCGCCCGCGTCGTCGTGCAGGGCCGTCTGAAGCAGCGGTCGTTCGAGACGAAGGAAGGCGAGAAGCGCACCGTCGTCGAGCTCGAGGTCGACGAGATCGGGCCCTCGCTGCGCTACGCCACGGCCAAGGTCAACAAGGTCAGCCGCGGTGGCGGCGGTGACTTCGGCGGCGGCGGTGGCGGTGGGAACCGCGGTGGCGGCGGTGGCGGCATGCCTGCCGACGACCCGTGGGGTTCCGCGCCCGCCGCGAGCAGCGGTGGCGGCGGCTTCTCGGACGAGCCCCCGTTCTGATCTCGCACACATCCACAAAGATTTGACTTTCCAGGAGTAACCAGTGGCCAAGCCACCCATCCGCAAGCCCAAGAAGAAGGTCTGCGTGTTCTGCAAGGCCGAGAAGAAGGGCCGCCCGGAACTGATCGACTACAAGGACACCAACCTGCTGCGGAAGTACATCTCCGACCGCGGCAAGATCCGTGCCCGTCGCGTCACCGGCAACTGCAGCCAGCACCAGCGTGACATCGCCATCGCGGTCAAGAACTCCCGCGAGATGGCGCTGCTGCCCTACACCTCGACCGCGCGCTAAGGGAGGGCACTGACATGGCGAAGATCATCCTCACCACGGACGTGGCCAACCTCGGCGGCCCCGGCGACATCGTCGAGGTCAAGGACGGCTACGCGCGCAACTACCTGCTCCCGCGGGGCTACGCGATCGTGGCCTCCAAGGGCGCGGAGAAGAACGTCCGCACCATCCAGCGCGCGCAGGAGAGCCGTCGCATCCGCGACCTCGACCACGCCAAGGAGATCAAGGCGACGCTGGAGGGCCTCGGCGCCATCCAGCTCACCGGCAAGGCGGCCGAGGGCTCGAAGAAGCTCTTCGGTTCGATCACCGCCGGCGAGATCGTCGACGCGATCAAGGCGGCCGGTGGCCCGCTGCTCGACAAGCGCGTCATCGAGCTGCGCGACCACATCAAGACCGTGGGCAAGCACTCGGTCGGCGCCCGGCTGCACCCGGACGTGAAGGTCGACGTGCGGCTCGAGGTCAAGGCCGTCGCGCAGTAACACGGCCACCGCGAGAACCGACTGTTCCCCAGGCGGGGCGTCCCACTACGGGACGCCCCGCCTGTGTCGTTGCGGCGGTGACCGGCTTCGCCCGGATAGTCCGGATGGTCCAACCGGGGGCCGTTCGGGTACCGCCGTTCGGACGCAGGCTGCGTTAGAATTTCCCGTGCCGATCCGCCGGCACGGGGAGCGAGACGGGTCCAGGGGGAGCTGATGAGCGAGGTACCACCGGCCGCGCCGATCCAGGTCGGCAGCGGCGGCAGTCCCGGCGGCTACAAGTTCGAGCCCGGCGAGGTCGACGCCGTGCTCAAGCAGTGGCAGGACCTGCAGCGAGATCTGCTCGACGACATCAAGAACGCCGGAAAGGTCGCGCACGTCCGGGCGCCGGGCCAGGAGTTCGCCAGCAGCGACTTCGTCGAAATCGGGGCCAAGCGTTCCGGCTATTCGCTACTGGACCAGCACCAGATGATGAGCGATTACGTGCAGAACTACATCGACGCACTGATGAACGCGTCGGGCAAGATCAAGCAGGGCGAGCAGCAGGCCACCGACGCGGTCAACAGCCAGAACAAGGAATTCTAGTGGACACCTCCCGTACCGTCCGGCTCACCGCGGGCGTCCTCGCCGCCCTCACGCTCCTGACCGCGTGCACCGGCAAGACCGGCACCGGGACCACCAGCGGCTCGGCCGCACCCGCGCCGACCAGCCAAGCCGCGGACAACGGCGCGCCGAAGGTCCCCGCGCCCCTCAAGACCGACGGCATCCTCGCCGATCCCTGCAGCGCCCTCTCCGCCGCGCAGCAGGACGACATCGGCATGGCCAAACCCGGCAAGGCCACCCAGGGACCGACCGGCCCGGACTGCGCCTGGACATCGAACGGATCGGCATCCAACGTCGTCTCGATCAGCCCGTTCACCGCGAACAAGAACGGGCTCTCCGACATCTACGCCCAAAAGGCCGGTAGTGCCTACTTCGAGCCGCTCACGGTCGCGGGCTACCCGGCCGTCTCGACGAACGTCTCGGACCTCCGCTCGAGCGGCAACTGCCCGCTCTGGGTCGGCGTGACCGACGAGCTCGCCGTCATGGTCCTCGCGCAGATCAGCACCGGGTCGAACAAGCCCCAGCCGTGCACTGTGGCCCAGAAGGTCGCGGAGGCGATGATCCAGCACCTCAAGGGTGCGGAGTGAGGGGGACGACGCCGTGGGGAACGACGCCAACACCGTAGGCAAGGAGCTGAAGGACGCGGCGGTCGGCGCCGGCGTCGGCGCCGCCATCGGGTCGGTCGTGCCGGGGGTGGGGACCGCGGTCGGCGCCGGGGTCGGTGCGGTGGTGGGCAGCCTCGTCGGCCTGTTCAGCGGGGGACCGGACGCCCAGCACGCCGAGGCGAACGTCGGCGGCCGGTCGATCGACGCGCGCGCGATCTGGGAGAAGATCAGCCCGGGCAACACCAGCTCGCTCGACGAGGGCGCCGGCGCGGCCAAGGCCCTGCAGGACGTCCACGCCGCCCGCGCCAGGCAGATCGACGCGCTCAACAAGACGATGGACGCCGCCTGGCAGGGCAACGGCGCTTCGGCCGCCCAGGCCGGAGCGCACCCGCTGGGCATCTGGCTCGACTCTTCGGCGAACAACCTGCAGCAGAGCCACACGTACCTCACCAACCAGGCGGATTCGTTCCACACCGTCAAAGGCAAGGTGCAGGAGATTTCGAAGGAGCCGCCGTCCGCGGGCTTCCTGGACGGGATCAACCCGTTCAGCGACAAGGACGACGAGATCAACCAGTACAACGAGCAGGGAAAGACGAACGTCGCCGCGTTCAACGCCTACTACCAGGCGAGCGCCCAGAACGCCGCCGGCATGCCGCAGTACCAGGCCTGGCAGGGAAACACCATCTCCGACGGCGGCGGCGGCGGGAACTTCGGTGGCGGCAGCGGGAACTTCGGCGGCGGTGGCGCGGGCTCGTTCGGGGGCGGCGGTGCGGGAGCCGGCTCGTTCACCCCGCCCAGGACCGGCACACCGAGGTTCGATGCCCCGCCGCCGCGCACCACGCCGCCGGGCACGACACCGCCCGGCGGGTACCGACCGGCGCCGGGCGTTCCCGGACCCGGCGCGGGCGGGTTCGGCGAGGGGACGAGGGCGGCCGGGTACCTGCCACCCGATCCCGGCACGAGCGGCTTCGGCCCCGGTGGCTCCGGATTCGGCCCCGGCGGTGGCGGCGGTGGCTTCGGCCCGGGCGGCGGCAGCGCGGGTGGCGCCACCGCCGGGTTCGGCCCGGGCGGCTTCGGCCCGGGCAGCGGCGCGCTCTCCGGAACGGGCGAGGGCGGTGCCGGGGCGGGCGGTGCGCGTGGCGCGGGAAGCGCGGCAGGCGGGCGGCCCGGGGCGACCGGCTCGAGCGGGATGGGCGGCATGGGGCACGGCGCCGGAAAAGGCGCGAAGGGCGGCGAAGACGAGGAGCACGCCAGCAAGTACCTCGTCGCCGAGGACCCGAACGAGCTCTTCGGCACCGACACGCTGACCGTTCCGCCCGTCATCGGCGAATGACCCAAGGACCGCCCGTGCTCGATCAGCCCACCAAGTTCACCGTCCCGACGCTGCTCAACCTGATCAAGCGGCGGGGCGGTGAGGCGCACCAGACGTTCTCCGACACGCCGGTCTTCCACGACGAGACCGCCGAGCGCGCGCTCGACAAGCAGGTCAACGCGGTGCTGACCCAGGCGGGCCTGCTGGGGCCGCGCGGCATGGACCGCGACCTGCTCGGCCTGCTCGATTCGCTCTCACAACCGCAACTGGAGTACTACGGCTGGTTCGACGGCGAATTCGCAGACGGCAGCCCGGCGAGGTTCTCCGCGTTTTCGGGCAGCGGCAACGGCGGGGGCTTCGCGCTCATCCGGGTCGCCGGAGAAGACACCGTGGTGCTGCAGCGGCAGCGGGCCGACCGGGTGCTGCCGACGTTCCTCGACATGATCCCGGCCGGCCGCCCGGCGGCGGGCCGGCCGCTGGTCACCAGCAAGAGCGAGTACGAGAGCGGCCGGGCCGCCACCGCCGAAGCCGACCGGCAGTCGATCATGCAGAAGCCGCCCGGGCGCAACGAACCGCTGTCGCCGCTCGAGGAGATGAAGCGGATCGCCGGGCTGCCGAGGTCCGGAGCGGGCACGCTGTACGTGGCGGGACGCCGTGGGCCGGGCACGCGGCGGCTGCGCTGCCCGCGTCCGGTCAACTTCATCGACACGGCCGAGGGCCGCTGGCTGATGGAGGAACGCCCCGGCCGCGGCGACTCGCTCGTCGTGTTCACCCCCGGCACGACCCAGGCGATCGGTGAGCGGCTGCGCAACGCCCACGGCGCACTCGGCTGACGTCACGCTTTTCGGGGAACCTCGGACACCGTGGCGGCGTCGGAGGAGAATGGGCGCCGGATGCGAAGGGGATGGAGCGGGATGGGTAACGAGGTCAACATGTCCGCGCCGGCCGGCGGCGGTGGCGGCTTCACCTTCGACGCCGACAAGATCGACGGCGTCATCAAGAAGTGGCAGGACCTGCAGGCCGACCTGAAGCGCGACTACGACGACGCCAACCTGATGGCGAACGTGAAGGCGCCCGGCAAGGAGTTCGCGAGCGGCGACTGGGAGAAGCTCGCGAACCCGTCCGGCAAGGCGTTCCTCGAGCAGAACCAGAAGATGCAGGACTACGTCAAGAACTACATCGACGCGCTCACCGCCGCCAAGCAGAAGATCACCACCAAGGAGTCGGACGTCCACGCCGACCTTTCGAAGCAGGGGAACCAGGCCACGTGAACCGACGACTCCTCGCCGTCCCGGCGCTGGCCTGCGCCGTGCTCGTCCTCGCCGGCTGCGGCGGCAAGACCCGCGGCACCGCCAACCCGGCGCCCTCCACCGCCGAGTCCGCCAGCGAGACCAGCCGGTCCACCGCCGACACGGCGCCGCGGGTGCCGAGCCCGCTGAACACCGCGTCGATCACGTCGGACGCCTGCGCGACGATGAACGCGTCCGGCCGCTCCTCACTCGGCCTCGGCGAGGGCGTGCCGCGGACCACGGGCAACGGCCCGAGCTGCACGTTCCAGGAAGCCGCCGACCCGGGCAACCAGCTCGACGTGACCACGGTGACGGCGAACAAGAACGGCCTGCAGGACGTCTACGACACCAAGGCGAACGACGCCTACTGGGGCGAGACCCAGGCCTACGGCTACCCCGGCGTCTACGCCGCCGCGGTGGACGGCCGCAACAGCGGCAAGTGCGGCCTGTTCGTCGCGGTGACCGACCAGCTCGTGGTCAACATCCTGGTCCAGTACGACCACGGCGCCGGCGCATCGGACCCGTGCTCCGTGGCGATGAAGTTCGGCGAGTCGATGATCCGCACCCTGGGAGGCTGACGTGCTGGAACTGGTGCTCCTCGGCGGCTTCGCCGCCTACAACCTGGCCACCACGCATTCGGACGACCACACGTCGGTGCAGGGTGACCGCAAGATCGACTGCTACGACATCTGGGAGAAGATCACCACCGGTCCCGGCGCCGGCTCGATCGAAAGCGGCCAGTCCGCGGCCAGCCGGCTGAAGGGCGCCTACGCCGAGCGCCTCGGCACCATCGACGCGCTGGCCAAGGAGATGGACGCGGCCTGGACCGGCGGCGGCGCGGAGGCGGCGCAGAACGCCGGCGCGCACCCGCTGCGGGTGTGGATGCAGGACTCCGGCACCAAGCTCACCGACTCGGACAAGTACCTCGGCGAGCAGCACAACGCCTTCACCACGGTGCACGCGCAGGTGCAGCAGGTGCCGAAGGACCCGCCGAAGAACAACCTGCTCAACGCGGTGACGCCGTGGACGACCGACACCGACCGGGCGATCCGCGACTACAACACCAAGGGCCAGGCCAACGTCGACGCCTTCAACACCTACTACAAGGCGAGCAACGACAACGGCCAGAAGATGCCGGCGTACGCCGCGCTCCAGGGCCAGCAGGAGAACGTCAACGTCGACGGCGGCAAGGACGGCAAGAAGCCGGGCGACAAGAACGGCAACGGCTCGGGGGACGGCAACGGCAACGGCAACGGCAACGGGAACGGCACCGGCTCGGTTCCCGGCGTGAACATGCCGGGCCCGGGCGGCGTGCCGTCCTTCCCCGGCCAGCCGAACACCCCCGGGGGCAGCTTCGACCCGGGCAAGGTGCCGGGCTTCGACCCGTCGAAGCCGCCGGCCTTCGACCCGTCGAAGGTCCCGGGCGGGAACTACGACCCGGCCAAGATCCCCGGTGTGGGCAGCTACACCCCGCCGAACTTCAGCGACGGCACCCACTCCTCGGGGTTCACCCCGCCGAAGCTCCCCGGGGCCGGCGGTGGCTTCGGCCCCGGTGGCTCGGGTGGCGCGGGCGACTTCTCCATCCCGGGTGGCGGCTTCGGCCCGGGCGGCTCGGGCGGGATCGGCGACCCGTCGGCGGGCTTCGGCCCGGGCGGCGTCGGCTTCGGGCCCGGCGGCTCGACCGGGGCGGCCATGCCCGGCGCCGGTGACGCGGCCGGTGCCGGCCGGGGCGGCGCGGGGGCCGGCGGGGCGCTGGGCGGCGCGGCCGCGGGCCGCGGCGGTGCGTCCGGGATGGGTGGCATGGGCGGCATGCACCCCGGCGGCGCGAAGGGCCAGGGTGGCGGCGACGAGGAACGCACGTCGAAGTACCTGCTCGGCGACGACCCCAACGACATCTTCGGCACCGACGAGCTGACCGCGCCGCCGGTCATCGGCGAGTAGCGCGGGCCGGACGGCCGGGCGCGTGCCAAGATGGGCCCGCCCGGCTCGTCCGGGTTCACCAAACCGTTTTCGAGTTCGAACTTTCTCTGGGGGAAAGCGCGGTGCTGGACAGGCAGGTCACCATCACGACCGGCACCCTGATCAACCTGGTCCGGCGCCGGGGCGGCGAGCCGCACACGGTGCTGGCCGAGAAGCCCACCTGGTACAGCGACGAAGCCCAGCGCGCCGAGGACGAGCGGACCAACGCCGAGCTCGCCAAGGCCGGGCTGTTCGGCCCGCGCGGCATGCACCCGGGGTTCGTCGCGACGATCGAAGCGATCGCCCGGCCGCAGCTGGAGTACTACGGCTGGATCGACGGCGGGTTCCAGGGCAAGCCGGTGAGCTACCGGCTGCTCGCGGGCAGCGCCGGCGGCGAGGCGTTCGTACTGGCCAAGCACGAGGAGCTGGACGTCGTCGTGCTCGAATCGTCCCGGCCCGGCGAGCTGCTCGACGACTTCCTGGGGCAGATCCCGAAGCTGGCGCCGGGCCGCGGGACGCCGCTCGCCGTGCCGAAGAGCCAGATCGAGGGCACCGCCCGCGGCGACGACGGCGGCGGGTTCGCCGTGCTCCGCAACGACCGCCCGGCCGAGGGTTCCCAGGAAGTCGAAGAGCTCCGCCGGATCCTCGCGTTGCGCCGGATGGGGAGCGGCAGCCTCTACGTCGCGGCCCGCAGCCGCACCGGCGCCCGGCACCGGATCGAACGCCCGGTGAACTACATCGATACCTCGGAAGGCCGATGGCTGACCGAAGAGATCCCGGGCCGGGGCGAGAACCGGATCGCCTTCACCCCGGCCGACCAGCGCGTTCTCGCCGATCGGTTACGCAGCGCACAGGGCCGGCTCACCGCGGCATGATCGAAGGGCCGTTCAGCCCACCGAGTTACGCGTCTACCCTCCGTGATATTCATCCACAGGTCGCGCGGTTCAATGGGTTCGAGCTGGTCCACGACACGCCGAAGAACGGACTTCCCGCGACACGCCGGACGAGTTTTCCCCGAGTTCTCCACACCTTATACACAGCCTTTGACCTGCGGATTCACCAAAGCCGATCACGCTTGTCCCCAACTTGTCCACAGCTCTGGCCACACCTGTGATTGGTTACCCCCGTTCATCCCCAGGTTGTCCACAGAAGGGTCCCCACCCTGAATTGCCATCGGCCGTCCGGGGGATCTAGCGTGCCCGGTCGGGCCTGTACTCACGGTGGCGCTCCGCGTGTCTGCGGCAGCCGGCCGGCGTTGTCGCCGATCATCGGGGGACCAGGGTCCGGGTGGCCGGTGGCACGAGCACGGGCCACGTGCTTCGAGAGCGAAGATCCGGCATAATCGAACGGGTGTTCGACACGATGAGGAGGTGTCCGGGGCGGTGGCGCTGACCGACGACCGCAGTCCGATGTATGCGGAGGAAGACCCGGGTCCGAGCGACCCCGGTCCCGGTGGCGGTGGGGGTTTCGACCGCCAGCCGCCGCAGGACATCGCGGCCGAGCAGTCCGTGCTCGGCGGCATGCTGCTGTCGAAGGACGCGGTCGCCGACGTCATCGAGGCCCTCGGGCCCGACGACTTCTACCGGCCCGCGCACCAGGCGATCTACGACTGCATCCTCGACCTCTACGGCCGCGGCGAGCCCGCCGACCCGATCACCGTGTCGGCCGAGCTGGAGCGGCGCGGGGAGCTGGGCCGCGTCGGCGGCGCGCCCTACCTGCACACGCTGATCGCGACGGTGCCGACGGCGGCGAACGCGGGCTACTACGCGGAGATCGTCTCGGAGAAGGCGGTGCTGCGCCGGCTGGTCGAGGCGGGCACCCGGATCGTGCAGTACGGCTACGGCGCGGCCGCGGCCGACGGCGCGAACATCGACGAGGTGGTCGACCGCGCGCAGGCCGCGATCTACGACGTCACCGAGCGGCGGACCAGCGAGGACTACGTCGCGCTGGAAGAGCTGCTGCAGCCGACGATGGACGAGATCGACGCGATCGCCTCGCGCGGCGGCCAGTCGCAGGGCATCCCGACCGGCTTCACCGACTTCGACGAGCTGACCAACGGCCTGCACCCGGGCCAGATGATCATCGTCGCCGCCCGTCCCGGTGTCGGCAAGTCGACACTGGGGCTGGACTTCGCGCGTTCGGCGTCGATCCGCCACGGCCTGACCAGCGTCATCTTCTCGCTGGAAATGAGCCGCACCGAGATCGTCATGCGCATGCTCTCGGCCGAGGCCAAGATCCGCCTCGCCGACATGCGCGGCGGCAAAATGTCCGACGACGACTGGACGCGGCTGGCCCGCCGGATGAGCGAGGTCTCCGAGGCACCGCTGTTCGTCGACGACTCGCCGAACATGACGATGATGGAGATCCGCGCGAAAGCCCGGCGGCTGAAGCAGCGCAACGACCTCAAGCTCGTCGTCCTCGACTACCTCCAGCTGATGACGTCCGGCAAGCGCGTCGAGTCGCGGCAGCAGGAAGTCTCGGAGTTCTCGCGGCAGATGAAGCTGCTGGCGAAGGAGATCGAGGTCCCGGTGATCGCGATCAGCCAGCTGAACCGTGGTCCCGAACAGCGCACGGACAAGCGCCCGATGCTGTCCGACCTGCGTGAGTCCGGCTCACTGGAGCAGGACGCCGACCTCGTCATCCTGGTCAACCGCCCCGACGCCTGGGAGCGGGACGACCCGCGCGCGGGCGAGGCGGACCTGATCATCGCGAAGCACCGCGCCGGGCCGACGGCCACGATCACCGTCGCGCACCAGCTGCACTACAGCCGGTTCGTCGACCTCTCGCACGACTAACCGAGCGCGCTGTACCCGCGGACGAACGCCGTGAGGAGCCGGCCGAAGTTCTCGCGGTCCTCCGCCGGCCAGTCCGCCATGACCTCCGCGAACACGCCACGGCGGAAGGCGTGCAGGTCCTCGAGGTGCGCCCGGCCGGCTTCGGTCGGCACGAGCACCGCACGCCGTCCGTCGCGCTGATCGGCTTCGCGGCGGAGCAATCCCTGCTCGACAGCGCGCGCCACCAGCCGGCTGGCGCGCGGCTGGTCGACGCCCATCGCCGCACCCAAGGCCGTCACCGTGCCGGGTTCACCGCGCTCGGCGAGCTCTTCGACCACGTCGAGCAGCTCGAACACCGGGTCGTGCGCACCGCGGCCCCGGGCCTTGCCGATCCGGCTGAGGGCTCGCCGCTGCTGGCTGCGGCGGATCGCGATCATGGCGCGCTCGACGTCGGCCACCGCGTCCGTCATGGTTGCTCCACCTCCAAACTACATGTACTTTTACATGTAGTTGTTCGCTGACATACCGGAGTACTCATGAAACCCCTCGGCTGGTGGCTTCGCCACCTCCACGAGCTCCTCGAATCCTCCATGGCCCAGGTCCTCGACGCGGAGTCGCTGCCCCGTCGGCACTGGCAGGTACTCAACACGATCGCCCTCGGCGCCCGCACGCCGGAGCAGGTCGACACGGCGATGGCGCCCTTCGTCGCGGGCGAAGGCACGATGGCGCCGAAGGTGGCCGACCTGCGTGCCCGCGGCTGGGTCGCCGAGGACGGCACCCTGACCGCCGACGGCCGCGAGGCGCACGCCCGCGTCGAAGAGCGCATCAAGGAGTTCCGCGCGAAAGCCGTCGAGGGCATCGGCGAGGACGACTACCGCACCACGCTGCGGACGCTGGAGCGGTGCGCCGCGAACCTCGAAGCCGCCTGAGGAATATCCCGGGACGCGGCGGCGTCGGGTACTCTAGTAGTTGAACTTTCAAACACTGGAGCCGTCGATGACCAGCACCCCGGTCCTCTACCTCAGCCACGGAGCGCCGCCGCTCGCCGACGACGCCACGTGGACCCGCCAGCTCGCCGCCTGGTCGGCCGACCTGCCGAAACCCCGCGCGATCCTGGTCGTGTCGGCGCACTGGGAGGAGGCGCCGCTGACCATCGGGGCGACGACGACCGTGCCACTCGTGTACGACTTCTGGGGCTTCCCCGAGCGCTACTACCAGGTCGAGTACGCCGCTCCCGGCGCGCCGGAGCTGGCGGCGAAGGTCCGGAAGCTGCTTCGCTCGCCGGAGACGCCGGTGCACGACGCCCCGGACCGCGGTCTCGACCACGGCGCCTACGTGCCGCTGGTCGAGATGTACCCGGACGCCGACGTCCCGGTGCTGCAGGTCTCGATGCCCTCGCTCGACCCGCGGGAGCTGTTCGACGTCGGCCGCAAGCTCGCGCCGCTGCGCGACGAAGGCGTGCTGATCATCGGCAGCGGCTTCTTCACCCACAACCTGAGCGGCATGGCCCGCGCCACCGACGGGACGCCACCGGCGTGGTCGGCCGAATTCGACCACTGGGGTGACGAGGTCCTGCGCCGCGGCGACGTCGACACGCTGCTCGACTTCCGGCACAAGGCGCCGGCGGCGGCGCTCGCACACCCGCGGATCGAGCACTTCGCGCCGCTGTTCGTCTCCCTCGGCGCCACCTCGGACGAGCGGTCCGGGCACACGGTGATCGACGGCTTCTGGCACGGCCTGGCGAAGCGTTCCCTCCAGTTCGCCTGACCCGGCCCCGGACGCGAGCGAGCCCCAGGAGCCGTGGTGGCTCCTGGGGCTCGCCGTCTCCAGGGAAGGAGCGCTATTCGGTGTTCGCGGGTGGTCCCGCATCCGCGGTCACTGGGCCGGAGCGCTCCGTGCGAGGTCGCCCTCGCGGCGCGGTGGAGCGCCGGCCGCCGTGACAGCGGGGTTCGTGGGCCGGCGGGTTCCCCGGTTGGGGAGCACCCGCCGGCTTCACCGCACTACTTGCGCTTCACCAGACCCAGCAGCTTCGCGAGGAAGCCGGTCGAGTCCAGGCCGGACATCGCCGGGACCTGCGGGGTGCTGTCCAGCACCGGCAGCTTGGCGTTGACCGGGACGGCCGGCGCGGCCGGCAGCGCGACGGGCACGTCCGCACGCTCGGTGCGGCCCGGCAGGACCGACGGCAGCGCCGGCAGCGCGACGGGCAGGCCGGCGGCCGGCAGGTCCGCACGCTCGGTGCCGTGACCCCCAAGGGAGCCCAGCGAACCCAGGGCCGACAGACCGGTCACCGCGGGCAGCGCCGAGGCGGTCGGCAGGGTCGGCTTCGGCAGCGCCGGAACGCCACCCAGTGCGGGCAGGCCGCCGGTCGGGAGGTCGGCACGCTCGGTACCACCCGGCAGGGCTTCACCCACGGCGGCCAGCCCGGCCACCGCCGGCAGCACCGAGGCGGTCGGCAGGGACGGCACCTGCACCAGCTTCGTCAGCCCGCCCACCGACGGCACGTCGGCACGCTCGACCGGCGCGGTGGCCGGCAGCGCGGGCAGACCGCGGGTGGGCAGGCCCTGGGTGGGCAGCCCGGCGATCGGCAGCGCGCTGGTCAGGCCGTCCACCGACGGCAGCCCACCGAGCAGGTTGGTGATCGGCAGCTTGCCGGTCAGCCCGTCCACCGACGGCATCCCGCCCTGGGTGGGCAGGCTGCTGCGGAGCGCGGCCAGCGACGGCAGCTCGTCGGCCGCCAGCTCCGAACCCTCGGCCGGGAACGCGATGGCGTCCGCGGTCTCCTCGTCGATGCTCGTGACGTCCGTCGCGCGGGCGGTGGCGACCCCGAGCAGCTCGAGCGGCACGCCGAAGATCTGCACCGGGAGCGCGAACGCGTGGTAGCCGTTGATGCCCGACAGCGCGGACTGGTCGCCCGCGGTGACGGCCTTGCCGCCGTTGTGCGTCGTCAGCATGTTGTCGCCGGCGGCGTTCGCCACGCCGCCCACGGTCACCGCGTCGCCGAACAGCTGCGCGATCGCGGTCACCGGCAGGTCGAGGATGTTGCCGGAGATCGCGCCTTCGACACCGGAGGTGGTGTCGTCGCCCGCGTTCTCGACCTGCGTCATGTTGACGCCGGCGCCCTTGGCGACACCCGCGACGCTCACGGCGTCGCCGAAGACCTGCGCCACCGCCAGCGGGTCCACACCCACGATGTTGCCGGCCACGCTGCCGCGGTCGCCACTGGTGGTGGCGTCGCCGCCCGCCTCCGACGCGACGTCGTTGGTGCCCTTGCCGGTGCCCAGCGCGGCCCCGGCGATCCCGTCGCCGAAGACCGAGCCGGCGCCCGCGATCGGGGCCTTCACGATGTTGCCGGTCAGCGCACCGTCGCGGCCGTCGGTCAGGGCGTCGCCGCCCGCCTTCGCGTCGGTGATGTTGTCATTCTCACCGGTGCCGATGCCGCCGAGGGCGCCACCGACGCCCATCGCCTGCACCGGCAGCGCGACCGGGGCCTCGATGATGTTGCCGGCGCCGGCGCCGGCCGGGCCGGCCGCCTTGAGCTCGCCGCCCGCGATGGACGTCGTGTCGGTCGAGCCCTTGCCGTGGCCCTGGCCGATGAAGGCGCCACCGATGTTGGCGACCTGCACCGGGGTCGACAGCGGGGCCGCGCCCAGGTTCGAGCTCAGGAAGCCGTTGTCGTCGTTGGTGTTGCCACCGCCGCCGCCGTGGACGACCTTGGTCTCGTCGGCCGCGCCGGAGCCCTGGCCGATGAACGAGCCGCCGATGCCGAAGACCTCGGCGGGCAGGGCGAGCGGCACCTGCACGATGTTGCCCGAGCCGGACGAGTTGTTGCCCAGCGTGCCGTCGTACCCGCCGGCGGTGACCTTCTTGTCCTCGGTCGCCGAGCCGGTCGCGTTGCCGATGTGGCTGCCGCCGATGCCGAAGACCTCGGGCGCGCCCGCGGCCTGGGTGTTGACGGTGTTGCCGCCGAGGACGGCGCCGTTGCCCCGGGTGTAGCTGCCGTCGCCCGCGTTGGCGTCGGTCGTGTTGTCGTGCGCGGCGTCCGCCTGGCCGATGTAGGTGCCACCGATGCCGAAGGCCTCGACCGGCAGCGCGACCGACGGGTTCAGGACGTTGCCCGACCCGCTCGAGTTGTCACCGGCGGTCGTGACCAGGCCACCCGAGTCGACAGTGCTGGAGGAACTGCCGGGTGCGGGGATGCCCGCCGAGGCGTTGCCGATCCACGAGCCCGCGACACCCGCGACGTTCGCGATCGGGGACAGCGCGGCCGATCCGGCGTTGCCGGACAGGAACGAGTCGTTGCCGCTGGTCGCGAGGTAGGTCGGGCTGCCACCGCGGACCGTGCGGTTCGCGCCGGCCACGGCGTCGGCGGAGGTGTTGCAGCCGTCGGAGTTCGACAGCGAGCCCCACACCGCACCGGAGTTGCAGTTGAACTTGACCGGCAGGGCGATCGGCGCACCGACCACGTTGCCCGACCCGGAGGCGTGGTCGCCCGAGCTCAGCAGCGAGCCGCCCGAAGCGGCGACGGTGTCGGCCGAGTAGCCGTGGCTCTGCCCGTTGCCGAGCAGGTAGGACGCGGCGTTGCCGGTCACCTGCACCGGGGTGGCGAACTGGCCCGCCAGCACGTTGCCGGACAGCGCGGAGCCGTCGCCGTTGGTGGCGACGTCCCCGGTCTCGGTGGTGCTCTGGCTGGCCGAGCCGCCGGTCACGCGGCCGGTGCCGCCGGCGACCCCGCCGCCGTTGCCGGCGATCTGGACGGGGAGCGCCCAGTCGAGGACGACGGCGTTGCCCGCGAGGCTGGAGTCCTGGCCGGTCGTCTTGACGTCCTGGTCGTGGCTCCAGGTCTGCGAGTGGTCGGTGCCCTCGACGTTCGCGTCGCCGATCACGCCGATCGCGTTGTCCACGATCTGGATCGGGACGACGACGTCGCCGGTGACCTTGTTGCCCTTGAGGTTGTTGTGCCCCGGGGTGAACTTGCCCGCGCCGTCGGCCTTGGTGGCCCCGCCGAGGGTGCTTTCGCTGATCGGGCTCGCGTCGTCGAGCTGCTTCGCAGCCTCGTTCGCGGCCTTGGTGACCGGCTTGGTGCTCAGCTCCGTCTGCCCGGCGGGCAGGTCCAGCTGGCCGAAGGGGGTGCCGACCGCGTTGTTGGCTTCCTGGACCGGAGCCGTCACGTTCAGGTCGAGCGGCGAGGCAGGGGTGTCAGGGCTGACGTTCTCGTCAGCCGAGGCGATGCCGGTGCCCAGCATCAGCAACCCACCCGTGACAAATGCGGTCTGGAGTCCGCGCTTTGCCCACGTCTGCATGGGGTTTTTCTCCTTTATTTCGGGTTCCCTTGCGGGTTCATGAAGGTGCGTCGATCCGCACCGAGGGGGAGGTGGAACGTCTTGCGGGCGCAACAAAGCGCACCGCCGAGTCACGGGTGTTGCGCGGACGCCGAGCCGTCAGCGAAGGACGGACGTGGGTGCGTCAGCGACCCGTGAAGGGAGGTGTTCAGTCAGGAGTGACGCCGGGCTGCTCGCCCGGGGTGCGCATCGAGTGGCGCAGGCCGGCGCGGCTCATCGCCGCGACGGCGGAGTCGACGGCCTCGGTCGCCCAAGAGGGGACGCCGAAGTTGAACCCGTCGAGGTGTCCACCGGGGGCCGTGGGGCCACCCGGGGCGGTGGGGACGGACGGCGCAACCGGAAGCTGCGCCGGCGTCAGCGGTGACGGCAGCTCACGGTGCCCGTCGCGGGACTGGCCCGCGGCACCGGTGACGTCGTCGTGCGAGAGAACCACCGGCATCGCGAGCGCGGTGGCGGGCGATGCGGCGGGAAGTTCGACCGGGGTCGCGGCGGCCGCATCGGACTGCTGTCCGATGCCCGTGACCGCCGGCTCCTGGCCGGCCGGGGCGAGGCCCGGGAGCAGGTTGCCGTGCTTGGCCGGGTCGAGCAGCTGCCACACCTGGCGGCCGAAGTCCGTGGCCGGCTCGGGCGTGATGGCCTGCTCGATGACCTGGCGGGTGTCCTCGGGCTTGCGGACGATGTGCTCGACCACACCCAGGGTGCGCTCGGCCGGGCTCACCACCGCGTCGTCGGCGAGGTCCGAGACCGAGTCGCCGACGCGCTCGGAGACCTCGCGCGGGAGGGTGCACCGGGCCGGGTTCCCGGACTGCGGCTCGCTCCACGTCGTCGCGTCCTGGTGGCAGCTCGCGGTGGTGACGTCGCCCGCGAAGTTCGCGGCACCGTGGTCCGCGTCGGCGATGCTGCCGTCGGCGGCTTCGGTGACGGGAGCGGTGCCGACCTGGACGGTCTCGGCGGACGCGGTGACGTCGGAAACGAGCCACGCGGCGGCGGTACCCGCCAGCGCGCCGCCGAGCACGAGCAGCGCACGCGACACGAGACGGCCGGCGCGCTTCGCGCCCTGCCCCTCGTTCGTCGCGCTGGTGGCCACTCGTCGTCTCCTCGTGCTGAGTTCGTGATCCGGCTGTTGCGGAAGCGACCTAATCAAACCGGCGCCGCGCCGCGCACCCTCGACACGACTTGATGCCCCCATCGTGTGAAAGACACACGGTGTAACCCGGTTTGACGTTCGGTGATCATGCCTGGCCGTCACGCGTGTCGGACGCGGCGGCGGGAAAACGGCCGAATCGGGCGGTCCAGCCGCTACGGTGAGCCGGTGACCCACGCGCGACGCGAAGACCCGTTCCTGCCGGAGCACGAGGACGTCACCGGGCTGATCCCCCGCGGGCTGCGCATCAGCGCGGCGCTCGCGTGGCGGTTCATCGTGGTGGTCGCGGCGCTCTACGCGGTGGTGTGGGCGATCGGCTACCTGGCCGTCGTCGTCATCCCGCTGGGCATCGCCCTGCTGGTTTCGGCGCTGCTCGCCCCGGCGGTGCAGAAGCTGGTCGCGGTCCGCTTCCCGCGCGGGCTCGCGACGGCGATCGTGCTGATCGCCGGGCTCGCCGTGCTGGCCGGGTTGCTGACGTTCGTCGTCACCCAGTTCTCCAGCGGCCTGCCGCAGCTGCAGAAACAGCTCAACGAGAGCCTCAACCAGATCCGGGACTGGCTGATCAACGGCCCGGTGCACCTGCGCCAGGAGCAGATCCAGGACTTCATCAACCAGGTCTTCGGCTTCCTGCAGAACAACCAGAAGTGGCTCACCGACACCGCGCTGACCACGGCGAGCACGGTCGGCGAGATCGTCACCGGCTTCCTGCTGACGCTGTTCATCACGATCTTCTTCCTCAGCGGCGGCGACGGGATCTGGACGTTCCTGGTCCGCGGCGTGCCCGCCCGCGTGCGCAACCGCGTCGACGTCGCCGGGCGCCGCGGGTTCGCGTCGCTGGTGAGCTACGTGCGGGCGACGGCGGCCGTGGCGGTCGTCGACGCCGTCGGCATCGGTATCGGGCTGTGGATCGTGGGCGTGCCGCTGGTGATCCCCCTGTCGACGCTGGTGTTCCTCGGCGCGTTCATCCCGATCATCGGCGCGGTGATCACCGGCGGCGTCGCGGTGCTGATCGCGCTGGTCACCAACGGCTTCATCGGCGCGGTGATCGTGCTGGCCATCGTGATCGGCGTGATGCAGCTGGAAAGCCACGTGCTGCAGCCGCTGCTGCTCGGCCGCGCGGTGAAGCTGCACCCGCTCGCCGTGGTGCTGGCCATCACCGCCGGTCTCGTCGTGGGCGGGATCGCCGGCGCGCTGATGGCGGTGCCGATCCTGGCCGTACTCAACGCGGGCATCCGGTCCCTGCTGCACGAGACCGACCCGGACCCGGCCGAGGTGAACGTCCTCAAGGACCAGGCCGCGCAGCCGAACGACGCCGAGCCCGGCACCCCGGGGGCGACGGTCCCGACCCGCGGCGAAGACGAGAAGTGAGCGTCCGGCGGACGCCCGACCCCGTCACGCCCATGTGGCGGGGCGTGCTGGCTTTCCGCGTCCTCACCTGGGCGTTCGCCTGCGGCACGGTGATCGTCCAGAGCGGTGAGTACCGGCGCGAGTGGCTCGCGTGGACGGTCCTCGGCGTGATGGCACTGTGGTCGGTCGTCAGCAGCTTCCTCTACCTGCGCGAGCGCACGCGGCCGCCGTCACTGGTCGTCTTCGACCTCGTGTTCACCACCGGGCTGCTGCTGACCTCGCCCTGGGTGCTCAGCGACGCGCAGTTCGCGCTCAACGTCCCGCTCATCACCACGGTGTGGGCGGCCGTGCCGCCGGTCGCCGCGGGCGCCCGGTTCGGCGCGGCAGGCGGGGTGCTCGCCGGGCTGGTCGTCGGCGTGGCGACCGCGCTGGCGCGGGAGAAGTTCGACCTCGACGTCGCCCGCGACGGCGTCCTGCTCGCCGCCGCAGGGCTGCTGGTCGGCATGGCTTCGACGATGGCCCGCCGGTCGGCGGCCCGGCTGGAGCAGGCGCTGCGGAAGGAAGCGGCGACCGCCGAGCGGGAACGGCTGGCCCGGTCGATCCACGACAGCGTGCTGCAGGTGCTCGCGCGGGTCCGCAAGCGCGGCAACGAGGTCGGCGGCGAAGCGGCGGAGCTGGCCCGGCTGGCCGGCGAGCAGGAGATCGCGCTGCGGTCGCTGGTGACGACCGAGCCGGTGCAGCTGACCGACAGCGGCACGATGAGCCTGCGCGCCGCGTTGCAGGTGCTCGCGACGTCGTCGGTGCAGGTCTCGGCCCCGGCGGACGACGTCGAGCTGCCCGCGCACGTCACCGGCGAGCTGGTCGCCGTGACCCGCGAAGCGCTGTCGAACGTCGAGAAGCACGCGGGCCCGGACGCGCACGCCTGGGTGCTGCTGGAGGACCTCGGCGACGAGGTCGTGGTGAGCATCCGCGACGACGGACCGGGCATACCGGACGGCGTTCTCGAGCAAGCCGCCGCGGAAGGGCACCTCGGCGTGGTGGAATCCATCCGGGGGCGGGTTCGCGACCTCGGGGGGAGCGCGACCCTCGACACCGGGCCCGGCCGGGGCACGGAGTGGGAGGTCAGGGTGCCGAGCACGAGGGGTGCGAAATGAGCGACGAACCGCGGATCTCCGTGATGGTGGTCGACGACCACCCGATCTGGCGCGACGGGGTGGCCCGCGACCTGACCGAACACGGCTTCGACGTCCGGGCCACCGCGCCGGACGCCGAGGCGGCGCTGCGGATCGCCCGGACCGTGCAGCCGGACGTCGTCCTCATGGACCTGAACTTGGGCAGCACGTCGGGGGTGGACGCGACCCGCGAGATCACCGCGGCGCTGCCGTCGACGAAGGTGCTGGTGCTCTCGGCGAGCGGCGAGCACAAGGACGTCCTGGAGGCGGTGAAGGCGGGCGCGTCCGGCTACCTGGTGAAGTCGGCGTCCGCGGTGGAGCTGGTCGACGCCGTCCACCGCACCGCCGCGGGCGACCCGGTGTTCACCGCCGGTCTGGCCGGGCTGGTGCTCGGCGAGTACCGGCGAATGGCCGACGCGCCGGCCGAGGGCGCCGAGCCGCCGCGGCTGACCGAGCGGGAAACCGACGTCCTGCGCCTGGTCGCGAAGGGGCTGACCGCGCGCCAGATCGCCGAGCGGCTCGTGCTGTCGCACCGCACGGTGGAGAACCACGTGCAGTCGACGCTGCGGAAGCTGCAGCTGCACAACCGCGTCGAGCTGGCCCGGTACGCGATCGAGCACGGCCTCGACGAGGAGTGACCCGCTAGGGCAGGACCGCGAAGCCCGACCAGTTGCCCTTCGGCAGCGCGGCCCGCGCCAGGCGCCACTGCGGTTCGCCGGGGTGCCAGGCGGCGAGGACGCCGTCGGCGAGCACCAGGTCACCGGCGTCCGACCAGTCGAAACCGCCACCGCGGCCGAGGTGCTCGGTGACGAACGGCATCCCGGGGGCGTGGTCCCAGGTCGGCCCGCCCGGGCGCAGCAGCCAGATGTCCCGCGTCTGCGTGCTGGTACTGCGGTAGGACGGGTTCGCGAAGTCGACGGCCCAAACGGCCCCGTCGCGCGCGGGCACCACGGTGGGCGCCGCGCCGATCGAGGGGCGGCTGAGCTTCTTGCTGCTGTTGTTCCGCAGGTCGACCAGGGTCAGGTCGGTCAGGCCGTCGAGCAGCAGCCAGTCGCCGGCGGCGCCGAGGATGCGCGGCGCCTGCCGGACCGTGCGGCCGGTCGCCGGCTCGATCAGGGCGTCGGTGGACTCGGCGGCGTCGGCGTTGATGGTGATCAGCAGGCCGTGCAGGGTCTCGTTCCGCACCCGGGTGCGACAGCTGGCGGGCTGGCCGCGGCCGAGCTCGCCACCGTCGAACGAGACGTGCTGGAGCCGGCAGTCGTCCGGCGCGTCCTGCCGGATCAGCCACACGCCTTCGCCTGCCGCGTCCGGCCCCGCCGACCAGGCGCGGCCGAGGGACCGCGGCGGGCTCGACGGCCCGGTGTACTCGAGGATCTCGAACGGCTCGGCGCCGTTGGGGTAGGTCGGGCGGGCGGTGAGGACGACGTGCTTCCCGGCCCGCACCACGTCCAGCCGGAGGTCGCCGCCGGGGTAGCCGGGCGGGGTGGCCACCGGGCCGTGGTCGGCGTCGAACAGGGTGGGGGCGACGGTCGGCAGCAACGCGGTGACACTGATGCCGCCGGTCGCCTGGATGCCGGAGAGTTCCGCCAGCGGCCCCGGGGGCGGTGGCGGCGGTGGGGGTGCGGCGTTGGTGCACCCGGCCAGCAGGACGGCAGCCGCGGCGACGGTGGCGCGGAATACGGGTCTGTTCAGGGTTTTCCCCCGATCTCCCTGGTGGGTTCCAGTTCTACCATCGTGGTCATGGGCGAGGAAGAGACCGCGGCGGCGGAACCGGTGACCGAAACCATGCCGTTGAGCGAGCGGGATCTCCGGGTGTCCGACGACGAGCGCGAACACGTCGTCGGTGTGCTCCAGAAGGCCATCGGCCGCGGCATGATCGACCTCGACGAGTTCACCGAGCGCACCGACCGCGCGCTGGCGTCGAGGACGCGCGGCGAGCTGAACGCCGTGCTGGCCGACCTGGCCGGCCTCTACCACCCGGCCGCGGCCCTCACGGCCGCGCCGGCGTACGCGCCTCCGGTGGGGTACCCCGGCTACGCGCCCGGGCAGCGCTTCGAGCTGAACGCGAAGTACTCGTCGCTCGTCCGCAGCGGGCCGTGGGTGGTGCCGTCGCAGCTGGTCGTGCGCAACAAGTACGGCTCGACGAAGCTGGACTTCACCGAGGCACAGGTGCAGTCGCCGGTGGTGTACATCGAGCTGGACGCCAAGTGGGGCTCGGTCGAGATCATCATCCCCGAGCACGCCGCGGTGGACCTCAACGCGATCGGCGACGTCAAGTTCGGCTCGATGGAGGACAAGACGCGCAGCAACGGGCGGCAGGGCAACCCGCGGTTCGTGCTGAGCGGCCGGGTCCACGGCGGTTCGCTGGTCGTCCGGCACCCGCGGCGCGGGCTCTTCGGCTAGCCGGGGCCCCTCTGCCCCCGGCGTCAAGAAGGCCTCCCCACCCAGGCATCGGGTGGGGAGGCCTTCGCTTTTCGCGGTCAGGAGCTCCGCAGGTTCCGCGCGGCGAACCAGACGAGGACGGCGAAGGCGACGGCGGCGAGCCCGGCGACGACGTGCAGCCCGGCGGGCAGGCCGTGGGCACGGACGACGGCGTTGCCCAGCGTGCCGACGGTGGCGAGGCCGAAGGCGTAGCCGAACTCGTTGACGGTCTGGGCCAGCGAAGCGGCCGCGCCCGCCTTGCGCACCGGAACCGACCCGACGACGAGGTCGGTACCCAGCGCGACCATCGGCCCGACCCCCAGCGACGTCACGGCGAACCCGAGCGAAGGCCACAGCGGCCCGGCGGCGGGATCCGCGAAAGCGAGGATCGCCATGCCGGCCGCGGCGAGGGCAACCCCACCGGCGATCAGCGCGCCGGTCCGGACCCGGCGGGCGAGGACGGGAGCGGCGAGGAAGCTGACGGTCGAGGCGGCCATCCCCGGCAGCAGCCCCAGCGCCGCCCCGACCGGCGACAGGTGCTGCGCGAGCTGGAAGAACTGGGCGACGAAGAGCATGGTGGTGCCGCCGAGCATGCTGAACAGCAGCATCCCGCCGAGGGTGGTCCGGAACGCCTTGGCGGCGAACAGCCCGAAGTCGACGAGCGGGTCGGCGAGGGTGCGCTGCCGCTGCACGAAGACGTAGCCGACGACCAGGCCGACCCCGAGGGCCAGCACCGGGACGAGGTGGACGCCATCGCGGGCGAGTTCCTTGACGCCGTGGACGACGGGCAGGATGGCGCCGAGCGAGAGCGCGACGCTCGGCAGGTCGAGGCGCCCGGCGGTCTCGTCGCGGTACTCCGGCAGCAGCTTCGGGCCGATGACCAGCAGCAGGACCATGGCGGGGACGCCGAGCAGGAAGACCGAGCCCCACCAGAAGTGTTCGAGCATGAAGCCGCCGACCAGCGGTCCGACGATGGCGCCGACGGTGAAGCAGCCGGCCCAGATCCCGATGGCTTCGGCCCGCTGGCGGGGGTTCTCGAACATGGTCCCGATGAGCGAGAGCGTCGAGGGAGCGAGCGTGGCCCCGGCAACACCGAGCGCGGCCCGGGCGGCGATGAGCATCCCGGCACTGGTGGAGAAGGCGGCGAGAATCGAGGCGGCCCCGAAGGCGGCGGCCCCGACGAGCAGCAGTTTCCGTCGCCCGATCCGGTCGCCGAGGGTGCCCATGGTGACCATGAAGCCGGCGACCATGAAGCCGTAGGTGTCCATGATCCAGAGCTGTTCGGTGCCATCGGCGTGCAGGCTGAGCGCGATCTTCGGCAGCGCGAGCACGAGCACGAAGACATCCAGCGAGACGAGCAGGGTGGGCAGGGCGAGCACGGCCAGCCCGATCCATTCCCGCCGCCCGGCCCGGACGTCTTCGACCGGGACGGCTGCTGCCGGGGCTGCTTCGGCCGGGCCGGAGATGGTGGCGGTCATGGTGGGGTCCTCCCGACTCGGGTGCTTCGCTTCTCACCTCTTCGTCGAGCGGCCGCGGCCGGGATCGACAACGGGCCGGATCTTTTTCGGGTCCGAACGCGACGAAGGCCGCCCCGGGGTCTCCGGGACGGCCGTTCGGGGCTTGGGGCTTGGGGCGGGCTGCCCACACCCCTCGGTCAATGTGGACAACCACGCTGGTTCAGGGTCGCACGGATCAGCACTGTCGGTGATGACCGATAGACTGAAAGTGGGGGGCGCCCCTGCGGGTGGGCATGATTCGCGCTCGGGCGAAACGATCGGACCGGCGGCAGTTCGGGGCTCGATCCACGGCGGCCCCCATGCGCCCGGCGGCCTGACCGCCGAGGCCGGCGGCCAGGTCGGCGTCGGGTGTCGGTGGCTCAGGGGCGGGCCGCCGCGCGGGCTGCCGTCGGGTTGGTCGTGGCCAGGGTTGCTTCCGCCAGCGCCTCGCACTCCGCGAGGGTCGTTGCCGCCAGGCTGGCTCCCACCGCGCGGACGGCCGGGGCGTTCATCGACAGGCTCGTCAGGCCCAAGCCCGCCAGGACCAGGGCCAAGCGCGGGTCGGCTGCCGCTTCGCCGCAGACGCCTGCCGGTTTGCCCGTGGCCTTGGCCGCGTCGCCGATCAGCTTCAGCAGGCGGAGGAGGCCCGGCTGCCACGGGTCGTTGAGCTTGGCCACCGCGCCCAGCTGGCGGTCCGCCGCGAACGTGTACTGGGCCAGGTCGTTCGTGCCCACCGAGACGAAGTCGACGGCCTCCAGGATCTCGCGCGCGCTCAGCGCCGCCGCCGGGATCTCGATCATCACGCCCGCGCGGGCGATGCCTGCCGCTCGGACCCGCTCGGCGAACCAGGCCGCTTCCTCGACCGTGGCCACCATCGGGGCCATCACCGACACCTCGGCGCCCGAGTCCGCCGCCGCGCCCGCGATCGCCTCGAGCTGGCGGTCCAGCACCTCGGGGCGGTCGAACGCCACGCGCAGGCCCCGCACGCCCAGCGCCGGGTTGGGCTCGGCCTCCGGGGAGAGGAACGCCAGTGGCTTGTCGGCGCCCGCGTCGAGCGTCCGGACGATCACCGGCTTGCCGCGGAACGGCGACAGCACCGCCGTGTACGCCGCGCGCTGGTCGGCGACCGATGGCTCGTCCGAGGCGTCCAGGTAGCAGAACTCCGTGCGGAACAGGCCGACACCTTCGGCGCCCGCGTCCGCCGCGGCCTGGGCGTCGGCCGGGGAGCCGACGTTGCCGTAGACCTTCACGCGGTGGCCGTCGGCCGTCGCGCCCGTGCCGTTCCACTCGGCGAGCTTGGCCACCTCCGCCGTGACGACCGGGGCCGACGGGTCGGCGACCTCGACCGTGCCCGTGTCGCCGTCGACCGCAAGCGCCTGCGCGTCCAGGGCCAGCAGCCCGCGTACCGCGACGACGGCCGGGATGCCCAGCGCCCGCGCCAGGATCGCGGTGTGGCTCGTGGGGCCGCCCTCCTCGGTGACCAGGGCGAGGACCTTCGCCGGGTCGAGGCCGGCGGTGTCGGCGGGCGCGAGGTCGCGGGCGACCAGCACGCTCGGCGACGCCAGCTCGGGCACGCCCGGCGGCGCGATGCCGAGCAGCTCGGCGATCAGCCGGTCGCGGACGTCACGGACGTCGCGGACGCGCTCGGCCATATACCCGCCGGCCGCGGCCAGTGCTTCGGCGAAGCCTTCGGCGGCCTGGTAGACGGCGCGCGCGGCGGGCAGGCCCTGGGTCTTGACCAGGGTTTCGGCCTGGGACGCGAGCGCCGGGTCGGCCGCCATCGCCGCGGTGGTGATGAGGATCGTGGCGGCCTCGCCGGTGGCGGTCTCGGCCTGTTTCTCCAGCCGGCCGGCGACGGTCGCGGCCGCGGGGGCGATCCGGGCGGCTTCGGCGGCCGGATCGGCCGGGGCGGGGGTGGCGGCGGGCTCGCCGAGCGGCTCCGCGACCCGGACGACGGGGCCACTCGCCCGGCCAGGACTGACGGCGACTCCTGCGAGGGACCGCTCGGGCGCGGCGGCAGCAAACTCAGGCATGGTCTAGACCATAGCTCAGGTACGCCTGGATATCTCGTGGTGGCGGGCACAAACCGCGCTGCCGTACCTGTTCGAGCACCGGACGGACCTCCTCGTGCCACCAGGAGTCGGCCAATTCGTCGCGGCTGCGCACGGGCCATCCGGCCAGCATACGGCGGAAACCCCAGGCCTCGGCCGAGTCGGCGAGCCGGAACCAGTCGGCCGGGTCGTCGAGCCACAGCCCGAGCCGGACGTCGTCCGGCAGCGGCACGCGCTCGAGGAACATGCGCTCCGCGGTCTTCGACGGCAGGTCCGCGAGCGTCAGGCAGCGCAGCGCGCAGGCGACCGTGCTGATCCAGCGGACCCGCGCGCGGATGGTCCGGGCGCCACGCGCACGCGCGATGCCGACCCGGTGGTGGCCGTCCTCGACGAAGAACATGTCGGAGAGCCGCACGAGCCGGACCGGCGGCAGGTCCGCCGACGTCCGGGTCAGCTGCTCCCAGCGGTCGCGCAGCGCGCGGTTGCGCGGCCGGAACTCGCGGTCGAAGTCCCCGGCGCGGGCGACCGTGCCGACGACACCTTCCAGGGGCACGTCGTAGACGCCTTCGTCGATCTCGGTCTGCTTGCCGAGCGCCTTGAGGGTCTCGTCGAGCGGCATGATCGCGAGCCGGTCGGGGCGGCGGGCGTCCGCGATCGCCCGCAGCTGAGCGGCGTAGCCGCGCCACCAGGCCGAGCCGAACGAATCGCCCACGTGATCTGCAACACGGCGGTCCGGGTGATCATTCCCCCAGGTCGGCGGCGGTGGGGTAGGACGGCTGAGCCCCGGGCCGCGTCACGCTGAACGCCGCGACGCGCACCGCTCGCTTCGCGGCGGCGACCAGGTCGGCGCCGTCCGCGAGCGACGCGGCGAGCGCGCCCGCGAAGGCGTCCCCGGCCCCGGTGGTGTCGACGGCCTCGACCTCGGGCGACTCCACCCGGCTCACCGAACCGGCTTCGACGACGACGGCACCGGCCGCGCCGAGCGTGACGACGGCCGCCCGCGGCCCGCGGTCGAGCAGCTTCCGGAAGTCCGCGCCGGGCCCGGTGAGCCAGGCGGCCTCGTGCTCGTTGACGAGCAGCACGTCGAGCTTGGCCAGCGTCTCCGGGGAGAGCTCCGCCGCCGGCGACAGGTTCAGCAGGACCCGCACACCCCGTTCGGCGGCCCGCGCGACAGCGTGCTCGACGGTCGGCAGCGGCACCTCCAGCGAGGCGACCATGACCTCCACCCCGTCGAAGACGGCGTCGACGTCGGCGGGCTCGAGGCTCGCATTGGCGCCGGGGGAGACGAGGATCGAGTTTTCGCCGTCCGGGGTGACGGTGATGTAGGCGATGCCGGTCGGCCGCTCGCTGGTGCGCACGAGCCCGGTGTCGACGCCGGCGGCGCGGAGCGAATCGAGCAGCAGCCTGCCGTAGAGATCGTCGCCGACGGCGCCGAGCAGCGCGACGTCGGCGCCGAGCCGGCCCGCCGCGACCGCGGTGTTGGCGCCCTTGCCGCCCGGCGAGAGCACGGTGTCGCCGCCCAGCACCGTTTCCCCGCCGCCCGGCCGCCGGTCCACCGCGACGACGAGGTCGGCGTTGGCGGATCCCACAACGAGCACGTCCGAGTTCATACCCCGCACTTTCCCACGAACCGGTCCGGGCCAGGTCAGCACCGGCAAGCAAGGGGAAAGTGAAGGTTTTTGTAACTTATCCGGGGCTGAGTGCGACAATCATGCGAGCAGCGGAAGCCCGTCACTCGATCGGGGGATGTCCGTCCCCCGGCCGTCACTTGGTGGCCCCGGTCCCGCTCTCCTGGTGCGTCATCGCGGAGACGTGGTGACGTTGCCCCGACCGGCGCGAGCCGGACAGGGCATCGGGTCGCCGGCGCCGATCACGTAGCCCCCCGAGTGATCGGCGTCGGCGGCGCCCCCTGCTCCTCGGCCGGGCGCCGGCGGCGGACCTCCCGTTGAGGCAAAATTCGTCGTACCAAGCACTTAGACTGTTCGGATGAGCCACCCCACGCGGAGGGGTCGCGCGCGTGCGGCTACCGAACTGGACATCCGGCGGACCGCCCGGAAGCTGCTCGTCGAGCAGGGTCCGGAGGCGGTCACGCTGCGCGCCATCGCGCGGGAGCTGGGGATCACCGCGCCCGCGCTCTACCGGTACTACGAGTCGCGTGACGACCTCGTCGAGAACCTGCGGCTGGACGTCTGCGCCGACCTGGCCGACGACCTCGCCGAAGACATCGCCGAGCTGCCGGACGACGGGGTGCTGCAGCTGTTCGCCATCTGCAAGGGCTTCCGGCGGTGGGCGCTCACCCACACGAAGGAGTTCACGCTGGTCTTCGCGTCGCCGACCGGGGGAATCGGGTCGACGTCGGGGAGCGCGCTGAGCCGGGTCGACGAGCCGTTCGGGCGGATCTTCCTCGCCGCCGCCGGCCGGGTGCTCGCCCGCCACGACATCGTGCTGCCGTCGGCGAGCAGCGTGCCCGACGAGCTGCGCGACGACCTGAAGACCTTCCAGGAGTCGCTGGTCGCCGTGCTCGTGGAGTCCGACCAGGGCGTGCCGGTCGAAAAGATCGACCTCGGCGTGACGTACCTGATGATCCAGTTCTGGGCCCGGATCTACGGGCACGTCACGCTCGAGGTCTTCGGCAACTACCCGATCCCGATGTCCAAACCGGACGTCCTGTTCGAATCGATGCTCGCCGACCTCGCGCGGGAGATCGGGCTCTACTCGGGTTAGGCCGCGTGGCCGCCGTCGACCGAAAGCACCGCCGCCGTCACGTACTCCGCGCCGGGTGAGGCGAGGTAAGCGACCGCCGCGGCCACTTCGGACGGACGGCCGTAGCGGTCGAACGCCGTCAGGGCGCGCTGGTCCGCCGCGTACGGGCCGTCGGCCGGGTTCATGTCCGTGTCCGTCGGGCCCGGGTGGACCAGGTTGACCGTGATGCCGCGCGGCCCCAGCTCGCGGGCCAGCGCCTTGGTCAGGCCCACCATCGCCGCCTTGCTCGTCGCGTACAGCGCCATGCCCGGGCCGGGCACGCGGTCGGTGACGCAGCTGCCGATGGTGATCACGCGGCCGCCGTCGGCCAGGACGCCGGCCGCGGCCTGGGTCGCCGCGAACACGCCGCGGACGTTCACCGCCAGCACGCGGTCGACATCTTCGATCGCGGTCTCGGTGAACGCGCCGACGAACCCGACGCCCGCGTTGTTCACCAGCACGTCCAGCCGGCCGAACTCGGCGACCGTCGCCCGGACCGCCGACGAAACCGCCGAAGCGTCCGCGGAATCCGCCTGGATCGCCAGCGCGCGGCGGCCGAGGTTCTTGATCTTGTCGACCACCTCGGCCGCCGGCACGCCGTTGTGCTGGTACGTAAGCGCGACGTCCGCGCCGTCCTCGGCGAGCCGCAGTGCGGTGGCCGCGCCGATGCCCCGGCTGCCGCCCGTCACCAGTGCCACCTTGCCGTCGAGGGTCATCCCCGGTTCTCCTTCGATCGAGCCGTTTTCGTTGACAGCTCAATCAAATCGGGAACGAACCACGACCACCGGCGGCTTTCGGACTCCGCGCTACAGGACGATGTTGACCAGCCGGCCCGGCACCACGATGACCTTGCGCGGCGAGCCGTCGCCGACCATGGTCGCGACCTTCTCGTCCGCCAGCGCCGCCGCCTGGACCTCGTCGTTCGAAGCGGAAGCCGGCACCGTGACCCGGGAGCGGACCTTGCCGTTGATCTGGATCGGGTACTCGACCGAGTCCTCCACCAGGTACTTCTCGTCCACCACCGGGAACGGGCCCTGCACCAGCGAGTCCACGTGGCCCAGCCGGTGCCACAGCTCCTCGGCCAGGTGAGGGGCCAGCGGCGCCAGCATCAGCACCAGCGGCTCGGCCAGCTCGCGCGGCGTCGCCGCGGCCCCGCCGTACACCTTCGTGACGTGGTTGTTCAGCTCGATCAGCTTCGCGCCGGCCGTGTTGAACCGCATCTCCGCGTAGTCCTCGCGGACGCCCGCGATCGTGCGGTGCAGCACCTTGCGGTCCGCCTCCGAAGCGTCCTCAGTGGACACCCGCAGCTCGCCGGTCGCCTCGTCGACGACCAGGCGCCACAGCCGCTGCAGGAACCGGTGCGCGCCCACGACGTCCTTGGTCGCCCACGGGCGCGACATGGCCAGCGGGCCCATCGCCATCTCGTAGAACCGGAACGTGTCGGCGCCGTAGTTCTCGGCCATTTCGTCCGGCGTGACGACGTTCTTCAGGCTCTTGCCCATCTTGCCGTACTCCTGGGTGACCTCTTCGCCCTCGAAGAAGTACTTCCCGTCGCGCTCCTCGACCTGCTCGGCCGGGACGTAGACACCTCGCGAGTCGGTGTACGCGTACGCCTCGATGTAGCCCTGGTTGAACAGCTTCCGGTACGGCTCCTTGGACGTCACGTGGCCCAGGTCGAACAGCACCTTGTGCCAGAACCGCGAGTACAGCAGGTGCAGCACCGCGTGCTCGACGCCGCCGACGTACAGGTCGACGCCGCCGGTGTCGTCCGCGCCGTACTCGCCGGGCCGCGGGCCCATCCAGTACTGCTCGTTCTCCGGCGCGCAGAACGTCTCGCTGTTCGTCGGGTCCAGGTAGCGCAGCTGGTACCAGCAGGACCCCGCCCAGTTCGGCATCGTGTTGATGTCGCGGCGGTACTTCTTGACACCGTCGCCCAGGTCCAGCTCGACCTCGACCCAGTCGGTCGCGCGCGCCAGCGGCGACGACGGCATCGAGTCGCGGTCCTCGGGGTCGAACGTCACCGGCGAATAGTCGGCGACCTCGGGCAGCTCGATCGGCAGCATCGACTCGGGAACGGCGTGGACCTCGCCGGCCTCGTCGTAGACGACCGGGAACGGCTCGCCCCAGTAGCGCTGGCGCGAGAACAGCCAGTCGCGCAGCTTGTACTGGACGGTCCCGGTGCCGGCGCCGTGCTCCGACAGCCAGTCGATGATCGTCTTCTTGGCTTCGGCGACGTCCATGCCGTCCAGGAAGCCCGAGTTGATCGCCGGGCCGTCACCGGTGAACGCCTTGCCGTCGAAGCCCTCGGACGGCTGCACGGTCCGGATGATCTCCAGGCCGAACTTCTCGGCGAACTCCCAGTCGCGGACGTCCTGGCCGGGCACGGCCATGATCGCGCCGGTGCCGTAGCCCATCAGCACGTAGTCGGCGACGAAGATCGGGATCTGCTTGTCGTTGACCGGGTTCGTGGCGTACGCGCCGGTGAAGACGCCGGTCTTCTCCTTGTTCTCCTGCCGGTCCAGCTCGGACTTCCGCGACGCGGCGACGCGGTACTCCTTGACGGCGTCGGCGGGCGTCGCCGCACCACCGGTCCAGCGAGAATCGACATCCGCGGGCCACTCCGCCGTGACCAGCTTGTCGACCAGCGGGTGCTCCGGTGCCAGCACCATGTACGTGGCGCCGAACAGGGTGTCCGGGCGGGTCGTGAAGACCTCGATCGCGTCTTCGCCGGTCTTGAAGGTGACCCGGGCGCCGTGCGAGCGGCCGATCCAGTTCCGCTGCATGGACTTGACCTTCTCCGGCCAGTCCAGCAGGTCCAGGTCGTCGACCAGGCGGTCGGCGTACGCGGTGATCCGCATCATCCACTGCCGCAGGTTGCGGCGGAAGACGGGGAAGTTGCCGCGCTCGCTGCGGCCGTCGGCGGTGACCTCTTCGTTCGACAGCACGGTGCCCAGGCCCGGGCACCAGTTGACCGGCGCTTCGGAGATGTACACCAGCCGGTTGTCGTCGATCACCCTCTTCCGCTCGGCCGCGCTCAGCGCCGCCCAGTCACGGCCGTCCGGCGTCGGGCGGGAGCCGTCGGCGAAGGCGGCCTCCAGCTCGGCGATCGGGCGTGCCTTGCCCGCCTCGGTGTCGTACCAGCTGTTGAAGATCTGCAGGAAGATCCACTGCGTCCAGCGGTAGTACTCGGGGTCGATCGTGGAGATGCGACGGCGCTCGTCGTGGCCCAGGCCCAGGCGCCGGATCTGGCGCAGGTAGGTCCGGATGTTCTCCTCGGTGGTCTTGCGCGGGTGCTGCCCGGTCTGGACCGCGTACTGCTCGGCCGGCAGGCCGAACGCGTCGAAGCCCATCGTGTGCAGCACGTTGCGCCCGATCATCCGGTGGTAGCGGGCGAAGACGTCGGTGCTGATGAAGCCCAGCGGGTGCCCGACGTGCAGGCCGGAGCCCGACGGGTACGGGAACATGTCCTGGACGAACAGCTTGTCGCTGGGCACCGGCTGCCCCTCGACGGCGAGCGGCCCGACGGGGTTCGGCGCGTGGAAGGTCCCCTGGTCGGCCCAGTGGTCCTGCCAGCGCTGCTCGATCTGACCGGCCAGCGCGGCCGTGTAGCGGTGCGCCGGGACGTCGGTCCCTGTCGCCTCAGTCATCGCCGTCATCCTTTGGTTTCGAGCCACTCCAGAAACAACTCGACCCCTCAGCCACCAGGGCATGAGGGGTCGCCGCGCCGGCCGGGCCGGGCCCGGTCAGCGCGGCAGGCTAAGGAGCAGCCGAGCCGTGTTCATGTGCACATCGTAACTTGCTGGTCAAAGCCGTTCCGAGGGGACCGCCAGTGCGACGAACTGGGTGACCTGGGTCGCGGAGAAGTTGTTGTCGCTGACCAAGATCAAGCTGCGCTCGCCGTTCGGCAGCTTCGGGCCCCAGGTCATGCCCTCCAGGTTGTCCACAGTGGACAGGCCGAGGTCGGCCGCGTCGAAGAGGAACCGCTTCTTCACCGGCTTCACGTGCTTCGCGTCGGCGAGGGACTTCACGTTCAGGACGTTCGTCGCGCCCGAGGTGTCGATCTCGTAGACGCGCACCTTGTTGCCCACGCCGGTGCTGAACGAGCGCTCCATCATGAGGAACTTCGTCGGGTCGGCCTGGTCGACGGCCAGCATCGAGGAGACGCCGGTGGTGGCGAACGCCGTCGGCGGCACCGGCGCGGCGAACAGCGGCTCCTGCGGGTAGGCGTACTGGGCCAGGACCGGCCCGAACCGCGTCTGCAGGGTGATCCGCGAGAGCGCGCCGGACGTCGTCGTCGCCTCCGGGCCGTCCTGCAGCAGCGGGCCCTCGACCTCGCTGGCCAGCAGCGCGCCGAAGCCGGTGAACGTGATGCCCTCGAGGACGAGGTTCTGCCGCGGGCCGGCCGTCGGCGTCATCTTCTCGTTCGCGGGGATCGGCAGGTCGCGGACGTATTCGCCGTCGCGGCGGGCCTCGCGGACCGACGGGTCGATCAGCGTCGTCGCGGTCCGCTCGCCCTCCTGCGACCAGTAGTAGTCACCGGTCCAGGGGTCGACGCGCAGCTCTTCGGGGTCGATCGTCTGCTCGTTCTGCGGCTTCGACGGGTCGTTCTGCGCGAGCGGCGGGTATGGCGTGCCGTCCGGGCGGAGCAGCGGCTTCGTGCCGGTGAAGGTGACGTCGCCGACGCCGTGGGCGGTGACCGGGAACTGCGCGGTGTAGAACCGGGCCGGGTTGATCGCCGACCGGTCGTCGCAGATCAGCGCGTAGCCGCCGGTCCGCGGGTCGTAGTCGATGCTGGACAGGCCGCCGACCGTCGTGCCCTGGAACGGCAGGGCGTTGGGGACGATCTTCTCGCCGAGCAGCCGGATCGGCCGCTGGTGACTCTCGGTGGCGCTCGCCGGCGTCGCGGCGAGGATTCCCCCGATCAGGGCAGCGGCCAGGACGGTGGGCAGTACACGCGGTGACATGGCCTGTAGCACAGTCGATCAGGGTATCCGGCAGGTTGCCGGGACGTCACGCTTATCCTTGACCCGTGTTCGCTATCGCGCTGGTTCCGGTCGTGCTGGGTCTGCTCGTCGGTTTTGGTGGGTTCCTCGGGTTCCGCGAGCGCTTGACGCGCGAGGGCGGCACCGGAGTGCGCACCGAGGCGTCGCTGCGCAGCGAAGAGGCGTTCAAGCTGGCCAACCGCGTCGCGGGCCTGCCGACCATGGCCGGGGGCGCGATCGCCGTGCTCGCCGGGCTGGCCGGGCTGGCCATGCCGACGACCGGCCTGCTGGTTTCCGCCGCGCTCGCGGGCGTGCTCGCGATGCTCGTGCTGGTCATGGGCGGTGGCGTGCTCGGCAACCGGGCCGCGCTGACCGTGCCCGCCCCGGCTCCGGCGGCGCCCGCCGGCTGCAGCGGCTGCGCGTGCGGCGCCGGCGGCTGCGGCGTCTTCAAGAAGGACGAGGCCTAGTTCCTTTGGAGGTCGCCCGGATGGGTGGCCAGCAGCGCCAGCGGGATGCCCTGGCGGCGCAGGACCTGGCTCCACAGGTCGCCGTCCGGTGAAGCCAGGATGTCGCTCGGCAGCGCGGGCACGATGACCCAGTCTTCGCGCTCGATCTCGCCGGCCAGCTGACCCGAGTCCCAGCCCGCGTACCCGGCGAACACGCGCACGCCGCGGACCTTCGGCACCAGCGCTTCGGGATCGGTGTCCAGGTCGACCAGCGCGACCGGGCCGCGGACCGCGATCACCCCCGGCACGCTCGCCGCCGTTTCGCCGGTGCGCAGTGCGGCCAGGCACAACGCGGTCTTCTTCTCGACCGGACCGCCGACGAACACGGCCTGCGGCTCGGCGACGTGCCCGCCCCAGTTGGGCAGCACGTCGTGCACCGCGACGTCGCTCGGCCGGTTCAGGACCACGCCGAGCGTGCCCTCTTCGCGGTGATCGATGACGAACACCACGGTCCGGCGGAAGTTGGGGTCGACCATGGTGGGGGCGGCGACCAGGAGCGTTCCCGGTTCAACCTCGGCGTCCGCTGGCACGCGACCCATGATCCCACCCTTGGCCCGGCGAATTACTTCGGCTCGGGAACAATCGCCCCACGAGCCCCGTTTGAAACATGTGGCCGGCGCACTCCGTGTCCCCCGGGCTCACTGAAGAACCGCCTTTGTGGAATACCGTCCGGCTGGAGCCACACTGCGCATAGCCGCCGAGAGGCGACCTCAGTGCGTCGGCCACCCCTGTTCGGCGGCTGCGCCACCTTCCCGATGGCCGCACTGAGGGTGTTCACCCGGGGGCAAGCCCCCGGACCCCCGAGTGCGTCGGCCAGGTCCTGTTCGGGGCCGTTCCCTTGACCGATGCCCCACACTCAGGTCTTACCCTTGGCTTCGTGACGATCAGCGCCCGCTCGGCGACCGTGCGAAGAGGCCCTCGGGAACTGCTCAAGGACCCGGACTTCCGGCGTCTCCTCTTCACCCGCTTCGCCGCGAGCTGGGGCGACGGCGTCTTCCGCGCCGGCCTCGCCGGAGCCGTCCTGTTCAACCCCGAACGGGCCGCCGATCCGCTGGCCATCGCGGGCGGGTTCGCCGCGCTGCTGCTGCCGTACTCGGTCGTCGGCCCCTTCGCCGGTGCCCTGCTGGACCGCTGGGACCGGCGAAAAGTCCTGATCTTCGCGAACCTCCTGCGCGGGCTGGCGATCGCCTGCGCGTCCGCCGCCGTCGGGCTCGGGTTCGGCGGGCTCGGCCTGTTTTCGCTGGCCCTGGCCGCGGAAGGGATCTCCCGTTTCATCGGCTCGGGCCTCTCCGCGTCGCTGCCGCACGTCGTCGAGGAAGAGAGCGTCGTGACGGCGAACGCCTTCGCCACGACGCTCGGCTCGGTCGTCGCCGTCATCGGCGGTGGCTGCGCGATCGGCTTGCGCGCGCTCTTCGGCAGCAACGACGTCGGCTCGGCGGAGACCACGGCGTTCGCGGTGCTCGGCACGCTGGTCTCGGCGTTGATCGCCCGCGGCTTCGCCCGCGGCGTGCTCGGGCCGACGGTGGTGGACGAACCCACGAACCCGGTGCTGGCCGTCGCGCGGGGGCTGGCCGACGGCGCCCGGCACGCGTGGCGCGCGCCCGGCGTCACCGCCGGGTTCATCGCGCTGTTCGCGCACCGGGCGGCGTTCGGGGTGTCGCTGCTGGTCACCGTGCTGCTGATGCGCAACTACTTCACCGACCACGGCGTCTTCCGCGCCGGCCTGCCCGGGCTGGGGCAGATGGCGGTGCTCGCCGGCGCCGGGCTGCTGCTGGCCGGGCTGCTGACCGCGCGGATCATCCGCCGGTTCGGCCGGCTGCGCGCGATCCTCGGCGCGTTGCTGCTGGCGGCGATCGCGCAGTCCGCGTTCGGCCTGCCGATGGTGCTGCCGCTCGCGCTGCTCGCGTCGTTCGTGATCACCGGCGCGGGTCAGGTGCTCAAGCTGTGCGTCGACTCGTCGATCCAGCTCGACGTCGCCGACGAAGCCCGCGGCCGGGTGTTCGCGCTGTACGACACGCTGTTCAACATCACGCAGGTGGCGGCGGTTTCGCTGGGCGCGCTGGTCGTGCCGGACGACGGCCGTTCGCCGGGCCTGCTCATCGCCGCGACCGTCTGCTACTTCGTCGGCGGAGCGGGGTACGCGCTCGCCCGGCGGCGGGCGATTCGCTGACGCAAACACCCGAACCGGTCACGATGACTGCTCCATTGGCATTAGGGTGACGAGCAGTCATTAGTAGTTTCGAGGGACACCGGGGGCACCTGTGACCACCGCGGGCGACGACCGTGCGCAGCTGGAAGCGCGCAATGCCGCGATGAAGGACCGGATGGACACCCTCCTGGAGAACTTCGAGCGGCAGACCGCCCAGCTGCGTGACGCCCAGGCCGCGGCCGCCGAAACCACCGCCCAGGTGAGCTCGCCCGATGGGCTGGTCCGCGCCACCATCGACGCCGGCGGCAGCCTCGCGAAGCTCGAGTTCGCCCCGAACACCTTCGAGCGCACGACGCCCGCGCAGCTCGCGAACACCGTCCAGTCGCTGGTGCGCCAGGGATCGCTGCAGGTCAAGCAGAAGATCGCGAACCTGATGGCGCCGATCACCGAGGGCCTGCCCGACCTCGCCGACCTGGTCGAAGGTGCGCCGTCGCTGGCCGGGCTGGTGCCGCCGATCCCTTCGTTCGACGAGCTCGCCGAGGAACCGGCGGCGCCGCGACCGGAGTCGTTCGAAGAGGGCGGCTCGATCCTGCGCAACGAGCAGGCCGCGCCGCCGCCGCCGATGCCGGCCCCGAAGCCCACGCCGAAGCGCGTCCGCCCGCCGCGTGAGGACGACGAAGAGCCGCCGTCGTCGTGGATGACGAGGGGCGACTGATGCCGGACGGGGGTTCCGGGTTCACCGCGGAGCCGGAGGCGGTCCTGCGCGCGTCGAACGGCCTGGTGACGGCGGCTGACGCGCTCGACAACGCGGCGAAGGCGCTGCAGTCCGCGCTCGCCGCGCAGGGCGAGTGCTGGGGCGGGGACGACTCCGGCAAGGAGTTCGCCAAGGACTACGTACCGGGCGCGCAGGGCGCCGTCGAAGGCTTCACCAACCTCGTGGCGGGGTTGCGGGGGATGCAGCAGAACGTCAGCAAGTCGATGAAGGCCCTGTCGGGGGCCGACGAAGACGTGACGTCCCAGCTGGGCAAGGGGCATTGACGCGTGGGTATGGAGATGCCCGACGCGGTCAAGTGGCTGCTGCCGATCGTCGTCGGGGAGAGCTGGCCGGAGGGCGACGAGACCAAGCTGCGCGCGCTGCGGGACGCGTGGCACACGGCGTCGTCGGCGATCGGGCCGGTGGCGGAGACGGGCAACCAGGCGGCGTCCGGCGTCCGCGACAACTGGACGGGTGACGGCGCCGACGCGTTCGCGGAGCAGTGGAAGAAGTTCGTCGAGGGCGACGAGGCGTACTTCAAGCAGCTGGCCGACGCGGCGAAGGCCCTCGGCGATTCGTGTGACCAGACGGCACTGGACGTCGAGTACACGAAGTACATGATCATCATCTCGCTGATCGTCCTGGCGGCCCAGATCGCGGCGATGATCGCGGCGGCGGCGGTGACGTTCGGCGGCTCGACGGCGGGCATCGCGCCGGCCCAGATCGCAACCCGGATGACCGTGCAGATGCTGTTCCGGCAGCTGCTCGAGAAGCTGGCGCAGCAGGGGTTCAAGCAGGTCGCGAAGGAGCTGCTAGAGAAGCTGCTCAAGCAGGGTCTCAAGAAGATCGGCATGGAGATCCTCAAGAACGAGGCGATCAACCTCGGCATGGACGCGGGCATCCAGGGCCTGCAGATGGCCAAGGGTGACCGCAAGGACTGGGACTGGTCGAAGACCTCCGACGCGGCGATCTCCGGAGCGGTCGGCGGCGTCGTGGGAGCGGCATCGGGCTCGATCGGCCGCGGGGCGACCGAGGGGCTTTCGCACAGCGCGGGCGGCCAGGTCGCGGACGCGGCCATGCGGGCAGGCGCGCGGGGTGCGGTGGAGGGGGTCGCGCAGACGGTCGGGCAGGCCGCGGTGACCGGGGACCTGGGGTCGTTGACGCCGGAGCAGCTGCTGATGGGCGCTTCCAGCGGGGCGGTCGGGGGCGCGGTCGGGGGCGCGAAGGAGCAGCTGCACTCGGTCCACGAGGCGAACATCCCGCGGGCTGATGCGGATGGTGACTCGGGGGAGTCGGCGCGGGGGGCCTCGGAGTCTTCTTCGTCTTCTTCGGAGCCGGAATCCGCTTCGGGGTCCGAGTCTCGGGGGGAGTCCTCGGCGGAGTCTCGGCGTGAGTCCTCTTCTGAGCCGGAGTCGCGGGGTGAGGAGTCACGTCGTGAGGCCGCCTCTGAGCCGGAGTCGCGGGGTGAAGAGGCTCGCCATGAAGGCTCTTCCGCAGCGGAGTCGCGGGGCGAAGAGCCACGTCACGAAGCCTCCTCCGCACCCGAGTCGCGTAACGAGCAACCACGTCAGGAAGCCTCCTCCGCACCCGAGTCGCGCAGCGAGCAACCACGTCAGGAAGCCTCCTCCGCACCTGAGACGCGGAGCGAGCAACCACGCCACGAAACCTCCTCCGCACCGGAATCGCGGAGCGAACAGCCTCGCCCCGAAACCTCCTCTGCACCCGAGACGCGGAGCGAGCAACCACGCCAGGAGGCCTCGTCCGGACCGGAGGCGCGTCGTGAACCGGCGGCGGCGGAATCGCGTCAGGAAGCCGCGGCGTCCCCGTCGCGAGGCGGCGAACCGGAGCGTCCGGCGGCGGCATCCGCGCCCGAAACGCAGCAACGGGCGGACAGCGGTCCGGCACCGGTCGCCGAGCACCGGACTGCCGAGGCGTCCCGGCCCGTCGCGGACCAGCAGCCGGAGCGTCCGGTGGCGGCACCGAGCCAGCCATCGACGGCCGCACCCCAGGGCGGCTACGGGATGGCCCCGCCGCCGGGGTTCGGCGCGGAAACGGGCCGCGGACGTCCCCAGGACAACGTCGGAGCGTCCGGTTTTGCGGGCGGTCCGAGCCAGCCGTTCGCGGCGGAGGGTGGGCCGGCGGGGTTCCAGAACGGACCGTCACCGCAGCCCCAGCCGGGTGGATTCCCGCCCCCGCAACCGGGCGGCCTGCCGAACGGCGGCGCCCCGGGAGGCCCCGCCCCACGCCAGGGTGGCCCGCTGCCCGCCGGTGACCAGCCACGACGTGTCCCGCCACCGGACCCCCGCCGGATGCTGCAGGGCGGTCAGCCGCCGATGCCGCCGGGTGGGTATCGCCCGGGGGCACGGCCTCCGCACGGCGCTCAGCCAGGCGGGCAACCGCTACACGGCGGGCAGGCAGGTCAGCCGGGTGGGCAGCCTTTGCACGGGGCACAGCCTGGAGGGCAGCCGCCGCGCAATGGGCTAGCCCAGCCGGGTGGTCTGCCACACAGCGGGCAAGCGGGACAACCTGGCGGCCAGCCACCGCACGGTGGACAGCCAGCCCAGCCGGGTGGACACAGCGCGCCCCCACGCAACGGGCAAGCAGCGCAGCCCGGCGGCCAAATGCCGCACGGAGCACAACCAACCGGCCAGGCACCGCACAACGGGCAGCCGTCCCAGCCCGGTGGTCAGCCTTCGCACGGGACACCACCCGGCAGCCAGCCGCCGCACATTGGGCAGCCGCCCCATGGAGCACCACCGAACGGCCAGCCGCTGCACGGTGGGCAAGCTCCCCATGCAGCGCAATCGGTGCCGCCGGGTGCACAGACGCCGGCTGGGCCGCGGGGTGGGCAGCCGTCTCAGGCTGGGGGGATGCCGCCGCACGGTGGGCAGCCCGGAGCTCAGGGCGGGCAGCCGGCGCCTGGTGGGCAGCCGGGGATGCGGCCGCCGCACGGTGGGCCGCCGCATCATCCGGGACAGGCGCCTCAAGGTGGTTTGCCGCCGCAGGATCCGCGGCGGATGCCGCCGCATTCGGGGATGCCTCCGCAGGGTGGGCAGCGTCCGCCTATTTCGGGTGGGCAGCGTCCCGCCGGGTATCCGAACCAGCCTCGCGGGCCCCAGGGCCCCGGGCCGCACCCCGGTGGACGGCCGCCGATGCCGCCCCCGCCGGGTGGACGGCCGCCGCACGATCCTCGGCTGGGGCCGGTTCGGCCTGCCGGGGCGCCGCAGGTTCCGCCGCCGCGGTTCGGGCCGCCGCAGGAGCACCTGCCGCCGCGGGGACCGTTCGAGCCGCCGCGGCCGGTGGACCGTGCGCCGGAACAGCCGCGGACGCAGCCGGCCCAGGACCGCCCGGCCCCGGCGACCGAGCCCACGCAGCAGCCGCCGGCCGAGCAGCCGGACCAGCGCACGCCCGCGCCTGGCCACGAGCAGGGAGCGCCCGCCGAGCGCCTGGCGGACGAGAACTCGCCGACGGCCGGGCGCGAGCCTGCCCAGGACCTCCCGGCCGAACAGCCGACATCGGCGCACGAAAACCCGGCGCACGACAACGCACCCACCACCGAGCACGACCAAAACCGCCCCGCCGAGCACCCAACACCAGCCCACGAAAACCCGGCGCACGACAACGCACCCACCACCGAGCACGACCAAAACCGCCCCGCCGAGCACCCAACACCAGCCCACGAAAGCCCAGCGCACGACAACGCACCCACCACCGAGCACGACCAAAACCGCCCCGCCGAGCGACCGGACCAGCAGGCACCCGAACAAGACCACGTCGGCGAACACCAGACCCCGGACGAACAGCACCATCCTGGCCAGGAGACGCCCGGCGACCTCGCCACGGACCACCCGCACGAAACCGCCGATGCGGAACGGGAACGGGACTACGGGAAGCCGGGCCAGGACGAGCCCTACCTCACCGATCCCCGGTTCCACACCGATGATCCCGCCGGGATCCGGCGGATCGAAGACACGTTCATGGACTCCGGGAAGACCAGCGACCAGGACGGTGAGTGGCGGCACGAGCAGGTCCACCGCGAAGCGCGGGCGAAGCGCGACGAGTGGCACCCCGGTATGTCGGACGCCGGGGCCGTTGCCGTGCACGCCTACACGCGGACCGAGATGGTCGGGCCGCTCAACCACGCGCTGCGGATGGGCAGTCCCGAGCTCGTGCACCTCGCGCCGCAGGCCGCCGCGCTCGTTTCCGGGCTCAACGAGCTTCCGCCACACGAAGGCGTTGTCTCGCGGCGGGTCGACTTCAAGGGCGATGTCTCTCGGCTTCAGGCCTTCCTCGCCCGGTTCCACGACGGCGCGCACATCACCGAACCGTCGTTCCTGAGCTCGTCGAAGGTCGACGCGCAGCACCCGCGCAGCAACTTCCCCGGCGAAGTCGAGATGCGGATCCAGTCGAAGACCGGCCGTGACGTCGAGAAGCTGGCCAGCATCGGGCACGAACGCGAAGTGCTCTTCAAGGCCGGGACGCAGTTCAAGATCACCGGCATCGAAGAAGGTCCCGGTCACCCCAACCACAAGCCGGCGCCGGTGCGTGGGGAACCGCACTACGTCGTGCACGCCGAAGAGATCGCGCCCGGCGAGCCGGGGCATCTCGGCGAGGCCGACGCGCGGGATGCGATCGAGCAGCGCCGGGCCGGTGAGCGTGCCGACGAGGACCGCTTCCAGCGCGAAGCCGACGCAAAGCTCGCGAAGTTCTACGAGGAGCACCCCCAGTACGCACCGAGCAACGACCTGGCGTCGAAGCTCAACCCCTTCGACGAGCCGGGCGCTGAACCACTGCCCGAGCGGCGGCCGCCGGCCACCGGGGAGCCGGAGGGTGGCTGGGCGCAGCTCGCGGAGCCGCTCGTTCCCGGTGGCCGGCCCGTGCTGCACGCCGGGTCGGTCGAGACGCCGCAGCAGCACGCGCGGCTCGTGCGCGACGCCGTTCCCGAGCTCAGCGGCGTCAACACCCGCAACCACTACAGCCCGGAGAGCCTCGAGAACGGCTACCGGACCAACGCCGCCGAATCGATGGTCGCCTTCGACCGGCGGATGAACGGCGAGGACGTCGTCGCCGGGCCGGCCCGGCAGCAGAACCTCAGCGAGCAGCTCGGCGGCCCGTGGAGCAGCCGGGACAGCTTCGACGGCGTTGCCCGTGAGCTCGGCGAACGCCCCGTCGGCGCGCGGAGCGCCGTCGCCTTCGAGACGCCCGCCGGGGAGTCGCGGCTGGTGGCCGCCGTGCACACCGAGCACGGGGTGCTGTTCGCCGACCCCGTCACCGGGCGGCTCGCCGAACTGCCGCACGACGCCACCGGCATCCACACCATGCCGCTCGGCGGCGGGGACGCGCCGCCGCACCACGTCGCCGAGCCGGAGACGATCACCGACACGATCGGCGACCGGCTCAACCCGACGACCGAGCGCGTCCCGCACGACGAGGGCTACCTCTTCGACGGCGAGCACCGCGGCACCCCGGCCGACCACGAGAGCATCCGCAGCGCGGTCGGCAACGAGGACATCTACCAGCAGATCCACGACCGCGCGCTGGCCCGCCGCGACGCGGCCGGGCTGCCGGTGACCGACGAGGGTGCCGTCGCGCTGCACGGCTACACCCGCGGCGAGTACGCCTACGACGTCAACGAGGCCCTGCGCCGCGGGCCGGACCACCCCGGGTTCGACCTCGCGCAGCAGAACACCCGCGCGATCATGGACGGCCTCAACCAGATCCGGCCCGAGTCGGGCGAGACCATCCGCGCCTACGACGTCGGCGGCGATCCGCACCTGGCGGACCTGGTCGCCAGGCCGTACGAGCCGGGCTCGGTGATCGTCGAGTCCGCGTTCTCCAGCGCGTCGATCAAGACCGACGAGTTCTCGACGTCGAAGTTCGGCGACGACATCGAGCTGCACGTCCGGTCGGACAACCTGCGCGACATCTCGAAGCTCGCCGAAAACCCGGGCGAGCGCGAGGCGCTGTCGCCGCCCGGTACGCAGCTGCTGGTCCACGAGAAGCGGCTGGAAATCGGGCCGGACGGCCGCCGCAAGTGGGTCATCGTCGCCGAGGAGATCGGCCCCGGCCACCCGCGTTACCTCGAGCCGGAGGCCGCGCGGGAGAAGATGGCCGAGCGCCGGGCCGAGAACGACCACAATGCGGCCGAGTTCGAACGGCGCAGGCAGGCCGCGATCATGGAGCGGCTCGGCGGCCTCGGCGAACCCGAGCACGTCACGCCGCACGAGCCGTCGGTCCACGACGTCCAGGACGCCCCCGCGGAACCGCCGCCGCCTCCGGTGTCGGTGCACGACTACTCGCGGCTGGCCCGGGCGACGAACCCGCCCGCCGAGCCCGCCATCCACGCGGGCGGGACGACGCCGTCCGAGCGCGCGGCCTACGTCCACGACCGCCACCCGCACCTGCGCGACGTCAACCCGGGCTTCCACCAGCCGGGCGCCTTCGAAAACGGCTACATGACGAACTGCACGCGCGGGCCCGAGGCGTACATGGACCGCCAGCGCGGCGGCGACATGACGGCCGAGCCGATCCTGCCGCACGAGATGGGCACCCGCGGCACGCTCGAGCACCTCGAGGGCCGGTTCGGGGAGACGTTCTCCGCGCGCGGCAGCTACGACGACGTCATCCGCGAGATGCGCGGGATGCCGGTGGACCACCACGCCGTGGTCGCGGTGAAGTACCCGGGCCCGAACGGCGTCGAGTACGGGCACGTGGCGATGGTCGTGCACACCCGCGAGGGCGTCGCGTTCATCGACCCGCAGTCCGGCGACCTGATGCACCTGCCGCAGCCGGCGAACAGCATCAAGCTGATGCACATCGGGACGCCGGACGAGGTGCACGCCCGGACCGAGAGCCAGGGCGAGCACGGCCCGGGCGAGCCGCACGGCGGTGGTTACGGCGCCGCGGAACCCGTGGGCGCGCACCCGGACGCGGAGCGGTTCCTCGGCCGCGAGGACCTGCAGGCCGCGCTGGCCCACCCGGACCTGGCGAACGCGCACGTCGAAGCCAAGGACGAGCTCGGCCGCGCCCACGACCTCGGCCCGCTCAAGGACTACCTCGAAGCGCAGCTGCCGAACCGGCCCGAGCTGGTCCGGCTGCTCGGCGACGAGGCCAACGCCTACATCGCCGACTCGCTGGCCCAGCGCCCGCTCGCGCTGGGCAACCTGCTCGCGCACGACGAGGCCGTGCGGATCTTCGAGGACTCGCTGCGGGACGTCCACGAGCAGCGCGAGCACGGCACGCTCCCGGAGGAGATCCCGGCCGAGCCCAACCACATCGAGCTGGGCGAGACCGAACGGCGGGTGTCCGAGGAAGCGACCGCGGACAACGCCCGGTACGAGGACGCCGACCGCCGTCAGCCGCCCTACCCGCGGGAACACCTGGGCAACGCGACGGAGTTCAAGAAGTACCTGGACAACGTCTACGAACGGGCCGAGGTCGCGATGGCGAAGCTGCGCGAGGTCGTGCCGGACATCGCGGCCGAGACCGAAGGCGAGCCGGACCTGCGCAAGACGCTCAAGGGCCGGGGCCGCGCCGAGGACAAGATCGAGTCCAACTACGGCGGCGACCCGTCGCGGCTGACCGACATCGCCGGCGGCATCGTCCGCTTCGACAAGATCGAGATGCTGTACGCCGCCTTGGAAAAGATCCGGGCGCGCGACGACATCGAGATCGTCGAGTTCGAAGACCGGTTCGTGAAGCCGCAGCCCGCCGGCTACAGCGACCTGCAGATGAAGGTCCGGATCGACGGGCACGTCGCCGAGTTCCGGCTGCACCTCAAGGCGGTCGATGCCGTCTCCGCCTACGACCACGCGCTCTACGAGGTGCGCCGGGACATCAAGGCCCGGGCCGTCGACGAAGGCCCCGGCCCCGATCCGGAGACGGGCAAGAAGCGGCCGCGGCCCTACACCGCGGAGGAGCAGGCCCTGATCAACGCCCTGCTGAAGCGGGAGCGGGAGAAGTTCTGGGAAGCGCTGAACAAGAGGCCGGAGCAATGACGATCGAGACGCCGGCGTACTTCCGGCACCACGACAGCCCGTACCGGCTCGACAAGACGGCCGACGGCGGGCTGGCCGGCTACATCCTGAGCTGGCGGACCGGGCGGTTCGTCGAGGACAACGACAAGATCGACGACGTCCTCTTCGCGCAGGCCGGGGACATCGGGGCCCTGACCGAGCAGCAGTTCGTCATCCGGACCGAAGACCTGCGGCGCGAGTACCTCCGCGGCGACGGACCGATCTTCGCCCTCTACGGCACGATCAGCGCCATGCACTCGGTGGCCCGTGAGGAAGGCCGGCCGCTCAGCCGGGAAGAGGCCGCGCTCAAGGTTTCGCTGTACCGCCGCACCTTCAAGATGTGGGAGGACGAGTTCGCCCGCCTCGACGCCGGACAGCCGCCGACCTTCGGCTACACCTCGACCCTGGCGCGATGATTCACGTGGAACATCGACTTTCGCCCGACGAGCAGCGCACTCTCCTGGTGCGGCTGGGAAAGCTCGTGCGCGAGCACCGCGTCAACACCGGCGTGCCCGCCGTCGCCGACTTCCGGCAGGTCGGGAAGCACACCGAAACCGCGGGCCACAACACGACGATCCCGGACGAGCTGGCCGTCCTCTTCACCGAGCTGCGGGCCGGCATGTACACCGAAGGCCGCGGCACCTGGCTGCAGGCGCGGTTCGCGCTGAACCCCGACGGCAGCTTCGACTTCGACTTCGCGCTCGACGATGATCCGGTGTGGACCGACCCACCCGAGCCGGCCGCCTACCCGGAGGAGCTCGCCGCGTTCCCGCGGGCCGACGAGCACATCCCGGACTGGTGGCGGCTACGCGCGCAGCTACCGCTCGGCGTGGTGTTCCGGCACGCCGAAGCCGGCGGCCCGGACGTCGAGCGGCCGCCGCTGACCGACACCGAGGTGCCGCTCGTGCTGCAGTACCTCGAGCGCGAAGCCGTCGTGCACGAAACCGACGACGAGCGCTTCCACACCGACGGCACGTGGATCTGGTCCGACGCGGTCCCGCTCCTGCTCGCGAAGCACGGCGTGCCGCCGGAACCCGACCTGGTCGCGCACATCCGGCGGCACCACTTCCAGCCGCCGTACGTCGAGCCGCTGGTCCGGCGGACCGCCGAGGCGGACCTGCTGGGCAAGCCGCGGCCGAAGCCGTCGCGCGCCGACGTGAAGAAGACCGCCGGAGACGTCGTCGCCGAGCTGGAAACCACCCCGGACCCGCAGCTGGGCGACGAAGAGCTGCTGACCGTGCTGGTGCAGCGGCTCGGCGAGCACGGGGTGTGGCCCGAGGCGTACCGGGTCGGCGAACGCGCGGACGGCGCCTGGTGCCTCAACTACACGCCCGATGGCTGGGAGGTCGCCGCGTACGCCGGCGGGAAACCTCGCGAACCGAAGTACTTCGCCCGGCTCGAGTACGCCGCGCAGCAGCTGCTGGGCGCGTTGCTGCTGCACCCCGCCCGGATGACCGCCGGGCACGAAACCCCGCTGGAAACCGCCAAGGAGCTCGACGACTGGCCGGTGCACCCGGCTCCGGGTGAGCCTCCCCTCACCCTGCTCCGCAACAAGCGCATCACCAGGCTGGTGGCGGGTACGGTCGTCCTGCGCTTCGGCGAGGAACCGGGCAATCTCGTTCACCACGGCGAGGTACGGTTCGCCACGACGTCGCTGCCGCTCGAACGGGAGCGGGTGCGGCGGAGCTACCGGCTCAGACGCCCGCTGCACGTGATCACCGGCATCACGGTTCCGTGGGCGAACCTGCCGGGTGGCGCGGTGGCCTTCGTGCTGCCGAAGACGATCGCCGAGCACGAGTCCGACGGAAGCCTGGAGAGGATCGAGTAGGTGGAAGCGGCGGAAGCGATTGCCAAGGTCGGCCAGTGGCTGCGCGCGGTGCACGGTCCGGACGTCTCCGGCCCCGCGGGCCTGCGGGTGGACACCGAGAAGGTGCTGCGCATCCCCGAGGGCTGGTCGGTGCCCTACAACACCATCGCGTTCCTCGACGAGGGCCGGCCGGAGAAGGAGATCTTCCCGCCGCCGTCGGTCGTCGTCCGCGAACCGGACGGCGAGCTGCGGCAGGCGCACCCGCACCCCGGCGGCCTGTCGGTGCCGGTGGCCTTCCCCGGCCAGGAGAACTGGCGCGAGGTCGTCGACCCCGAGTACGTCAAGGCCGGGCTCGGCGAGCTGGGCGTGCCGCTGCAGGCCGTCGCGGGCTGGGTGAAGGTCGACGCCGACGGCAACCAGACCGGCGAAGAGCGGGAGAACCCGGAGTACAAGGCCGGCCCGATCCGCCGCGGCTACCCGAAGCCGGAGAACACCCTGGAGACGCTGCTGTCGTTCGGCAGCGTCGGCTGGCTGACCCGGGAGCTGCTGCTCATCGGGCTGATCCGGTGCGAGGTGTACGTCCCGCTCGACCTGGAGACCGGCAAGACCGACCGGTTCTACTTCGCCGAGGAGCGCAACGAGCTCAAGGTGTTCAGCTCGACCCGGCACCTGCCCTCGCGCGAGCACGGCTGGTGGAAGGTCGACGTCGCCACGCTCGCCGAGTTCGAGCACCCGCCGAACCTCGTCATCAACGGCGGCCCGACGACCATCGAGGACGTTTCCAGCGGCGAGCTCGCGGAGATCGTCAAGCGGTTCCCGCGGCACGAGCCGCGCATCGACGTGCACGGCCGGTGCCCGGAGGCGGAGGAGGACCTGATCCGGGTCGCCACCGAAACCGCGTCCCGGATGGGCCTGCCGGACCCGGTGAAGCCGCCGCTGGCGGCGGCGGAGAAGGCCCGGCGGCGCGGCTTCGAGCTGACCGCCGAGGAGTGCGCGAAGACCGTGCTCGGCGAGTCGTGGCTCAAGCGGCTGAGCATGCCGGAGCCGCCGCGCAGCAAGCCCAACGACCTGCGCGCGAACGGGCTGGCCCCGGCGTACGACAACGCCGGGCGCACGGTGCCGCGGCTCGACACGTTCGGCAAGTACTTCGAGCGGGACCTCGACGGCTTCCGCTACGGCTGGCAGCGCGTCACGGGCGCGTACGTCGGCTTCGCGCTCGGCGAGGCCCTCGGCGCGGCCGTCGACCGGATGATGCTGCACGACATCCACGCGAAGTTCGGCATCGAAGGCGTCACCGACCTGATCCCGGCGTTCGACCAGCCCGGCCGGATCGGCTCGCTGACCCAGCGGCTGCTCTTCTACACCGAGGCCGTCATCCGGAGCCCGCACCGCGAGCAGCCGGAATCCCGCGAAGCCGAACGGCTCTTCCCCGACGTCGTCCGCGGGGCGCTGCAGCGCTGGCTGCGCACCCAGGGCGCGCCGATGGACGCCATCGACGGCTGGCTCGTGCAGGTCCCGGACCTGCACGCCCGGCGTGACATCGACGACGCCGAGCTCAACGCCTACCACCAGCTCGCCACCGGGGCCGACGGCGCGCCGCCGATGTCCGGCCCGGCCGCGCTGATCACGGCGCTGCCCGCCGCGCTGACCGTGGCGGGGCCCGGCAGCGGGCTCAGCGGCGGGGCGCGGCAGGCGGTGCGCGAGCTGGCCGGCGTCACGCACCCCCACGAGGAGGACCTGGCCGCCGCGACCTACCTGACCTGGCTGTTCGAGCACGCGCTGACCAAGGAGGCGTTCAGCTTCCCGATCTGGAACACCAGCCGCGAGGTGCTCAACCCGGACAACCAGTTCCAGCAGGGCCCGGAGTGGACGGCGATCAAGGACATGGTCGCCGAATCGGTGCCGTTCTTCGGTGAGCACGGGCTGCCCGACCTGCGGATACCCGAGCTGATCGGCGACGGGAAGACGACGCTATCGGTGCTCGGACGCGCCTTCGCCGCGTTGTCGGGTTTCGAGAACTACCCGGAGCAGGCGCTGCTTCGCGCCGTCAACCACTCCGGCCGCAGCGCGCTCACCGGGGCGATCGCCGGGGCCCTGCTCGGTGCCCGCACCGGGATCCCCGGGCTGCCGCAGAAGTGGGTCGACCAGCTGGAACTGCGGTACCTGGTCGAGAACGTCGCTTCGGACGCCTACTGGCACTTCGACCGGCACTCGGCGCTCAGCGCGCTCGGCGACGCCTGGATCGAGCGGTACCCGCGGCATTAGCGCGAGGATGGGGAGAATGGACGAAGAGGAAGCCGCCGCTCGCGCGCGGGAATGGCTGCGCACGCGGCCCGGCGGCGACCGGCTGCGGATCCGGCCGGAGTTCACCGCGCGCCGCCCGGACGGCTGGCGCTTCACGGTCAACGCGGCCGCCTACCTGGACGGCACCGACATCGGCGCGGGCCTGTTCCCAGGGCCCGTGGTGTTCGTGCCGGACGACGGCGAAATCACGCTCGACCAGGCGGCGATGGCCAGCCCGCCCGCCGAGGCCGAGTGGCAGCCGGACGTCGACCCGGAGTTCGACGAGAAGGCGTTCCCCGAGCTGGACCTCCCGGTGCGCGCCGTGCGCGGCTGGACCGGGGCGAACGGCGAGTACCGGGTCAACGAGCAGTACACCCCGGGCCCGGTCTGGCGCGGCTTCCCGGCTCCGGCGACCGACGCCGAGAAGCTGCTGAACTACCTGGCCGCGAACTGGATCACCCGCGCCGAGTTCGTCCGCGCCCTGCTGGACTGCGAAGTGTTCGTGCCCTTGCCGGACGGCGAGCCGCTGCTGCGGCCGGTCCCCGGCAAGAGCGAGCGCGAAGTCATCGCCTACAGCTCGTCGGCGAAGGTGCCCGGGCGGTACCCGCGCCGGTGGCGGGTACCGGTCCGCGAACTGCCGGCGTCGACGGGACTGACGCTCGATCCCGGCACCGGCCTGGTCCGCAGCCTCACCGCCGCCGAACTGGGCACGACCGGCGTGGACCGGCCCATCGTGGCGGAACCCGCGCCGGAAGCCGGACCCGAGGTGGCCGCGGCGCTGCCCGCGCTGGTCGCGGAGTTCGGCGTCGAGCCGCCCGACCTGCCGGCCCGGCACCTGCGGTACGCCCTGGACCACGCCCGCGACCAGCACTTCGAGCTGACGCCGGAGGAGTGCGTCCGGTACCTGCGCGGATTCGCCTGGCAGTACCGCAACGGTGTCCGCCGCCGGGCCGGGCAGGCCCCGGAATGGCCCGCGGACCTGGGTGCGAACGGCCTGATCGCGCACGTCGGCGAAGACGCGCGCCCGCGGCCGGTGCCGTGGACGTACGGGAAGTTCTCCGCCTTCGGGACACCGCCCGACCGCTTCGCGTGGCACCGGATCGTCGGCGCGTACGTCGGCTTCGCGATCGGCGACGCCCTCGGCGGCGGCGCCGACCCAGCGAGCCCGCTGCCTCTGGGCGGGCTGACGCGGCACCTGCTGTTCCACACCGACATCGTGCTGCGCGGCCTGCCGCCGGTGCCGACCGGCGAAGTCCCCGCGACGCTGCCCGAACCGGACCCGGTCGGCTGGCTCGCCGTCGCGACCCGGCACGCCGGCCCCGCGCCCGCCGAGTTCTCCGCGCTGCTGGCCACGGCGCTGGCCGCGACCCCGGCCGGAGCGGTGTCACTGGCGGACGTCGACGGCGAGAAGTACGCCAAAGACGTCGCCCGGGAGCTGATCGGCAGCGCGGCCGGCGCCGAGGTCACCGAGGGCGTCGAACTGCTGGTTTCGCTGTTCCAGGCCCTCCTGACCCGGGACACCTTCGCGCTGCCGGTGCACGTCCGCCTGCACGAGGTGGGTGGCGACCTGGCGGCGTCGACGCTGGCGCTGCGCGCGGACCGCGACGCCGACGACGTCACGCAGCTGGAGTCGATCGGCGACGGCCGGAGCGTGCGGTCGGTGCTCGGCCGCGCGTTGTTCGCCGCGGCCAAGCGCGGATACGACCCCGAAGCGGCGATCAGGCTCGCCGCGCGGTCCGGTCCGGTGGCCGGGGCGATCGCGGGTGCGCTGGTCGGTGCCCGCGTCGGCGTGCCCGGCCTGCCCTGGATCACCAGCCTGCCCGACCTCGGGCTGCTCGAAGACGTGGCGAGCGACGTCTTCTGGTACTTCAACCGCAACGGTCTCCAGACGGAGGCCGCGGAACACGCGCGGTGGGAACGCCGGTACCCGAGCGGCCGGTTCACCCCGGAGCCGAAGGGACCGAGCTTGCGATCGCGACTGCGGGGCAGCCTGCTGGCCGGGGCGATCGGCGACGCGCTGGGCGCGAAGACGGAGTTCGACTCGATCGACCGGATCCGCGAGATCGCCGGGCCGGACGGCATCACCGACTTCATCCCCGCGTACGGCGGCGTCGGCCGGATCACCGACGACACGCAGATGACGCTGTTCACGCTCGAAGCGCTGATCCGGGCGCACGCCCAGCGGCGCCGGACCGGGTCCGCGGACGTCGTCCACTCGCTGCAGCTGGCCTACCAGCGCTGGCTGCACACCCAGGGCGTCACCTGGGACCGGGCCCGCGGTCCGCAGTCGGCGATGGCGGCTCCCGACGGGTGGCTGATCACCCACCAGGAGCTGTTCAGCCGCCGCGCACCCGGGCTGACCTGCTTCGGCGAGCTGGAGGCGTACGGCCGCTCGGGTGTCCGGGGCACCATCGACCGCCCGGTGAACAATTCGAAGGGGTGCGGCGGCGTGATGCGCGCGGCCCCGATCGCGCTGTGGTCGGACGACCTCGCCGAGGTGTTCCGGCTCGGGGCCGAGAGCGCGGCGCTGACCCACGGTCACCCGAGCGGGTACTTGTCGTCCGGGTGCTTCGCGGTGATCGTGCATGAGCTGCTCCACGGGAAGCCGCTGCTCGACGCGGTCGCCACCGCGCGGGCCGAGCTCGTGAAGCACCCGGGGCACGAAGAGCAGAGCGCGGCGCTCGACGCGGCCTTGGCGATGCCGGGGCCGCCGACGCCGGAGAAGCTCGAGCAGCTGGGCCAGGGCAACGTCGGCGAGACGGCGTTGTCGATGTCGGTCTACGTCGCGTCGACCACCACCGACGCCGACTCGGCGTTGCTCGCGTCGGTCAACCACAGCGGCGACAGCGATTCGACCGGATCGGTCTGCGGCAACCTCGTCGGCGCGATGTACGGCGAGGAAGCGCTGCGGGAAAGCTGGCTGGACCAGCTGGAACTCCGCGAAGTCATCGTCGGCCTCGCGGATGACGCGCTCGCCGAGTTCGGCCCGGATGCGCCGGGCGACGACCGGTGGTTCGCTCGGTACCCGGTCGACTAGGTTCGTGGGGCTACTGGGGACGGGGAGGACAAACGTGCGTTACCGGGTAGAGGTGGCCGAACGCCCGGACGGCCTGTATGCGACGTGGGGCGAGGGGACATTCCGCGCGCAGCGGTCGACCACGGACGGCACCGTGCTGCTGTCGGTGCTGCCGGAGGAAGAGGCGCCGGAGGGCTTCGACAAGGAGTTCGCGGGACGACCGGCGAAGGTCGTCCCGGCGAGCGAAGTGCCGTCGACGTTCACGCTGCGCACCTTCGCCGAGTACGACGGCGAGGTCTTCGAGGTCGCGCCGGGCGACCGGCCGGAGCTGACCCTGCGCTGGGTCCGCGACGACGCCGTCCGCGCGGCGCAGCTGGGTCTGACCGACTTCTCGGTCACCGTGCCGGCCAAGCAGGTGACCGCGCTGTGGCAGACGCGGCTGGACTTCACCGAGGCGGCCGAGGCGCGGCCGAAGCCGGGCGAAGACGACCAGAACGCGCTGCTGCGCGCCATCGGCCGGACGCTGCTGCACACCGTGCCGGGCGGCTGGGCGCGCGTCGGCGCGCAGTTCCGGCAGGTCGGGGACTACGCCGAGATCGAGGTCCGCGCGGTGGGCGACGAGGACGGCCCGGTGTCGGTGTCGCTGCCCGCGGTGCCGCGGCTCGGCGGGCTCTTCGCCCGGCTGCGGGCGGCGATGTTCCAGCCCGAGTCCGGCACGTGGTTCCAGGGCACCTTCACCCTGGACGCGCAGTCGCAGTTCGACTTCGACTTCGACGCCGACCGCGAGCCGGACTGGCGGGTGCCGCCCAACGACGGCGGCCGCCCGTCGACCGCCGCCTACGAGCTGGAGCTGGCGACCTTCCCGCGGACGCCGAAGCACCTGCCCCCGTGGCTGACGGCCAAGGCCGGGCTGCCGCTGGACGTCGTGTTCCGGCAGGCCCGGATCGCCGACTCGCACGTCGAGGGCGAGCGCCCGGTGGTCAACCGGCCGCCGGTGCCGCCGGACCAGGTCCGCGGCCTGCTCGACTACCTGTTCCGGGCGCCGGTGGCGCTGCACCGGCCCGCGCCGCTGCCGGACATCTTCGGCGGGCCGGGCGCGAAGCCGGACGTGCCGAACGCGTTCCACACCGACGGCACCTGGATCTGGCCCGCCGCCGTGCCGCACTACCTGCGCAAGTACGGCGTGCCGCCGGAGCCGGAGCTGGTCGAGCACGCGCGCGCGGCGGGCTTCCGCCCCCCGTTCGTCGGGGAACTCGTGCGGGCGACGGCGGAGGCGGAGATCCTCGGGCAGCCGCGGCCGCCGCAGACGACCGCCGACCTGCCGGACGATCGCGCGCTGACCCGCGTGGCCCGCGGCGAGCCGGTCCGGAACCTGAGGGGCGCGGAGACCCTGGAGCTGCTCCAGCAGCGGCTCGCCGAGCACGGCGTCCCGGCCTCGGCCTACCGCATCGGCGCGAACGAGATCCCGGCCGAGGGCGTCTGGACGCTGCGCCGCGCCGAGAACGGCTGGGAGGTTTCCCGGCCGCCGTCCGACGAGCCGGTGGCGTTCGGCTCGCTCGGCGACGCGGCCCGGTTCCTCCTCGGCGTGCTGCTGATGCAGCCGCCGCGGCCGGCCGAGGAGTCCGACCAGCCCGCCGACTGGCCGATCCTGCCGATGCGCGGCGAGCCGCCGTTGAACTTCTACCGCGGCAAGCGCCTGATCACCCTGCCGCCGGGCACCACGGTCGTCCGGTTCGGCAACGAGACCGGCAACCTGGTGCACGCCGACGGCTCGCGGTTCGTCGAGACGGCGCTGGCGTTCGAACGCGAACGCGAGAAGCGGCTCTACCGCGTGCAGCGCGCGATCCGCGTGCTGACCGGCGTGACGGCACCGTGGGGCGGGATGCCGGGCGGCGCGGTGGCGTACCTGCTGCCCCGGCCGCTCGCCCAGCACGCCGAGACGGGCTCGCTCAGCAGGCAGTGATCAGGACGGCGGGCGACCACCAGTAGTCGGCGAGCGGGGTGACGTCGACCTCGGTGAAGCCCGCCGTCGTCAGCTGCTCGGCCCAGACCCCGGCCGGGTGCTCCCAGTTCGTCCGCTGCTGCCCGGAAACGATCCCGAGCAGCACCGGCAGCAGGAAGCCCTGGGCGACCAGCGTGGCGTCTTCGCCGTACTCGGCCACGCCACGCTCGTAGCGCTCGACCAGCGAGTGGAGGTGTTCGATCGAGCCTTCCTCGAACTCGGGGACGTCGAACTCGGCCAGCACCAGCGTCCCGGTGCGCGGCTGCAGCGTCCGCAGCACCTCCGCGCGCTGCTCCGGCTCGATGGACTGCATCGCGAAGGTCGACTGGACGAAGTCCCAGCCGAGGTCGTCGCGGGCCAGGAAGTCCTGGGCGGTCGACTGCCAGCACTGGGCCGAGGGCACCCGCTCGTGGACGCCTTCGAGCAGCGCGGCCGACGGTTCGACCAGGTCGATCCGCGGCGGGAGGTGCGCGGCCTGCTCCAGCGCGGGCACCACGGCGAGGCCGTCGCCGCAGCCCAGGTCGAGCAGCGATTCCGGCTTCGCGGCGTCGTAGCGGGCAGCGAGCGCGGCGCTCAGCGCCCGGTACAGCTCGACGTTGCCGCCGCCGCGGATGAACGCGGTGAACGCACTCGGCTGGTCGTACACCGGCGCGGAGCCGTCGCCGCCCAGGTAGGTCCGCAGTTCGTCCGCCAGCGTGGAGCCGGCGCGCCCGGCCTGGGTCGCCAGTTCGGCGGCCTGGTCGCGGTCACCGGTGCGGTAGGCGGCGAGGGCGTCGGCGAGCAGCTCGATCGAGGTCATGGTCAGGAGATATCAGAACGGGACCCACAACGTCACTCGCGTGCCGCCCCCGGCGAGTCCCGACTCGACCAGCGACGTCCCGCCGACCTCGGCCAGCCGGGCGGTGATCGACTCGCTGATGCCGAACCCGGCCGGGTGATCGGCCGCGCTGAACCCGCTGCCGTGGTCGCGGGTGATCACCGCGATGCCGCCGTCGCGCTCTTCGACGCGGACCACCACCCGGTCGGTGCCCGAGTGCTTCATCGTGTTCCGCATCGCCTCGCGCACGGCGTCGCGGATGGCGATCTGGCGGACCTCCGAGAGCGTGTCGTCGTCCAGCTCGGCCACCACGAGCTGGGCGCGCAGGCCGTCGCGAGCCATCTCGGCGGCGAGCGCGGCGAGCTTCTCGCCCAGCGGCCGGGCGCCGGCCTCGGCCCGCTCGGACGCCGCCGACTCGATGGTGTGCCGGATTTCCATGGCCTGGGCCCGGGCCAGCCGCTGGATCTCCACCAGCCGTTCTTCGGGCTCGCCGGGGCCGGCCAAGGCCATCGCCTCCAGCGTCTGCAGCACGGTGTCGTGCAGCCTGCGGTGCTGCTGGGCGCGCTCGGCGAGCCGGCCGTTGCGGGTGCCGTAGGCCAGGGCCAGCCGCGTGCCGAGACCGGTCAGCACCAGCGCGGCGGTGGCGAGGAAGAGCTCCGCGAGCAGGACGGAGTACGTCGAGAACGCGGCGCCGACGTCGAACCCGCCGGTGTTCAGCCGGTTCGCCAGCATCCGGAGCGGGAAGCTGAGGAGCCCGAACACCACGCCGCTCGGCAGGCCCAGCGCGAGCGTGAGCAGGCCGATCTCGCCGTAGAGGTGGATGCTGGTGACCGCGAGCGCGTCGAAGTACGCCGGCGACGGCACGGTCAGCGCGACGACCAGCGGCGAAAGCACGGTGAAGGCCAGGTCGACGGCCAGCAGCTTCCCGGCGTTCCGGCCGCGGTACGGCGCCGAGCGGAACATCCAGCGGAGGCCGATGACGTTCAGCGCCACCGACAGGAGCGTGAACGCCCCGACCGGCAGCAACCCGGTGGTGCCGTGCTGGAGGACGTAGACGCCGAGCTGGCCCGGCACCGCGAACAGCCGGTACGCCAGCGGGATGAGCACGACGTACCGGGTCGCGCGCAGCAGCAGGCCGTCGCGCTCGGTCGGGTCGATCGGGCCCGACATCCGCGCGATGCGCCGCAGCGCGTGCATCGGGGCCGGGTCGGCGATCTCGGCGGGCAGCTCACTCGTGGCGGTGGCGATCGCGGGGGCGCCGCGCCTCAGCAGCGCCACCAGGAAGCTGCCCCCGCCCGCCACGGCTCACGCGTCCCCGACGCCGTTTTCCGCGGCCCACTTCTTCAGCTCGGCGACCGCCTCGTCGTGCTCCAGCGGGCCGCGGTCCAGGCGGAGCTCCTTGAGGAACTTCCACGCCTTCCCGACGTCCGGCCCCGGCTTCAGGCCGAGCAGCTCCATGATCTGCTCGCCGTTGAGGTCCGGCCGCACGCGGTCGAGGTCCTCCTTGGCCTTGAGCGCGGCGATCCGGGCCTCGAGGTCGTCGTAGGTGGCCTGCAGCGCGGCCGCCTTGCGGCGGTTGCGGGTGGTGCAGTCGGCGCGGACCAGCTTGTGCAGCCGGGTCAGCAGGTGGCCGGCGTCGGTGACGTACCGGCGGACCGCCGAGTCCGTCCACTCGCCCTTGCCGTAGCCGTGGAACCGCAGGTGGAGGAACACGAGCTGGGAGACGTCGTCGACGATCTCCTTCGAGTACTTCAGCGCCCGCAAACGTTTGCGGGCCATCCGCGCGCCGACCACCTCGTGGTGGTGGAAGCTGACGCCGCCGCCGGGCTGGAACTCGCGCGTCGCGGGCTTGCCGGCGTCGTGCAGCAGCGCGGCCAGCCGGAGGATCAGGTCCGGTTCCGACGTCGGCTCGTGCGTCTTCTCCAGCTCGATCGCCTGGGCGAGCACGGTCAGCGAGTGCTGGTAGACGTCCTTGTGCTGGTGGTGCTCGTCGATCGCCAGCCGCATCCCGGGCACCTCGGGCAGCACCCGGTCGGCCAGCCCGGTCTCGACCAGCAGCTCCAGGCCCGGCCGCGGGTCGGCCGCCAGCAGCAGCTTCGACAGCTCGGCCTGCACCCGCTCGGCGGTGATCCGGTCGATCTCCTCGGCCATCGACGTCATCGCGTCGACCACCCGCGGCGCGGCGGTGAAGTCCAGCTGGGCGGCGAAGCGGGCGGCGCGCAGCATCCGCAGCGGGTCGTCGGCGAACGACTCCTGCGGCGTCGCCGGGGTGTCCAGGACCCGCTCCCGCAGGGCACTCAGCCCGTCGTGCGGGTCGATGAACGTCTTGGAAGCCAGCTCGACGGCCATCGCGTTGACCGTGAAGTCCCGGCGCAGCAGGTCGCCCTCGATGCTGTCGCCGAAGGTGACCTCGGGGTTGCGGCCGACGCGGTCGTAGCTGTCGGCGCGGAACGTCGTGATCTCGAGCTGCATGCCCTTCTTCGTCACGCCGACCGTGCCGAAGGCGATCCCGACGTCCCAGACCGCGTCGCCCCAGCCGCTGACGATCTTCAGCACCCGGTCCGGCCGCGCGTCGGTGGTGAAGTCGAGGTCGCCGGACTGCCGGCCGAGCAGCGCGTCGCGCACGCTGCCGCCCACGAGGTAGAGGCGGTGCCCCGCCCTGGCGAACCGTTCCGCCAGCTCGTCCGCCAGTGGGGAGACCCGCATCAGCTCCACCACCTGCTTGTCGACCACGTCGTTCACGAAAATCCCACTACGTTCCAGGTGCGATAGCTGCAGGCACCGCCGGACACGGACACGGAGAGCCAGCCTACCGGGGGAACCGTTTGCTCTAGCATCGCAGCATGTCTGGATCAGCCGGCCGCCCCGGCGCCTCGAAGCCGCGCAGGCGGCGCAGGCGGCAGCGCGGCAGGCGGCTGACCACGGTCGACGAGACGTCGGCCGGTGGTCTCGTGGTGGACCCGATGCGCGAACAGGCGGTGCTGATCGGCCGGCTCGACCGGCACGGCAGACTGCTGTGGTCGCTGCCCAAGGGCCACATCGAGGACGGTGAGACGGTGGAACAGACGGCCGTGCGCGAGGTGAAGGAGGAAACCGGCATCTCCGCGCGCGTCCTGCGGCCACTGGGCACCATCGACTACTGGTTCGTGGCCGAGAAGCGGCGCATCCACAAGACCGTGCACCACTTCCTGCTCGAAGCGCTCGGCGGCGAGCTCTCCGACGAAGACGTCGAGGTCACCGAGGTGGCCTGGGTCCCGCTGGCCGAGCTGGAGACCAAACTCGCCTACTCCGACGAGCGCAAGCTCGTCCGGAAGGCCAGTCAGATGCTCACGGAACTTTTCGCGCGCCCGGACGTCCACGGACGAGACGAGCACGCCCCTGAGGGAGCCCCCGAGTGAAGCGGTTCGCCGCAACCTGCCTTTCCGTCCTCTTCCTGGCCGTTCCCGCCCTCGCCGGCGCTTCGGTGGCCCAGGCCCAGGAGGGCGCCCGCCTGCGCGTCGACCTGGCCGGGCTCAGCCCGCGGGTGATCACCAGCTCGACGACGACGCTGACCGTCACCGGCACGGTGACCAACACCGGCGACCGCCGGGTCACCAAGCCGCAGGTGCGGCTGCAGGTCGGGGACCGGGCGACGACCGAACGCGGGATCGGCGACGTGCTGGCGGGCGCGGTCGTCAAGGACACCCCGCTGACGGAGTTCACCTCGGTCGCCGACGTGCTGGAACCCGGCCAGAGCGCGCCGCTGGCCATCACCGTGCCCCTGACCGGGCCGCGGGCGGACCGGTTCGGCCGCCCCGGCGTCTACCCGCTGCTGGTCAACGTCAACGGCACGCCCGAGTTCGGCGGGCCCGCGCGGCTCGGCGCGGTCAGCATGCTGATGCCGGTGGTGACCGCGCCGGGCAAGCAGGCGGCCGGCCGGTCCGGTTCGGCGCCGAGCATGACCCTGCTCTGGCCGCTGACCAGCAACGTCCCGCACGTCTACGCGGCGCCGTACGGCAGCCCGGTGGTGCTGGCCGACGACCGGCTGGCCGACGAGATCAGCGGGGAGGGCAGGCTGAACGCCCTGGTGACGTCGGCGTCGTCGGCCGTGCGGAACAGCCCCAACCTCGCGAAGTCGATGTGCTTCGCGCTCGACCCGGACCTGCTCGCCACCATCGACGCGATGACCCGCGGCTACCTCGTCCACACGGACACGGGCAACGTCGATGGCAAGGGCACCGAGGCCGCGAAGACGTGGCTGTCCGAGGTCCGCGCGCTGGTCGGCGGCCGCTGCGCGGTGGCGCTGCCGTTCGCCGACGCCGACCTCGACGCGCTCACCCGCATCCGGCCCGGCGACACCAGCCTGGTCACCCGCGCGGCCTCCGGCGCCGCGACCATCCAGGAGCTGACCGACGTCACCCCGCAGACCGGCGTGCTCTGGCCGGGCGGTACGCCCGGCGCGGCGGCGCTCGCCGCGCTGACCGACGCCGGCGTGCGGACCCTGCTCACCGACGCGGGCAAGCTCGCGCCCGCGGCCGCCGGCGGCGGCGTCACCGTGCAGGGCAGCGCCGTCCGCGTGCAGCCGACCGACTCGCTGATCTCCGCCGCGATGACGGGCGTCCCGGCGGTGCCCGGCTCGGTCACCGTGTCCGCGACGACCGAGCGGGCGGTCGCGAGCCAGAACGGCCTCGGGGCCCTCGCCTTCCGCGCCGGGCTGGGCCTGGCCGCGGGGCAGCAGCGGCCGGACCACCTGCTGGTCGCGCCGCCGCGGCGCTGGGACGCCTCGGCCGAGGAGTTCGGCACCTACCTGCAGCAGGTCGGCGAATTCGTGAACGCGGGCCTGGTCACCGCGACCGGGCTCCCGGCGCTGCTCGCCGCCAGCCCGGAAACCTCCGGCCCGGTCGGCGACGGCGGACCGGACGCGGCCGGGAGCATCGACGCCGGCGTCGTCTCGACGCTGGCCGACCTCGACGTCAAGGCCACCGGGCTGGCGTCCGCGATGCAGATCGACGCCACCAAACGGGTGAAACCGGACGACGTCGTCGAGCCGGTCCGGCTGGCCGAGCTGCGCGGTGCGTCCACGGCGTGGCGGGGCCTGCCCGCGGACGCGGCCACCCTGAACGCCCAGGCCGAGCTGTCCGCGATCAGCGGCCGGGTGACCGTCTCGCAGCCGAAGCAGACCATCGCGCTGGCGTCCGGCAACTCGCCGCTGCCGGTGTACGTCAGCAACGACCTGCCGGTCGGGATCAACGCCCGGTTCGCCCTCGACAACAACACCGGCCTGCGCCCGGGCGACGCCCAGGACCGGTTCTTCCCGGCCAGCGGCGGCAAGAACTACTTCCTGCCGGTCGAGGCGCTGCGGGCGGGCCGGTTCAGCGTCGATGTGTCGTTGCGCACGCCCACCGGTACCCCGCTCGGGTCATCCGCGCGGTTCGAACTGACGTCGACGGAGTACGGCGCGATCACCATCATCGCGACCGTCGCCGCAGGTGTGGCCCTGCTTCTGCTCGCTTCCCGGCGGATCTACCGGCGGGTGAAGGACGCCCGCGCGGGACGGGACGTGGTGGACTGATCGCTCGGCCTTTGAGTGTTCCGGGCGGTTCGCGATTACCCTTGGTCCGCACGTGCGCGGCACCGGGCCGCGGTACCGGAGTAGAGCACCGAGGATTGGGCACGCGTTGGAGAGAGAGCCGGGCTTACCACCCGAGCGTGCGGGTCGTCCTCGGCGCGAAGGCCCCCCGCCCCCGCAACGGGGTGACGGGCCCCCGAAAGCGTCGCAGCAGGCACGGCCGGTTCGCCGCCAGCAGCCGCCTCCGCCCCAGGAGCGCGGGCGTCGCCAGCCGCCGCGCAACGGCCACACGCGCCAGATGCCGGCGCCGGACGACGCGACGGTCCGCGACGCGCGCCCGGCCCGCGAAGACGCGCCGGCCCGCGACGGCCGCCCCCGCCGCGGCGACCAGGCCCCCCACGACGGCCGCGCACCCCGCGGCGACCGTGCCCCTCGCGGCGACGGGCCCGCCCGCGACCAGCGCGGCGACCGCCCGGTCCGCGACCAACGACGGCCCGCACCGGACGACCACCCGCCGCGCGACCAACGCGCACCTCGCGGCGAACGCCCCACCCCGGACGACCACCTGCCCCGCGACCAGCGCCCACCTCGCGGCGAACGCCCCACCCCGGACGACCACCTGCCCCGCGACCAACGCCCACCTCGCGGCGAACGCCCCACCCCGGACGACCACCTGCCCCGCGACCAACGCCCACCTCGCGGCGAACGCCCCACCCCGGACGACCACCTG
>NZ_JBSGBQ010000006.1:0-125780 GCF_053601335.1 Amycolatopsis sp. NPDC004747 | reverse complement strand
AGCCCCGCGACCAACGCGCGCCCCGCGGCGACCGCCCGGCCGCGGAGGACCGCCCGGCCCGCGGCGACATCCCACCCCACGCCGACCGCCCGGCCCGCGACCAACGCCCCTCCCGCGGCGACCGCCCGGCCGCCGAGGAGTTCCCGGCCCGCGAAGGCGGGCCCCGTGGCGAATGGCCGCGCGAAGAGTGGCCCCGGGACGAGCGCGGCCCGCACGACGACCGCGCCCTCCGCGAGGACCAGCCGCCGCGGCGGGTCCCGCCGCAGGCCCCACCGCGTGGCGGCCAGCCGCCGCGCAACGCCGGTCCGGCGCCCACGCGGGTCCAGCCCGTGCCGCCGCACAGCGGGCCACCGCCCGCCGGACCGCCGGGCCACCCGCAGAGCGGCGCCCAGCCGGTCGGACCGCAGCAGGGCCCGCCGCCGCACAGCGGCGCGCAACCGGCCGTGCCACCGCCCGGCCAGCCGCTGAGCGGCGCTCAGCCGGTCGTTTCACCGGGCGGTCCGCAGGGCCCGCCGCAAAGCAGCCCGCAGCAGGGCCCGCCGCCGCACAGCGGGGCGCAACCGGCCGTACCACCGCCGGGCCTCCCGTTGAGCGGCGCCCAGCCGGTCGTCTCACCGGGCAGCTCGCCGCAGGGCCCGGCTCCGCACCAGGGGCGGCTCCCGCAGCCCAACCCGCCGCTGACCCCGCCGCCGGGCACGCCCGTCCCGCCGCGCGGGCGCGGCTCCCGCCGTCCGGCGCCGGTCCGGCCGTGGCAGGAGGAGGCCACCCAGGTCCAGCGCCAGCCCGACCCGGAGGCGACGCGGTTCATCCCGCGCACCGCCGGCGTCCCGATGAACTCGCGCTGGCCGGTCGCCGACCCCGACGTCATGCGGCCGTACGACGCGCTGGCCACCCAGGTCATGCCGGCGCTCAAGGGCCCGCTGGTCAAGCCCCGGCCGGGCGAGGACGTACCCGAGGCCCCGGCCAAGGCGCCGTCGCTGGCGAAGGCGTCCGGCCGGATGGCCATCGCGTCGCTGATCAGCCGGATCACCGGCTTCCTGTGGAAGCTGCTGCTGGTCGGCGCGATCGGCCAGGGCATCGCGAACGACTCGTTCAACGTCGCCAACACGATGCCGAACATCATCTTCGAGCTGCTGATGGGTGGCGTGCTCGCCAGCGTGGTGGTGCCGCTGCTGGTGCGGTCGCAGGACGATCCGGACGGCGGCACGGCCTACACCCAGCGCCTGATCACGGTGGCGTTCTCGCTGCTGCTGGTCGGCACGGTGGTGGCGGTGATCGCCGCGCCGGCGTTCACGAGCCTGTACGTCGACTCCTCCGGCAAGGCGAGCGCGGACCTCACCACGGCGTTCGCCTACCTGCTGCTGCCGGAGATCTTCTTCTACGGCGTGTTCGCACTGCTCTCGGCGGTGCTCAACGCCAAGCAGGTCTTCGGGCCGACGGCCTGGGCGCCGGTGATCAACAACCTGGTCGTCATCTTCACGATCCTGGTCGTCTGGATCATGCCGGGCGACATCGACACCACGCACGTGTCGATCACCGACCCCAAGGTGCTGACGCTGGGCATCGGCGTCACCGGCGGCATCGTCGCCCAGGCGCTGCTGCTCGTCCCGCCGCTGCTGCGGTCCGGTTTCCGGTTCAAGTGGCGCTGGGGCATCGACAAGCAGATGAAGGAGTTCGGCGGCCTCGCGCTGTGGATCCTCGGCTACGTCGCGGTCAGCCAGATCGGCTACACGATCAACACGCGCGTGCTGACCAGCGGTTCACCCGGTGGGGTCACGGCCTACAGCAACGCCTGGCTGCTCTTCCAGCTGCCGTACGGCGTCATCGGCGTCTCCCTGCTGACGGCGATCATGCCGCGGATGAGCCGCGCGGCCGCCGACGGCGACCACAAGAAGCTGATCGGCGACCTGTCCTACGCGTCCCGGATCTCCACCGTGATGCTCGTGCCGATCTCCGCGGTGATGACCGTGGTCGGCGGCTCGATCGGGATCGCGCTGTTCACCTTCGGCAAGGGCACGGTCGACACCGCCGAGCGGCTCGGCGACGCGCTCGCGATCTCGGCCTTCGCGCTGCTGCCGTACGCGCTGGTCATGCTCCAGATGCGGGTGTTCTACGCGATGAAGGACGCGCGGACGCCGACGCTGATCATGATCGTGATGACGCTGGTCAAGGTGCCGCTGCTGTACCTGTGCCCGGTGCTGCTGTCGCCGGACAACGTCGTGCTCGGCGTGATGATGGTCAACGCGCTGACGTTCGTGGTCGGCGCGATCCTCGGCCAGGTTTGGCTGTGGGTGACGCTGGGCAACTTGCGCAGCAAGCGGGTGATCGGCGTGATTCTCTTCACGGTCGTCGCGAGTGTCCTGGGGGTGGCCGCCGCGTGGGTCGTTGGCAAGCTCGTCCCCGACTCGTTCGGCCCCACTTTCGGTGCGTGGGTGAAGCTGTTGCTGCAGAGCATCGTCGGCATCGTCGTCTCGTTCGGCGTGCTGATGGCGCTGAAGGTCGAGGAGCTGCAACCGGCCACTTCGAGGTTCACCCGGTTGATCAAGCGCGGGTAACGATTCCGGTACGGATGGCGACGACTCCCGCGTCGTATTCTGGGTACCCTCGACGACGGGGATCGAGCGGGAGCGAGTGAGGGTGGACACGAGGCGGAGCGAACAGGCGGGGGGTGCGAACCACGTGGGCAAGGCCCAGGTCGGATCGCTGGCCCCCGGGCGTGTGGTCGGCGACGGCCGCTACCGCCTCCTCGCGCAGTTCGGCGTGGACGAGCGGGGCGACGCGCACCTTTGGCGTGCGCGTGACGGGCAGCTGAAACGGGACGTGGCGCTGACCCTGCTGGTCGGCGACCCGGCGGATCCCGAAGCGGCCCGGCTGGCCCGGCGCACGCTCGAACGCGCCACCCACGCGTCGAAGTTCGGCCACGGCGGTGTCGCCCGCGTGCTGGACGTGCTCGCGCTCGGCAGCGGCATCACCTCGAGCGAGGGCCTGCTCGGTGTCGTGGTCGCGGAGTGGACCAAGGGCAGCGACCTGGTCGACCTCGTCGCGCAGCGGCCGGTGGCGCCCGCCGCGGCCGCGCGGATGGTGCAGGCGCTGGCCGAAGCCGTCGAGCAGGCGCACCAGAACGGCCTCGTGCTCGGCCTCGACCACCCCCAGCGGCTGCGGTTGACGCCGAACGGCGCGTTGAAGCTCGCGTTCCCCGGTCCGCTGCCGGAGTCGACGCTGCGCGACGACGTCAAGGCGCTCGGCGCGGTGCTGTACCTGCTGCTGACCGGCCGCTGGGCGCTGCCCGGCGGCCCGCCCGCGATCCCGGCGGCCCCGATGACGCCGCAGGGCCGGGTGGTCCCGCCGCGCCAGCTGGTGCCGACGGTCCCGGCCGACCTGTCGTCGCTCGCCGTCCGCACGATCGAGGACGGCGGCAACGGCGGCATCCGCACCAGCGCCGCCATCCTGCGCGTCCTCGACCAGGTGGCCGAGGAAGAGGAGCGCACCCAGCTGATCAAGGCCGTCGGCGGCGACCCGGCCGAGGGTGAAGGCACCGTCTGGACCACGAAGAAGCCGGTCAAGGACGTCGCCCGGCGGCGCAAGCTCGCCCTCGGCGTCACCGTGCTGGTGGTCGCGACCGTCGTCATCCTCGCCTGGGGCGGGCTGATGCTGATCAACGTCTTCCAGGGTGAATCGAAGTCGAGCGGGCCGACGATCAACGTCGCCCAGCCGCCGGCCTCGAGCCAGGCCGCCGGATCGGCGCCGCCCGCGTCGCCATCGGCTCCGGCCCCGCCGCCGGCCCCGAAGGTGGGCGACCCGGTGCGGCCGCAGTCAGCGGCCGTCTACAACCCCGAAGGCAAGGGCGACAACACCGGCCGGGCGAAGAACGCGATCGACGGCGACCCGGGCACGGTCTGGAAGACCGAGCAGTACCGGCAGCAGTTCCCGGTCATCAAGCCCGGCGTCGGGCTGGTCCTCACGTTCGAGAACCCGATCAACCTCAGCCAGGTGAAGATCAACGCGGGCACGCCCGGCACCAAGGTCGAGATCCGCTCGGCGACCGAGAAGAACCCCGAGCTGGCCGACACGAAGGTGGTCGGCAACGGCGACCTGAAGGACGGCGAGACGACGATCGCGCTGGCGCAGCCCACCCAGAGCAAGTACTTCATCGTCTGGATCACCGCGCTGGGTGGCGAAGACGGCGAGTACCTCACCCAGATCGGTGACCTGTCCTTCCTGCCTGCGGGGTGATGCACCCGACAGGGTCAGTAGGCTCTGCCGGGTGACAGCTGCAGCTCCCACGGATGCGGATCTGATAGCGGCTCACGCCGCGGGGGACCCCCATGCGTTCAGCGAACTCGTCCAGCGACATCGCGACCGCATGTGGGCGGTGGCCCTGCGCACGGTCCGCGACCCGGAGGAGGCCGCCGACGCGTTGCAGGACGCGTTCATCTCGGCGTTCCGCGCGGCCGGCAACTTCCGAGCGGAGTCGCAGGTCACCACGTGGCTGCACCGGATCGTGGTGAACGCCTGCCTCGACCGGATCCGCCGCCGCCAGGCGCGCCCCACCGTGCCGCTCCCGGAAACCGGCTTCAACGAGCCCGCCACGCCGCGCGACTCGATGGCCGAGCGGGAGACCAGCCTGCTCGTGCGCGAGGCGCTCGAGCAGCTGCCCGAAGACCAGCGCGCCCCGATCGTGCTGGTCGACGTCGAGGGGTACTCCGTCGCCGAGACGGCCAAGATGCTGGGCATCGCCGAGGGCACGGTGAAGAGCCGGTGCGCGCGGGGCCGCGGGAAACTCGCGAAGGTTCTCGGGCACCTGCGGAACCCCGATGCGATTGCGAACGTCCCAACTCACGAAAGCAAACGGGCCGGGCGTCAGCCGGGTAGCGGGGAGGGACGATGACGGACGAAAGCCGGGGGATCGGGGGGACCATCGGTCCGCCCTGGTCTGTCGACGTGCTCGCCGACCTCCACGCCGGTGTCCTGGACGACACGCAGGCGGCGGAGCTGTGGCCGCTGGTCAACGCCGATCCCGAAGCCAGGGCGATCCTGGACGCCCTCGACGCCACGCAGGCCGACCTGGCCGCCCTCGCCGACGCGCCGGCCCCGCCGATGCCCGCGGAGTTCGCCGCCCGGCTGGACGCGGCGCTGGCCGCCGAAGCAGCGGCCGCCTTTCCTGCCCGGCCGCAGCCGAGTGCACCGCAGGAAGCCCAGGTGGTGGACCTCGCGGCGGCCCGGCGGCGCCGGAACAAGCGGCTCGGCTGGGCCGCCGGCGTCCTGACCGCGGCCGCGGCGGCGGTCGTCGCGGTGACGATCGCCATCCCGAACACTTCGCAGCAGAGCGGCACGCCGAACGTCGCCGCCCCGACGGGCCCGTCGGTGGCCAGTGACGGCAGCGGCGCGCAGGCCTTGCTCGGCAAGTCGGTCGGCGTCCGCGACTTCGGCCCCCTGCAGAACGAGGATCGGCTGGACGCGTGCATCGCGGCGGCCGGGCTGGATCCGAAGGTGCGGCCGGAGGGCATCCGGCCGGTCAACGTCGGCGGCAAGGCCGGGGTGATGATCATCCTGACCACCGGCAAGCTCGCCCAGTTCCGCCTGGTGGCCTTCGGCGCCGACTGCGGACCCGGAAATCCGGCGGTGCTCTTCGACAAGGTCGTGGGGGAGAAGTAGCGCTGTGACATCCGGGGCTTCGCCCCGGGCCGGGGGCTCCGCCACCCGGACCCCCGTGAGCGGCTCGTCACCCCGGGAACACCGCCACCTACGATCGTGTTGAGCCTGGTACAGGTCACTACGAGCGGAGGTCAACGGGTGGCTGCCGAGGAAATCAGGAACCTGATCATCGTCGGGTCGGGTCCTGCCGGATACACCGCTGCCGTCTACGCGGCGCGGGCCCAGCTCGAACCGCTGGTGTTCGAGGGCACGCAGTTCGGCGGCGCGCTGATGACGACGACCGAGGTCGAGAACTTCCCCGGGTTCCGCGACGGCATCATGGGCCCGGACCTGATGGAGGAGATGCGCAAGCAGGCCGAGCGCTTCGGCGCCGAGCTGCGCGCGGAGGACGTCGAGTCGCTGGAGCTGACCGGGGACGTCAAGTACGTCACCGCGAACGGCAAGCGCTACGCCGCCCGCGCCGTGATCCTCGCCATGGGTGCCGCGGCGCGGTACCTGAACGTCCCGGGCGAGCAGGAGCTGCTCGGCCGTGGTGTGTCGGCCTGTGCGACCTGTGACGGCTTCTTCTTCCGCGACCACGACATCGTGGTCGCCGGCGGTGGCGACTCGGCGATGGAGGAGGCGACCTTCCTGACGAAGTTCGCGAAGTCCGTCACGATCGTCCACCGGCGCGACGAGTTCCGCGCCTCCAAGATCATGCTCGAGCGCGCCCGCGCGAACGAGAAGATCAAGTGGCAGCTGAACTCGCAGATCACCGGCGTCCTGGGCGACGGCAAGGTCGAGGGCCTGCAGCTGAAGGACACCAAGGACGGCTCGGAGTCGACGCTCGACGTGTCGGGCTTCTTCGTCGCGATCGGGCACGACCCCCGCAGCCAGCTGGTGAAGGGGCAGGTCGACCTGGACGAGGACGGCTACGTCGTCACGAAGGGCAAGACGTCCTTCACGAACCTCGACGGCGTCTTCGCGGCCGGCGACCTGGTGGACCGCACGTACCGGCAGGCGATCACCGCCGCCGGCTCCGGGTGCAGCGCGGCGATCGACGCGGAACGATGGCTCGCGGAGCACGGCGAAGCGGACGCGCACGAGGCGGCCGAGCTCGTCGGCGGCGGCTACGGCGCGGGCACCAACTGACTTACGGCTTCCAACCATCCCTGAAGGAGAAACACATGGCCAACACCGTCAAGGTGACCGACGCGACGTTCGTCGACGAGGTCCTGACCAGCGAGAAGCCCGTGCTGGTCGACTTCTGGGCCACCTGGTGCGGCCCGTGCAAGATGGTCGCCCCGGTGCTCGAGGAGATCGCGGCCGAGAACGGCGAGAAGCTGACGATCGCCAAGATCGACATCGACGAGAACCCGAACACGCCGCGTGACTACCAGGTGATGTCCATCCCGACGCTGATCCTGTTCCAGGGCGGCAAGCCGGTGAAGCAGATCGTGGGCGCCAAGCCGAAGGCCGCGCTGCTGTCGGACCTCGCCGACGTCCTCTGAACCGAACAAGCCCGGTGAACCCGGGGCCTGCGGGAATCTCCTGCGGGTCCCGGGTTCGCCGCGTTCGGGGGAATCTGTCCCGGATGAGTTGAGTCGAGCGTGACAGCGACGACCGGGGGTACTCCACGATCGGGCCCTTGACGAACCGACCGGGCCTACGCTGTCACCCAGAGTTGGCAAGGCACAATAGAGGACCTGGGCTTGTCCCAGCGAAGGTTTTCCGAAGTCCTGCCACGCACCGAGCCCCCGAATCGGTGCCTTAGGAAGAGCGAGGAGTGCATGCGGGTACTCCGCCGCGGTGACGCCGGTCCGGACGTCGCCGAGATCAGGTCCATCCTGGCCGGGATGGACCTGCTCCCGCCGGTCACCGGTACCGACGACTACGACACGTTCGACGTCGCGCTCGAGCACGCCGTCCGTGCCTTCCAGCAGCGTCGTGGGCTGATGACCGACGGCATCGTGGGTCCGGCGACGTTCCAGGCGCTCAAGGGCGCCAGCTACCACCTGGGCAGCCGCCCGCTGTCGTACATGATCGCCTCCCCCGTGCACGGCGACGACGTCTTCACGCTGCAGGAGCGGCTCACCGAGCTCGGCTTCGACGCCGGCCGCCCCGACGGCTACTTCGGGCCGGCGACCGAGCGCGCGCTCAAGACGTTCCAGCGCGACATGCGCCTGACGCCGGACGGCATGTGCGGCCCGGCCACCATCCGCGAGCTGCACCGCCTGTCCTCGCCGCGGGCCCGGGGCGGGCGCCCCGTGTTCCTGCGCGAGCAGGAGCAGGTGCGCCAGGCCGGTCCGCGCCTGCGCGGCAAGCGCATCGTGATCGACCCGGGCCACGGCGGCGACGACCTCGGCGTGGTCGCCCGCGGCCTGCGCGAGGCCGACATCGCGTGGGACCTCGCCCGTCGGCTCGAAGGCCGGATGAAGGCCACCGGCATGGAGGCACTGATCTCCCGCGGCCCGAACCACAGCCCCACCGAGCTGGAGCGCGCCAAGTTCGCCAACGACGCGGGCGCCGACCTGTTCCTCTCGCTGCACAGCGACAAGAACGCCTCACCGCGCGCGCAGGGTGTCGCGAGCTTCCACTTCGGCAACGGCAACGGCACGACGTCCACGGTGGGCGAGCTGCTGGCCGGCTTCATCCAGCGTGAGGTCGCGGCCCGCACGGGCATGCTCGACTGCCGCACGCACTACAAGTCGTGGGACATCTTCACCCGCACCCGCTGCCCGGCGGTCCGGGTCGAGATCGGCTACCTGACGAACCCGGACGACGCCCGCAAGCTCGGCGACCCGGCGTTCCGCGACATCGTCGCGGAGGGCATCCTGATCGCCGTGAAGCGCCTGTACCTGCTCGGCGAAGGCGACCAGCCGACGGGCACGTTCACCTTCGCCGACGTCCTGGCGCACGAGCTCGCGAAGGCCGAATAGGGTCGACCACAACCCCTAGCGGCTCTCCTTCACCTGTCCCACCACCCCTGGGGACGCGACGCTCGCGTCCCCAGGTTTCGGGACAGTTCTCCACAGCTTGTCCACCGCTCCTATCAGCGCTCTGTGGATAACTCGGCACTTCTTCCACAGTTGTGCACACGTGTGTTCAGGCGTGTTCCAGACGTGCCGAAGCACGGGCGCAAACGTTTGCGGAAACGGAATCAGGCGCGGCCGAGGCTCGGCTCGGCGGTGGTGATCGTCACCTGGCCGAGCAGCCGCTCCAGGGCCGCCTCGACGTCTTCCTTCCAGGTGATCGCCGAACGCAGCTCGAGGCGCAGCCGGGGCCACTTCTGGTGCGGGCGGACCGTCTTGAAGCCGACGCTCTGCAGGAAGCCCGCCGGCAGCACGCAGCTGTGGCCACCGTCGGGGTCCGGCTCGTCGGGCTTCGCGTCGCCGAACGCCTCGATGGCGCGGACACCGCGCTTGGTGAGGTCCTTGGCGACCGCCTGGACGAGCATCCGGCCGAGGCCGCCACCGCGGAACTCGGGGAGGACCTGGAAGGCGGTCAGCAGCACGGCGTCCGCGCTCGGCGGCGACGTCGGGAAGGCGAGGGCCCGCGGGACGGCGTTCGGCGGGGCGTACAGCACGAACCCGACCGGCAGCGTGTCGCTGTAGACGATGCGGCCGCAGGAACCCCACTCGAGCAGCACGCTCGAGACCCAGGCTTCCTTCTCGACCTCGGTCGCGCCGAACTCCTCGGCCTGGTGCTTGAGGTGCGGGGCGAGCTCCCAGTACACGCACCGGCGACAGCTCTTCGGCAGGTGCTCCAGGTTGTCCAGTGTGACGCCCACGACGCGACGCGACACCCGCGACCTCCCTGACCTGCGCTCCCGACCGGCCGCCCGGTCGTCAAGCCGCGCAAGATCCACGGCACGAACGCAGGAGCCATGGTCGAGGATAGGCCGATGTGACGAGCACCGAAAGGTCAGGGGGTCCTGATGGGTGCCCGGTTACACTCGATGGGATCTGCCGGGCTGCCTCGAGCAGCCGTCCAACGAGCCCCGGGTGAATCGTCGATGACCGAGAACCGCCCCAGCCAGCGCCCCAGCGGCCGCCAGAACCTCGACCCGCACCTCGAGCGGTACGCCGCGCGCACCGCGGGGATGACCGCCTCCGAGATCCGGGCGCTGTTCGCGGTGGCCAGCCGGCCCGAGGTGGTTTCCCTCGCCGGCGGCATGCCGAACCTGGCGGCGCTCCCGCTCGACACGCTGTCGGCGCAGGTGGCCGAAATCATCGCCGAAGACGGCCTCGTGGCGCTCCAGTACGGCTCGGCGCACGGCATCCCAGTGCTGCGCGAGCAGATCTGCGAAATCATGGCCCTGGAGGGCATCAAGGCGCACCCGGACGACGTCGTGGTGACCGTCGGCTCGCAGATGGGCCTGGACATGGTCACGCGGCTGTTCTGCGACCCGGGTGACGTCGTGATCGCCGAAGGCCCCTCGTACGTCGGCGCCCTGGGCTCGTTCGCCGCGTACCAGGCGCAGGTCGTGCACGTGGCGATGGACGACCAGGGCCTGGTGCCCTCGCTGCTGCGGGAAGCGCTCGACCGGACGACGAAGGCCGGCCGCCGGGTCAAGTTCCTCTACACGATCCCGAACTTCCACAACCCGGCCGGTGTCACGCTGGCCGTGGAGCGCCGTGCGGAGATCCTGGAGATCTGCCGCGAGTACGGCGTCCTGGTCGTCGAAGACAACCCGTACGGGTTGCTCGGCTTCGACGGGCAGACGTACCCCGCGCTGCGGTCGACCGATCCCGAGAACGTCGTGTACCTCGGCTCGTTCTCCAAGACCTTCGCCTCCGGCCTGCGCGTCGGCTGGGTGCTGGCGCCGCACGCGGTGCGCGAGAAGCTCGTGCTCGCCGCGGAGTCGGCGACGCTGTGCCCGCCGACGTTCAACCAGATGATCGTCTCGCGCTACCTGGCCACGCACGACTGGAAGGGCCAGATCAAGAAGTTCCGCGAGAACTACCGCGAGCGGCGTGACGCGATCCTGTCCGCGCTCGACCAGTACCTGCCCCCGGGCTGCTCGTGGACCAAGCCGGACGGCGGCTTCTACGTCTGGGTGACGGTGCCGGAAGGCGTCGACACGAAGGCGATGCTGCCGCGCGCGGTGACCGCGCGGGTGGCGTACGCGTCCGGAACCGGCTTCTACGCCGACGGGTTCGGCAGCCGCCAGATGCGGCTGTCGTACTGCTACCCGACGCCGGAGCGCATCCGCGAGGGCGTGCGGCGGCTGGCCGCCGTGCTGGAGTCGGAAATGGAGCTGGCCCGAACCTTCGGTAACGTGAGCGCGCGCCAGATCCAGGGGCCGCAGACGCCCTCCCCGGATACCGTCTGATCGACGGGAATCCGTACCAGCTAAGGAGTTTCCACGGTGGTCGACCGTACCGTTGCCGTGCTCGCCGGCGGGCTCTCGCACGAGCGCGACGTCTCACTGAGGTCCGGGCGACGGCTCTCCGCGGCGCTCAAGTCCGAGGGCTTCGGCATCGAAGAGTGGGACACCGACGGCGGCCTGCTGGAGCGGCTGCGCACGCAGCGCCCGGACGCGGTGGTCGTCGCCCTGCACGGCGGCGAGGGCGAAAACGGCTCGGTGCAGACGGTGCTGGAGATGCTGGACGTGCCGTTCGTCGGCACCGGCTCCCAGGGCTGCCGCCGCGCGTGGGACAAGCCGACCGCGAAGGCGCTGCTGCAGAACGCCGGGTTCGTCACGCCGGGCTGGGTGGTGCTGCCGCACAGCACGTTCCGCGAGCTCGGCGCCCAGGCGGTGCTCGACGCGATGGTGGAGCGCCTCGGCCTGCCGCTGATCCTCAAGCCGGACCAGGGCGGCTCCGCGCTCGGCACCCAGGTGGTGCGCGAGGCCGCGGAACTGCCGGCCGCGATGGTCGGCTGCTTCGCGTACGGGGACACGGTTCTCGCCGAGCGGTTCGTGGACGGCGTCGAGGTGGCCGTGACGGTCATCGAAGGCGAGGACGGGCCCGAGGCCCTCCCCGCGGTCGAGATCGTCCCGGAGAGCGGCGTGTACGACTACACGGCCCGCTACACGGCCGGCCTGACCGACTTCTTCACCCCGGCCCGGCTCGACGACGCCGCGGCCAAGGCGGTGGCCGAGCTGGCCGTCGCCGCGCACCGGGTGCTCGGGCTGCGCGACATCTCCCGGACCGACGCGGTCGTCTCGGCGGACGGCACGGTGCACTTCCTCGAAGTGAACCCGTCGCCCGGTCTCACCGAGACGTCGACCGTGCCGATGGCGATCGAGGCGGCGGGCAAGTCGCTCGGCGCGGTGTTCGCCGAACTGATCGCGCGGGCGATCACCCGCTGACTCTTCGCCACGCGAAAGGCCGCCTCGGAACCTCCGTGGCGGCCTTTTCCGTGTGATCACCAACTGTGTTCGTCACGGCTCCGAGGAGCAATCATCACCGTGACGAAACACCCTGGGGTGATCCCTAATCGGTTTTCGGTGCCTGATTTGCCCCATTCGCATCGATGATCGCGACGATGCGTTCGAGGTCGTCGACCGACCCGAACTCGAGCGTGATCCGCCCCTTCCGGCGGCCGAGGTCGACCTTCACGCGCGTGTCGAACCGGTCCGAGAGCCGGTTCGCGAGCTCCTGCAACCCCGGCGCCTGGATCGGCTTGCGCGGCGCGGGCTTCGGCTTGGCCGGCTTCTCGCTCTTCTTGAGCGTGACGGCTTCCTCGGTCGCCCGGACCGACATGCCCTCCGCGACGATGCGCGCGGCGAGCTCCTCCTGGCTCTCGGCGTCCTCCAGCGACAGCAACGCACGCGCGTGGCCGGCGGACAGGACGCCCGCGGCCACCCGGCGCTGCACCGGCAGGGGGAGCTTGAGGAGCCGGATCGTGTTGGTGATGACCGGACGGCTGCGGCCGATCCGGCTCGCCAGCTCCTCGTGCGTGACGGCGAACTCGTCGAGCAGCTGCTGGTACGCCGCCGCCTCTTCGAGCGGGTTCAGCTGGACGCGGTGGATGTTCTCCAGGAGCGCGTCCCGCAGCATCGACTCGTCGGCGGTCTGCCGGACGATCGCCGGGATCGCTTCGAGCTCCGCCTGCTGCGACGCACGCAGCCGCCGCTCGCCCATGACGAGCTCGTACTCGTCGTTGCCGAGCTCGCGGACGACGATGGGCTGCATGAGCCCGAATTCGCGGATCGAGTGCTCGAGTTCGGCGAGCGCGTCTTCGTCGAAGACCTGGCGCGGCTGCTTCGGGTTCGGCTTGATCGAGCTGACCGGGATCTCGCGGTAGACCGCGCCGGCCACCTCGCCGCCGTGCTGCGTCGCCTGACCGTTCGCCGCGAACCAGCCCTTGTCGTCGGCCGCCTTCCGGTCCGCCGCCGCGCCGTCGGTGGGGGCGGGGAGCGGACCGCCGCCGGTGGGTCCGGTCGGGATCAGGGCGGCGAGGCCGCGCCCCAGCCCTCCTCGACGCTCGGTCATGTCGAACTACCCTTCTCCATCTGTGCGCCGCGCTCGGCGATCTCCTTGGCCGCGTCGACGTAGCTCATCGCCCCGCGCGAACCGGGGTCGTAGGCGAGCACGGTCTGGCCGTACCCGGGTGCCTCGGACACCTTCACGCTGCGCGGGATGACCGTCTTGAGGACGGTGTCGCCGAAGTGGTTCCGCACCTCGTTGGTCACCTGGTCGGCCAGCTTGGTCCGGCCGTCGTACATGGTCAGCAGGATCGTCGAGACGCGGAGTTCGCGGTTGAGGTGCTGCTGCACGAGCTCGATGTTGCTCAGCAGCTGCCCCAGACCTTCGAGCGCGTAGTACTCGCACTGGATCGGGATGAGCACCTCCTGCGCGGCGACCATCGCGTTGACCGTCAGCAGGCCCAGCGACGGCGGGCAGTCGATGAGGACGTAGTCGACGCCGATCTCGTCGAGGATCTCCGAGGAGATGGCCTCCTTGAGCCGGGACTCGCGGGACGACATCGAGACGAGCTCGATCTCGGCGCCGGCGAGGTCGATGGTCGCGGGAACGCAGAAGAGGTTGGGGGACTGCTCGGTCGACTGGGCCGCCTCCGCGAGCGTCACCTCGCCGATGAGCACCTCGTAGATGGAGGGCGTCCCGGACCGGTGGTCGACGTCGAGCGCGGTGCTCGCGTTGCCCTGCGGGTCGAGGTCGACGACGAGCGTCTTGAGCCCGTGGAGCGCGAGGGCGGCCGCGAGGTTGACCGTGCTGGTGGTCTTGCCGACGCCGCCCTTCTGGTTGGCGACGGTCAGCACGCGACGGCGGCCGGGGCGGGGGAGTGTCCCCTCTTCCGGGTGCAGCAGACGCGCGGCGCGGGCGGCTTCTTCGGCGATCGGCGTCCAGCCCACGTCGTGGCTGGTCTCCGTGGAGTCGGACGGCGGGGGATTCACCGGTCTCGACACCTCCTCCATCTAGACGTCTGGTCGGTGGTCGAGTCGCTTCGTTTCACGTGGAACATCGCGGCCCGTTAACGCTTCCTGCTCCGTGCCTTTGGCTTGTTCGCCGTCGGGAGGCGACGGATCTTCACGACCGTGCTGGGGACCTCGAGGACCGTCGCACCACACTCGACGATGAGCGGATCGGCCCCGCCGGCCTTGCGGATGGCGGCACCGTCCCGCTCGATCTCGTCCGCCGCGCTGGCGCCCTTGAGGGCGACCAGGAAGCCATCGGGACGGACCAGCGGCAGGCACCAGTCCGCGAGACGAGCGAGCGGGGCGACTGCGCGAGCAGTGACGATGTCGGCGCCACCGAGCTGCTCACGCACAGGCCGCTCCTCCGCGCGGCCACGGACGATGGTGATCGGGAGTTCCAGCTTCTCGGCAACCTCGGCCAACCAGTCCACCCGGCGGGCCATCGGTTCGAGCAAGACGATATCGAGGTCCGGTCGCGCGATCGCCAGCGGTACACCCGGAAGCCCGGCTCCCGACCCGACGTCGACAACGCGAGCGCCCTCCGGCATCTGCTCGCCGATCACCGCCGAGTTGAGCACGTGGCGCTCCCACAGCCGCTCGACTTCCCGGGGACCGATCAGCCCGCGCTCCACGCCGTGGCGCTCCAGGAGTTCGACGTACCCGGCCGCTTGGTCGACGTGCCTTCCGAACACTCGCTCCGCGGCCTGCTCCAAGCTCACTCCGTCTACTCCTCGTCCGCCGGTTTCACGTGAAACCGCGCTCGTTCGATTGTCCCCGATGAACCGGAGAAGACGAGCCGACAGTCCGAAGATGTGGACAACTCCACTCAGCCGGCCGCCGCTGTGGGCGGTTCCACGTGAAACATCACCCGTGTAATTCGCTCGGACGCGGCGCCGCGTTCCTCAATCGGATGCCGCTGAAGCCGAGCGTGCTCTTCGTCGCGATGTCCCAGAACGCCCACAGGTTGCGCGTGAGCCTCAGCTCGATCCCCGCCGCTTCGTGGTGCGCGAGCAGATCGCCGACCGGCTCCGGCGGCCCGAGGGGCACCACCGGGACGGTCGCCACCATCGCGTGCTCGTGCGCACCGAACGCCTCGAACTCCGACGCCGCGAAGCGGTACGCGTACAGCCGGACCGACTGCATCGCGGGGAGCCAGCCGTACTCGATCACGTGCACGCGTTCGGCGCCGAGCCACACCCGGTCCGCCTCGGCCGTCTCCGGCGTCACCCACGCCAGCGCGCGCGGGCACTGCCGCGGGAACCAGTAGTCCGGCGCACGGGCCGCGTCGACCGCCCAGACGTACGCCTCCGGCTGCTGCGCCGTCGCGGCGACGTGGGGCTCGAAGCGGGTGATCGTCGGGTCCTCCGAGAAGTGGAGGACCTCGCCGGGCGCCGGACGCATGCACACAAGAAAGCGGCCCCACCTGACCGAGTCAAGTGGGGCCGCTCGCGAAGCGAACCGAAGCTCAGGACTCCGGGAAGATCACCACGCGCCGCTTCGGGTCTTCGCCTTCGCTCTCGCTCGTGACGCCCGAGACCGTCGCCACCGCGTCGTGGACCACCTTGCGCTCGAACGGGCTCATCGGCTGCAGCCGAACCCGCTCGCCGCTCTTGAGGACCGACTCCGCCGTCGAGCGGCCGAGCTCCTTGAGCTCCTCGCGGCGGTCCGCGCGCCAGCCCGCGATGTCCAGCATCAGGCGGCTGCGCGAGCCGGTCTCCTGCTGGACCGCCAAGCGGGTCAGCTCCTGCAGCGCCTCGAGCACCGTGCCGCGCGGGCCGACGAGCTTCTCGAGGTCCTCACCGCCGTCGATGCTCACGATCGCGCGGCCGGCTTCCACGTCCAGGTCGATGTCACCGTCGTAGTCGAGCAGGTCCAGCAGGCGCTCGAGGTAGTCGCCGGCGATGTCGCCCTCCTGGACGAGGATGTCGTCACCGCCCGCCTTCTCCTCGCCCGCTGCCTCCGCGGCCGGCTCCGGGGTCACGTCGTCCTTATCGGCGTCGATCGTGTCGATCGTCTCCGACATCATTCGTCTCCTCTCCGAACCGGTCGCGCCTCAGCGGCGCTTCCGGCCCGACTTCCTGGTCGAGTCTTTGAGAAGGCCCGGCACGCCCGTGCCGTTGTCCTTCGAACCGTTCTGGCCGTTCGTGTCGGCCGGGGTCTGGTCGCCGTCGGCGGCGGCGGCCGGAGAGGTCTGCGCGAAGCCGTGGGCCGAGCCCGCCTTCGTGACCTTCTTCGCCGTGCCGGTCTGCGCGGGCTGGTTCTTCTTCTGCTGGACGGGCTTCTGACCGACCTTCGGCGCGGTCGGCTTCTGGCCCGGCTTCGGCCCGAGCGTCGCGCGCTTCTCGGCGGCCTCCGCCTTGCGGGCCGCCTCTTCCTTGTCGATCTTCGTGTAGACGAGCCGCTGCTGCATCAGGGTCCAGCCGTTGTTCGCCAGCCAGTAGAAGAGGAGGCCGAGCGGGAACAGCGCACCGAAGACGAGCACACCGAGCGGGAAGATGTACATCGTCAGCTTGTTCATGATCGCGGTCTGTGGGGTGGCCGACGCGGCGTTCTGCCGGGCCACCGAGTGCCGCGCGGTGAGGTGCGTGGCGATCGACGCGACGATCATCAGCGGCAGCGCGACCGGGAGCACGCTCCAGTGGAAGCCGACGTTCGTGGCCCCGCCGCTGACGACACCGACACCGTTGTAGACGGCCTCACCGAGGTTGACGCCGAACAGCTTCGCGTTGACGTAGGACTCGACGTCGTGCTGGCTGAAGAAGTAGTTCTCGGTCTTGGGGCCACCACCGGGCGGCGGCATCGTGAACGCGCGCAGGACGTGGTTCAGGCCGATGAAGACCGGGATCTGGAGCAGCATCGGCAGGCAGCTGCCCAGCGGGTTGACGCCGTGCTCGCGCTGGAGCTTCTGCATCTCCGCGGCCTGGCGCTGCCGGTCGTTCGCGTACTTCTTCTGGATCTTCTTCATCTCCGGCGCGAAGTCCTGCATCTTCTTCATCGACCGGACCTGGTTCACGAACGGCTTGAACATGATGCCGCGGACCGTGAACGTCAGGAAGATGATGCCGAGGATCCAGGCGACCGCCGTCGACTCCCCGAAGACGAACCCGAAGACCTTGTGCCAACACCACAAGATGAAGGACACGGGGTAGTAGATGAAATCGAGCACTGCTGCTACTCCTCGATCGGTGTTTCAGGTCTGCGGTGTCGCCACGAGAACGTCTCGGGCACGGGGTCGCGGCCGGGTGGCGTCCAGGGGCCGCAGCGCAGCAGCCGGCGCAGCGCGAGGTAGGAGCCGCGGCCGGCACCGTGCCGGGTGAGGGCTTCGACTGCGTACGCGCTGCAGCTCGGGTAGAACCGGCAAGCCGGCGGGAGGAAGGGCGAGATCGCCTTGCGGTAGAGCTTGATGGGGAGCAGCAGGACCCAGGCGACCGGGCCGGGCCGCGGGGGCTCGGGCACTGCTTCGTGGTCGTGGTCGTGCTCGGGGGTGGCTCGCATGCCGGTCACACCGCTGATCCGTGGTCGGGGGTCGCGTCCGCGGGACGCGTCGGGCGCGGGACATCCCCGGCCGGACGGCGCGACGACAGAAGCCCCAGCCGACGCAACGCGGCATCGAGATCGGACCCGAGCTCGGCGCTGGACGCGGTCGACGACGGCGGCAATGCCCGTACGACCAACGCAGTGCCGGCGGGCAGTGTTCCGAGCCTGGCCGAAACGAGGTGGCGCAACCGGCGGCTGACCCGGTGGCGGACCACCGAATTGCCGACGGCCTTGCTCACCACAAAACCCGCCCTGGCCGCCGACACGCTGTCGGACTGCACAGCGTCGGCGGCCGCGGACGGGTCCGTGGTCAGCGCGTGGACGACGAGGCGGCGCCTGCCTGCCCGGGACCCGCGACGGAGAACCACGCGGAAATCCTCACTCCGCCGCAGGCGTGCGGCAGCCGGCAGCACGGCGCGCCTCTATCGGCGCGATCAGGCGGACAGCGCTTCGCGGCCCTTGCGACGGCGGGCCGCCAGGATGGCCCGGCCGGCGCGGGTCCGCATGCGCAGGCGGAACCCGTGGGTCTTCGCGCGGCGGCGGTTGTTCGGCTGGAAGGTGCGCTTACCCTTGCTCACTGCTTCTCCTGTGTCTCACTGTGTCGTCTGCCCCGAACCCGCCCTGCGGAGAAATCTCTTCCTCCGCCTGGCGTGTCGTGCGGGCGCACGGCAGTCTCTGGTGTCTCCTACCAACGTGTGGCCTCGTCACGACGAGCGACGACAACGTGGGCACGCGAAACGCACCCCGCGCATACGGGAGACCTTACGAGGGTACGCACCCCCGTCGGGCGGCCGGTAAGCACCCCCTCGGCCACGGTACGCGACCGGTCGGCGCGCCCGGGGAGTTCGACGCCGCGGCACCGAATGGCAACCGCCCGTGCACCGTGAAATGCTGGCCGCCCAGGATGCCTTGTGGCCGCGAGCGGGGCTTGTTAGCGTGCCTCTCTCGGGTCACCGGTTCCAGGTGCACGAGTATCCGGGTGGTGGAGTGCCCACCGGCGTACGACGAGCCCGCAGGTGGCGGCACCGCGGGTCGCCGTACATTAGTGCACAGCTGTGGACAACTATGTGGATATTCGCTGTGCCGGTGCGCGGACAGGTCTCCTGCGATCGCCGGGTGGAGTGACCGGGGCGTTCCGGGGCCGGTTCGGCCGTCCACGGAGACGAGGGGAGGGGAGCCAGACAGGTGTCGGATCACCAGCACAATCTGGGTGTCATCTGGGAACAGGTGGTACGTGAACTGTCCGACGGGACCCTGTCTCCCCAGCAGCGCGCCTGGATGCGGGTGACCCGGCCGATCGGCCTGCTCGACGGCACGGCGCTCCTGGCGGCGCCCAGCGACTTCGCGAAGGAAGCGATCGAACGCGGGTTGCGCGGCGCGATCACCGACGCGCTTTCCCGGCGGCTCGGCCGCGCCATCTCGCTCGCGGTGAAGGTCGACAGCGCCGAAGCCGTCGCCCCGGCGCCCGCGCCCCGCTACGCGCCGTCACCCGGCCGGGTGGAAAACGGCGCGAGCCCCGAACCCGCCCCGCCGAGGCCGGCCAACGGCGCCCCGATGATGCCGCCGCCGCGGCCCGCCGAACCCGCGCAGCCGATGCCCCCGATGCCGATGCCGGCGCACCAGGCCGTCGCGCCGAAGCCGGACGACGGCGAGGACACCGACGAGGAAGTCGACGAAGAGGGCGAGGCGCTCGCCGCCGTCCACGAGATCTGGCCGACCTTCTCCGGGCAGCCGATCGCCGGCCAGCCGTACACCGCGCCGGCGCAGCCGCAGACGTCGAAGACGAAGCTGAACGAGAAGTACACCTTCGACACGTTCGTCATCGGCGCGTCCAACCGCTTCGCGCACGCGGCCGCGGTCGCCGTCGCCGAAGCGCCCGCCCGCGCGTACAACCCGCTCTTCATCTGGGGTGAGTCCGGGCTCGGCAAGACGCACCTGCTGCACGCGGTCGGCCACTACGCGCAGCGGCTCTTCCCGGGCATGCGCGTCCGGTACGTCTCGACCGAAGAGTTCACCAACGACTTCATCAACTCGCTGCGCGACGACCGCAAGGTCGCCTTCCAGCGGCGCTACCGCGACATCGACATCCTGCTCGTCGACGACATCCAGTTCCTGGAGGGCAAGGAAGGCACGCAGGAAGAGTTCTTCCACACCTTCAACACCCTCCACAACGCGAACAAGCAGATCGTCGTCAGCTCCGACCGCCCGCCCAAGCGCCTCGAAACGCTGGAGGACCGGCTGCGGACGCGGTTCGAGTGGGGCCTGATCACCGACATCCAGCCGCCCGAGCTCGAGACGCGCATCGCGATCCTCCGCAAGAAGGCGGCGCAGGACAGGCTGGCGGTGCCCGGCGAAGTCCTCGAGTTCATCGCTTCGCGCGTCGAGGCGAACATCCGCGAGCTCGAAGGCGCGCTGATCCGCGTCACCGCGTTCGCCTCGCTGAACCAGCAGCCGGTCGACAGCGCGCTCGCCGAAATCGTGCTGCGCGACCTGATCCCCGACTCGCACGCGCCGGAGATCACCGCGCCGACCATCATGGGCGTCACGTCCGAGTTCTTCGACGTCACGCTCGACGACCTGTGCGGCCCCGGCAAGACGAAGGCGCTCGCCACGGCCCGCCAGATCGCGATGTACCTCTGCCGCGAGCTGACCGACATGTCGCTGCCGAAGATCGGGCAGACGTTCGGCGGCCGCGACCACACGACCGTCATGCACGCGGACAAGAAGATCCGCAAGGAGATGGCCGAGCGCCGGCGCATCTACGACCAGGTGCAGGAGCTGACGTCGCGCATCAAGCAGCGCGCCCGCCAGTAGCACATCCCTTACCTCCCAACGACTTCGGGGCGTCCGCACACAGTGGACGCCCCTTGGTCGTCTTTGGAGTGTCTTAAGCACGCGTACGCCCGCGAAGCAGCGAAGGCGCGTACGCGTGCTTCGCCAAACTCGTGAAATTTGTTTGTACACAAGGAGTTTTCCCCACCGTGTGGGCGGATTGCCCACAGTGCCAACGGATCTCCCACCAGCGAAGACCCGGATTCCCTCCACACCCCGCCCACAGGCGATCCACAGCACATCCACAAGCTTGTCCACGCTGATTCCACAGGTTGCCCACACGCTGTGCACAGGAGGCGGCGATCACTCGGAAGAGGGGTTCGGGCCGTTCTGTCCGCCCCCAGAAACAGTCCCAAACCTGGGGACAACCATGGGGACAACCAGGCGGATCTGTGGACGAATCAGGGGACGCCCGAAACCATCCACGGACGCCCCGGGTTACCCACAGGTCCGCCACCACGGTTACCCACACGCCCGCGAACCGTCCGACCTGCGCGAACGAGCTCGATCCACACAATCCACAACACCTACTACTGCTGCTGCCTTTAGATCTCTTCTAAGGGAAAAAAAGATAAAAACAGGCGGAGGACGAAGTTGGGGACAGCTGCGAGATCGAGTCGTCATGTCGACAAAGTCAAGGGGAGGCCGAGGTGACGGCGGCGCCCGCGACGGCCTAACGTGGACGCCTGCACCTGGTCCGCGCTCCGGCCGCTCACGCGGAGGGCGGACCGGCCGGAGGGGGCAGCCGGTCACTGTCCTGCGAGAAGAGGCCTGGCCCGAGCCCGCAGGGGGCTCGATCGTCGAAAGGATGCGCGCATGAAGATCCGCGTCGAGCGTGACGGGCTCGCCGACGCCGTCGCGTGGGTGGCCAGAAGCCTCCCCTCCCGGCCTCCGGTGCCGGTGCTGGGCGGTGTCCTCCTCGACGCCGGTTCGGACGGCGAAACCGACGCGCTGACGGTCTCCGGCTTCGACTACGAAGTTTCCGCCACGGTCGGGGTCCCCGCGACGATCGCCGACGGCGGCCGCCTCCTCGTGTCCGGGCGCCTGCTGGCCGACATCACCAAGGCGCTGCCCGCGCAGCCGGTCGAGATCTCCGTCGACGGCGCCCGCGCCACCATCACCTGCGGCAGCGCGCGCTTCTCCCTGCCGACCATGCCGGTCGAGGACTACCCGCAGCTGCCGTCCCAGCCCGCGTTCGCGGGCGAGCTCGCCGGCGACGCGTTCGGCCAGGCCGTCACCCAGGTCGTCGTCGCCGCGGGCAAGGACGACACGCTGCCGATGCTCACCGGCATGCGGCTCGAGATCTCCGGCAGCTCGCTGACCCTGGTCGCGACCGACCGGTTCCGGCTCGCCATGCGCGAGTTCACCTGGCAGCCGGCCGAGGGCCTGGCCGACGCCGCGGTGCTCGTACCCGCGCGCACGCTCGCCGAGGCGGCCAAGACGCTCGGCGCGTCCGGTGCCACGATCCGGCTCGCCCTCGCCAGCGGCGAAGGCCTGCTCGGCCTGTCCGGTTCCGGGCGCTACACGACGACCCGCCTGCTCGACGCGGAATTCCCGCCGTACCGCCAGCTGCTGCCCGCGTCGCACACGTCGCGCGCGGTGATCGACGTGTCGGCTCTCACCGAGTCCATCAAGCGCGTTTCACTGGTGGCCGAGCGGGGGACTCAGGTACGACTGGAGTTCGGGGACAACTCGCTGCGGTTGTCCGCGGGCGGCGACGACGAGGGAAGCGCCGAAGAGGAGCTTCAGGTCGAGTACGAAGGTGATCCGGTGACCATCGCGTTCAACCCCGGTTACCTCGTCGACGGCCTCGGGGCGCTCCACAGCGACAGGGCGGAGCTGACGTTCACGACGCCGAACCGCCCGGCGCTCATCAAGCCCGCCGACGCCGAGGGCAACGTCGTCCCCGGCTACCTGTACCTCCTGATGCCGGTCCGGCTGCCGGGCTGACCTGTTTTTCAGAGCACGTAAGGGGATCTCATGGTTCAGCTCGGTCTGATCGGCCTGGGCAAGATGGGCTTCAACATGCGTGAGCGGCTGCGCGCGGCCGGTCACGAGGTGGTCGGCTACGACCGCAACCAGGACGTCAGCGACACGACGTCGCTCGAGGACCTGGTGTCCAAACTGGACGGGCCGCGGATCGTCTGGATCATGGTCCCGGCCGGCGAGCCGACCCGGCAGACCGTCACCGAGCTGAGCAACCTGCTCTCCGCCGGCGACATGGTGATCGACGGCGGCAACTCGAAGTACACCGACGACAAGCTGAACGCCGAGCTGCTGGCGGCGAAGAACATCGGCTACGTCGACTGCGGTGTGTCCGGTGGCGTGTGGGGCAAGGACAACGGCTACGGCCTGATGGTCGGCGGCGCGGCCGCCGACGTCGAGAAGGCGATGCCGATCTTCGACGCGCTGCGCCCGGAGGGTCCGCGCGAAGAGGGCTTCTCGCACGCCGGCGACGTCGGCGCGGGCCACTACGCGAAGATGATCCACAACGGCATCGAGTACGGCATGATGCAGGCCTTCGCCGAAGGCTTCGAGCTGCTCGAGGCCGCGAAGGTCGTCAAGGACGTCCCGGCCGTGATCAAGGGCTGGCAGCGCGGCACGGTCGTCCGGTCCTGGCTGCTCGACCTGCTCGTGCGCGCGCTCGACGAGGACCCGGAGCTGGACGACCTCGAGGGGTACGTCGAGGATTCCGGCGAAGGCCGGTGGACGCTGGAAGAGGCGATCAACAACGCGGTGCCGGCGCCGGTCATCTCGGCCGCGCTGTTCGCCCGGTTCGCGTCGCGGCAGGAGCACTCGGCCGCGATGCGCGCGGTGGCCGCGCTGCGCAACCAGTTCGGCGGGCACGCCGTGAAGAAGGTCGGCGGATAAGGAGCAGCTGGTGTATCTGCGACACCTGCAGGTCACCGACTTCCGCTCCTGGCCACAGGCCGATCTCGCCCTCGAACCCGGGCCGACCGTGCTGGTCGGCCAGAACGGCCGCGGCAAGACCAACCTGCTGGAGGCGATCGGGTACGTCGCGACGCTGGGCTCGCACCGCGTCGCGACGGACGCGCCGCTCATCCGGCACGGTTGCGAGCGCGCGCTGGTCCGGGTCGCGGTGGTCAACGACGACCGCGAACTGACCGTCGAGCTCGAGATCACCGCCGGCCGGGCGAACCGCGCCCGGGTCAACCGCGGTGCGGTCGGCCGTCCGCGGGACGTGCTGGGGATCCTGCGCACGGTGCTGTTCTCCCCGGAGGACCTCGCGCTCGTGCGGGGCGACCCGAGTGAGCGAAGACGGTTCCTCGACGAGCTCCTGGTGCTGCGCGCGCCGCGGTACGCGGGGGTCCGGGCGGACTACGAGAAGGTGCTTAAGCAGCGGAACGCCCTGCTCAAGACGGCAGGGAAACGACGTACGGGCCGCGAAGACCCGTACGCGCTGTCGACGCTCGAGGTCTGGGACGACCACCTCTCGGTGGCGGGCGCGGAGCTGCTGGCCGCGCGCCTGAACCTCGTCGCGGACCTCGGGCCGCACGCGGCGGCGGCGTACATGGGCGTGGCCCCCGACTCGCGGCCGGCGAAGATTTCGTACAAGTCTTCGCTGGGTGACGCGCTGCCGGAGACGTACGGCGTACCGGATGGCGAACGGGCGCAACCCGAGGTGCTGAAGGACGTCCTACTCAAGGCGCTGGGTGAAGCCCGCAAGGCGGAGCTCGAGCGGGGCATCAGCCTGGTCGGCCCCCACCGGGACGAGCTGGAGCTGGTCCTGGGCGAGGCGCCGGCCAAGGGCTACGCGAGCCACGGGGAGTCGTGGTCGTTCGCGCTGGCGCTGCGGCTCGGCAGCTACGAGCTGCTGCGCGGGGAGGCGGGTGAGCCGGTGCTGCTGCTCGACGACGTGTTCGCCGAGCTGGACCGCAAGCGCCGGGCCCGGCTGGCCGAAGTGGCCGTGAGCGCCGAACAGGTGCTGGTGACCGCCGCGGTCGACGAAGACGTGCCCGGGGAGCTGGCCGGCGGCCGGTTCGTGGTGGCGGATGGTGAGATCACGCGTGGCTGAGCAGGGCGAGCGACCACCCCGTGTGACGGGCGGCACAAATGGCACCCGATCTGGGGACAACCCTGTGGACAGTGTGGATAACACGGTGAATGAGTTATCGCCCCGTGTGACCATGCGGCCAGATGGGTGGCGCAAAACGCAGGGTAGCGGCCCTGCCGCCGCCTCGAAGCCGGCTTCGGACACTGAGCGTGATGGTGACGCTGGGCCGAACGAGAGCCCGATGAGCGGCCGCGATCTCGCGCACGCCGCGCTGGAGGCCGCCAAGGCGAAAGCCAAGGAGCGGGGCACCTCGCCCGGACGGCGCCGTCCCGCGACCGGCGGCGGGCAGCACCCGCGCCGTCGCCGCTGGTCGGGGCCCGGCGCCGACGCGCGCGACCCGCAGCCGCTCGGCCGGCTCGTCTCCCGGCTGGTCAGCGACCGCGGCTGGAACGAGAGCGTCACGAGCGCCCGCGTCTTCGCGCAGTGGGCGCGGCTGGTCGGCGAAGACGTCGCCGAGCACGCCCAGCCCGTCGCGCTGAAGGACGGCGAACTCACCGTCCGCGCCAGCTCGACGGCGTGGGCCACCCAGCTCCGGTTGCTGCAGGGGAAGCTGCTGGCCAAGATCGCGGCGGGGGTCGGCAACGGTGTCGTCAAGAGGATGCGGATCCAGGGTCCGACCGCCCCGAGCTGGCGGAAAGGGCCCCGGCACGTGCCGGGTCGCGGCCCCCGTGACACGTACGGCTGACCCGGCTTGCGCGATGCTCGGTTGAATGCCCCGAGAACGCATCCAGACCTCCCGAGATACGTCAAGACTCGGCTCGAACCGATTTCGTCCGTCTGTGACGCGTTCAGGGGTGTCCTTGCCGCATGTCAGCGGACGCGGCCAAGTACACTGGAGGAGAGCGAGCGTCCGCTCGGGCGAGACGAGGAGAAACAACGCCGGTGACCGAGAACAAGAGCGAGTACAACGCGTCGTCGATCACGGTGCTCGAAGGCCTCGAAGCGGTCCGCAAGCGCCCCGGCATGTACATCGGTTCCACCGGTGAGCGCGGCCTGCACCACCTCGTCCAGGAGGTCGTCGACAACTCCGTCGACGAGGCGATGGCCGGGTACGCCACCAAGGTCGAGGTTACCCTCCTCGCCGACGGCGGTGTCCGCGTCGTGGACGACGGCCGCGGCATCCCGGTGGACATGCACCCCAAGGAGCAGAAGCCGACCCTCGAGGTCGTGCTCACCGTGCTCCACGCGGGCGGCAAGTTCGACAGCGACTCCTACGCGGTGTCCGGCGGCCTGCACGGCGTCGGCGTCTCGGTGGTGAACGCGCTGTCGACGAAGCTGCTCGCCGAGGTCAAGTACGGCGGCCGCAGCTGGCGCCAGGAGTACACCGACCAGGTCCCCGGCCCGCTCGAGGACCTCGGCCCGGCGAGCGAGACCGGCACCACGATCACCTTCTGGGCCGACGGGAACATCTTCGAGACCACGACGTACAACTTCGAGACCATCTCGCGCCGGCTCCAGGAGATGGCGTTCCTCAACAAGGGGCTGACGCTGTCCCTGCGCGACGAGCGCGTCGCCGACGAGGAGACCGAGGCGGACGCCGAGGGCAAGGTCGCGCGGGTCAAGGAGAAGACCTACTGCTACCCGGGCGGGCTCGAGGACTTCGTCAAGCACATCAACGGCAGCAAGGAACCGATCCACCCCAGCGTCATCTCCTTCGACGCCAAGGGCACCGGCCTCGAGGTCGAGGTCGCGATGCAGTGGAACACCGGCTTCACGCCGTCGGTCTACACGTTCGCCAACACGATCAACACCCACGAGGGCGGCACCCACGAAGAGGGCTTCCGCGCCGCGCTGACCCGCGTCGTCAACGCATACGCGCGCGACAAGAAGCTGCTCAAGGAGAAGGACGCCAACCTGACCGGCGACGACGTGCGCGAGGGCCTCGCCGCGATCGTCTCGATCAAGCTGTCCGAGCCGCAGTTCGAGGGCCAGACCAAGACCAAGCTGGGCAACAGCGAGGCCAAGACGTTCGTGCAGCAGACGTCGAACGAGTGGCTGGCGGACTGGTTCGAGCGCAACCCGACCGAGGCGAAGACGATCATCAACAAGTCGATCTCCTCGGCGCAGGCCCGGATGGCCGCGCGCAAGGCGCGTGACCTGGTCCGCCGCAAGGGCGCGCTGGAGATCGGCGGCCTGCCCGGCAAGCTGAAGGACTGCCGCTCGACCAACCCGGAGGAGTGCGAGCTCTACATCGTCGAGGGTGACTCGGCCGGCGGCTCGGCCAAGGAGGGCCGGGACTCGATGTACCAGGCGATCCTGCCGATCCGCGGCAAGATCATCAACGTCGAGAAGGCCCGCATCGACCGCGTCCTCAAGAACACCGAGGTCCAGTCGCTGATCACCGCGCTGGGCACCGGCATCCACGACGAGTTCGACCTCTCGAAGCTGCGCTACCACAAGATCGTGCTGATGGCGGACGCCGACGTCGACGGCCAGCACATCACCACGCTGCTGCTCACCCTGCTGTTCCGGTTCATGAGCCCGCTGATCGAGCACGGCCACGTCTTCCTGTCGCGGCCGCCGCTGTACAAGATCAAGTGGCCGCGGTCCGAGCCGGAGTACGCCTACTCCGACCGCGAGCGCGACGCCGTCATCCAGGCGGGGGTCGAGGCCGGCAAGAAGCTCCCGAAGGACGACGCGATCCAGCGCTACAAGGGTCTCGGCGAGATGAACGCCGAAGAGCTGTGGGAGACCACGATGGACCCGGCGAACCGGCTGCTGGGCCAGGTCACGATGGACGACGCCGCCCAGGCGGACGAGCTGTTCTCCGTCCTGATGGGCGAGGACGTCGAGGCCCGCCGGTCGTTCATCACGCGCAACGCCAAGGACGTGCGCTTCCTGGACGTCTAGGCGTTCCCCCGCTCTTCGCCCCCGCTTAGGACTCTCCACTCGAGAAGGACTCCATGACGGAAACTCTGCCGCCGGCTCCGGAACACGACCGGATCGAACCGGTCGACATCCAGCAGGAGATGCAGCGCTCCTACATCGACTACGCGATGAGCGTGATCGTGTCGCGGGCGCTGCCGGACGTGCGGGACGGCCTCAAGCCGGTCGCCCGCCGGATCCTGTACTCGATGTTCGACTCCGGCTTCCGGCCGGACCGCGGGTACAACAAGTGCTCGCGCGTCGTCGGCGACGTCATGGGCAACTACCACCCGCACGGCGACTCGGCGATCTACGACGCGCTGGTGCGGCTCGCCCAGCCGTGGTCGCTGCGCTACCCGCTGATCGACGGCCAGGGCAACTTCGGCTCGCCGGGCAACGACCCCGCGGCCGCCATGCGGTACACCGAGTCCCGGCTCGCGCCGCTGGCCATGCAGATGCTGGCCGACATCGAAGAAGACACCGTCGACTTCTCCGACAACTACGACGGCCGCACGCAGGAGCCGGACGTCCTGCCGTCCCGGTTCCCGAACCTGCTGGTCAACGGCGGTTCCGGGATCGCGGTCGGGATGGCGACCAACATCCCGCCGCACAACCTGCGCGAGGTGTCCGAGGGCGTCGTCTGGGCGCTGGAGAACCCCGACGCGACCGACGACGAGCTGCTCGCGGCGCTGCTGGTCCGGATCAAGGGTCCGGACTTCCCGACCAAGGCGATGATCCTCGGCACGTCCGGCATCGAGGACGCCTACCGCACCGGCCGCGGCTCGGTCCGGATGCGCGCGGTCGTCGAGGTCGAAGAAGACGCGAAGGGCCGCACGATCCTGGTCGTGTCCGAGCTGCCGTACCAGGTCAACCCGGACAACCTGGTCGAAAACATCGCGAACCTGGTCCGCGACGGCAAGCTCACCGGCATCGCGGACATCGCGGACGAGTCCAACAGCCGTTCCGGCATGCGGATCGTCGTCACGATCAAGCGGGACGCGGTCGCGAAGGTCGTGCTGAACAACCTGTTCAAGCACACCCAGCTGCAGCAGAACTTCGGCGTCAACATGCTGGCGCTGGTCGACGGCGTGCCGCGCACGCTGCGGCTCGACCAGATCATCCGGCACTACGTCAAGCACCAGGTCGAGGTCATCGTCCGGCGGACCAGGTTCCGCCTGAAGAAGGCCGAAGAGCGGGCCCACATCCTGCGCGGGTACGTCAAGGCGCTGGACATGCTCGACGAGGTCATCGCCCTGATCCGGCGGTCGCCGTCGGCCGACGAGGCCCGGCCGGCCCTGATGGAGCTGCTGGACGTCGACGAGATCCAGGCGACCGCGATCCTCGACATGCAGCTGCGCCGCCTGGCCGCCTTGGAGCGCCAGCGGATCATCGACCAGCTGGCCGAGATCGAGCTCGAGATCGCCGACCTGAAGGACATCCTCGAGAAGCCGGAGCGGCAGCGCGCGCTGATCCGCGACGAGCTGATGACGATCGTCGAGAAGTACGGCGACGACCGGCGCACGAAGATCATCGGGTTCAGCGGCGACGTGACCGACGAAGAGCTCATCGCGGTCGAGGACGTCGTCGTCACGATCACCCGCACGGGGTACGCCAAGCGGACGAAAACGGATCTCTACCGGTCGCAGAAGCGCGGCGGCAAGGGCGTGCAGGGCGCGACGCTGAAGCAGGACGACATCGTCCAGCACTTCTTCGTCTGCTCGACGCACGACTGGATCCTGTTCTTCACGAACAAGGGCCGCGTCTACCGGACGAAGGCGTACGAGCTGCCCGAGGCCAACCGCAACGCGCGCGGCCAGCACGTGGCGAACCTGATGGCGTTCCAGCCGGACGAGCAGATCGCCCAGGTCATCGAGATCAAGAACTACGAGGTCGCGCCGTACCTGGTGCTCGCCACCAAGCGCGGCCTGGTGAAGAAGACCAAGCTGACCGACTTCGACTCCAACCGCTCGGGCGGCCTCATCGCGATCAACCTGCGCGAGGGCGACGAGCTGGTCGGCGCGGTGCTGGCGGCGGCGGAAGACGACCTGCTGCTGGTGTCGGCGGAGGGCCAGTCGATCCGCTTCCACGCGACGGACGAGGCACTGCGGCCGATGGGCCGCCCGACGTCCGGCGTGATGGGCATGCGCTTCAACGACGGCGACGAGCTGCTCGGCATCAGCGTGGTCAAGGAGGGCAAGTTCCTGCTTGTCGCGACCGACGGCGGGTACGCCAAGCGGACGGCCATCGAGGACTACCCGGTCCAGGGCCGCGGCGGCAAGGGTGTGCTCACCATTCAGCACGACCGCAAACGTGGCAGGCTGGTGGGTGCACTCATCGTCGACGCCGAGGACGAGCTGTACGCGATCACCTCGAGCGGCGGCGTGATCCGCACACCGGCGGGCGACGTCCGCAAGGCAGGACGGCAGACGAAGGGGGTCCGGCTGATGAATCTCGGCGAAGGCACCACTCTTCTGGCCGTCGCACGCAACGCGGACGAGCCCTCGGACGTCGCCAATGGTGACGCTCCCGAAGCACCGGAAGCGGCTGACGAGACGACGGCGCCGCCGGAGCAGTAAGTTCACAACTACGGACAGCGCCCCACGGCACGGGTAAGGACTGACTCTTCGTGACACCGACCGAGAATCCCGAGGCAGCGGGTTCGAACGGAACGCCGGCCAGCCCGCCCTGGCAGCGGGTCGACAAGGAAGGCGACGCCGAAGCGACGGTCAAGCTGGCCACCGAGGACGCCCAGGCCACCGTCGCCGTCGAGCGCCCGGTGGTGACGGGCAGCGCGGCCCCCCGCCTCTTCGGCGGGGGCCCGGAAACCCCACCGGCCGGCGCCGAGGTCCCCCCGGCCTCGACGCAGCGGGCGCGCCCGAGCGCGCTGCGCCGCCCGGGCCGCGGCCCCCGCAGGGCATCCCTGCAGGTCAAGCGGTTCGACCCGTGGTCGGTGCTGAAGCTGTCCCTGGTGCTCGGCGTGGCGATGTTCTTCGTCTGGCTCGTGGCGGTCGGCGTCCTGTACACGGTGCTGGACGGAATGGGCGTCTGGGACAAGCTGAACGGAACGTATTCCTCCCTGGTCGGCGGCGAGGGCGCCAACGCCTCGGCAGAACCCCTGATCAGCGCCGGCCGCGTGTTCGGCATCGCGGCCATCCTGGGCGCGATCAACATCGTCCTGGTCTCGGCGCTGGCCACGGTGAGCGCGTTCATCTACAACGTCTCAGCCGACCTGGCAGGAGGCCTGGAGGTCACCTTGTCCGAACGGGAGTGACCCGGTTGCAGGGCCCCTTCGGGGGTCCTGTAAAGTTCTCCTCGTTCAAGGGCCTATAGCTCAGGCGGTTAGAGCGCTTCGCTGATAACGAAGAGGTCCCAGGTTCAAGTCCTGGTAGGCCCACGCAAGTCAAGCCCGGTTCGCGTCTCGCGGACCGGGCTTTTGCGTGACCCGGGTGACATGCGGAGCGGAACTTCAGTCCGGCGGTGCCTGCGGACGGTCTGGATGGGTGTCGAGCGCACGCGTCAACTGGCTACGGCGCGATAGAGGGCCGGCAAAGGACTCGTACGGGTGTCCCTGTTGCGCCACTCGCCGGCACCATTGGCCAGCTCGGCGACAGCGCCGACTCGGAACCGCGGTGCGCGCTGGATCCCGTCGGCGCGAGGGTCCGCGGTTGGCCTGGCGGGATGATCAACATGATGCTAGCCTCCTAGGCATATTCGAACCTGACTGGGGGAAGTTGGATTCTGTTTAGCGTTTCGCCATGCATTGAACTCGATAACTCATGTGTTGTCTGGTTGAACAGGTGGAATCCGAACTCCACCTGCAATTTTCAAGGGGGAGTTGTGAAGAATCTTGTAAAGACGTGCATTGTGGCCGGTGCCGCGGTGGCGGCGTTGGCTGTTCCGGGTGTCGCGATGGCTGCTCAGGGCGGCGCCGCGGCGCCGTCTACCAGTGTCGGCGTAGCGGATGTCAATAGCAAATGGTGCGGCGAAAACTACGATGACTGTGTCCGTGAGCGGAGCGAATTCGCCCGATACTACAAAGTTGGGCCCATCGAGTACTTTCCTCGTGACCCCAGCTGTGCAGGTATCTGCTACAGCGGCTACAGGTTCAATTACTGGCCTAAGTGACAAGGCGGCGGTCGGGCGCTTCGGCGTCCTGGTAGGCCCACGCAAGTCAAGCCCGGTTCACCTCTCTGGTGAACCGGGCTTTTTGCTGCCTGCCTGACTAACGGACCCTGGATCACCTCGGTCGCACGGACGGGTCCGCTCCCCGAAACGCTCGATCAGCGGGTGTAGGTCAGTGCCAGCACACCGGTGCCGAACGTCCTGGACTCGGTGAGGGTCAGGGGCAGTTCGGTGTCGATGCCGTCGAACAGCCGGGCGCCCTTGCCGAGCACGATGGGGTGTACGAGCAGGTGCAGTTCGTCGAGCTGGTCTGCCAGCAGCAGCGAGCGGACGAGGCTGACGCTGCCCGAGATCATGATGGTGGCGCCGTCCTGGGCTTTCAGGTCGGCGACCTGGTCGCGGGTGATGACGGTGGTGTTGTTCCAGTCCGCCTTCGCCAGGGTGGTGGAGACGACGTACTTGGTGATGTTGTTCATGAACTCGGCGCCCTCGTCAGTGCGGCCGGGCCAGGAGGCGGCGAAGCCCTCGTAGGTCTTGCGGCCCAGGAGCATGGTGTCGGCGCCGGACATCGTGGCGTCCACGTCCTTGGCCATCTCGTCGCTCCAGTACGGGAAGTGCCACTGGCCGGGCTCGTCGGTGACCCCGTCGAGGGAGGTGAACAGGCTGGCGACGATGGTGCGCATCTCGGTGTTCCTTCCGGTTTCGGCTGGTCACCAGTCTGTCGGCGGAGCCGTGCGCGGACATCCGTGGAACTCACGGAACGGACCACGGATTCCACTCCGTGCCCCGGGCGGCGGCTTCGCGGAGAGAACCGTGCCACGGCCGCCAGATGCCGTCGACCCAGCCGGTGAACCCGTCCGGCCGCCGCAGCAGCGCCGCCGCGGCAGCGTGGTCACCCCGGCGCAGCAGCACCCAGGCGTCGAAGAACGCCATGACCTGCTGGTCGTTCGGCGCGCGGCCGGCGGGCGCGAGGTCGTCGACGATCCCGGACCAGCGTTTCTCCTCCTCGGTGGCTCCCTCGATCGCGTACACCGTGGCCAGGGCCTTCGCGGCGCGGCGCAGAGTGCTCAGCCGTGGCCGGCCTGCCTCCTGCCACGCGTCGAGGAACACCACGCCGTGGGCTCGGGCCTCATCCCACTCGCCGCTCAGCGTCGCGACGATGATCAGGCGGTAGGTGGCCAGGTGCCCGGACTCGCGGTTCTGCGGCAGGTCCCGGCAGCGCCGGGCCGTTTCCCGGGCGAGGGCCAGGTCTTGGGCAGCGATCGCGGCGTAGGTCGCCATGCCGTACGCGTCGTTGATTTCGTAGCCCAGCTCGGCGTCCAGAGGCAGCCGGCCGAGCAGTTCGGTACGCCGCCGAGCGGAGGTCAGTGCGGCCCCGGCGTTTCCTTGACCGAGGTGGATCACGGTCAGCCGGTCCAGCGCGGCGCTCACCACCAGCGGATCACCGCTGCGTTCGGCCAGCTGTATCGCGGTGCCGGTGGCCGCGACGGTCAAGGGGTCGTGGACGGACCCCGCGAATGCCTCGGCCGTGGCGATCCTGGCCAGCGCGACGGGGTCTTCGCCCGCGTACCGCCGGGCATCGGCCAAGGTGGTGCGCACCGCGTTCGGGTCAGGGGGTGTGGTGATGATGCCGGCCGACCGGTGCAGAAGCTCGACCACCCGGGCCAGCTCGCGGGCCGCCAGTTCGGGCCGGCCGGCGAGCAGGGCGGCCTCCCCGGCGGCGCGCCGCAGCCGCAGGGCGTCGTCGCCGGCATGCCGGGCTTCGGCGGATCCGGCGGCGAGGTGCAGCGCGTCGAAGCGGGCGAGCGGGGTGGCGGCCAGGTCGGCCGCCTGCTCGGACCGCAGCTGCGCTTCCGCCAGCAGACCCCGCCGGTGGCACAAGGCGGCCAGCAGTGTCGCCGCCTCGCCGGAGGACGTCCGGGTCAGCGCCCAGCGCAGCTCGTCGGCGATCCGGTCGAAATCCGCGCGCCACCCGGTGTCTTCGTGGTCGGCCGCCAGCAGGGTGGTGCCCTGGGCCAGGAACCAGCGCAGGTGCCGGTCGCGGACCTCCGGCTCCTCGGCCGCGAGGAGCTCGACGCCGTACTGGCGGACCGACTCCAACGCCGTGTACCTGGTCCCGTCCGGGGACGGGACGGTCTTGAGCAGGTTGTGATCGGCCAGGGTCGCCAGGCCGGCGAGCACGTCGGCGGTGGGCTCGCCGGTGACGGCCGCCGCCGCGGCGAGCCCGAAGCCGGTCGCGAAGACCGAGACCCGCCGCAGCACCGTTCGGGCTTGCTCGTCGAGCAGCTGGTAGCTCCAGTCCAGTGCGGATCGCAGCGAGCGGTGCCGGTCGTCGGCCCGCCGGGCCCCGGTCAGCAAGCCGAGCTGGTCGGCCAGCCCTTCGGAGACTCCGTCCAGGCCGACCGCGGCCACCCGCGCCGCCGCCAGCTCGATGGCGAGCGGCACGCCGTCCAACGCCTCACAGATCCGGCCGACCGCCTCGCCCGCGACCCGGGTGGCACCCGCGGTCTCCGCGCGTGTCACGAACAACTGCTCCGCTTCCGCCGGGGCCAGGCCGGACACGGGGAAGACCCGCTCGAACGGGACCGACAGCCGGACCCGGCTGGTCGCCAGCACCGTGATGTCCGCGCTGTGCCGCAGCAACTGTTCGACCAGCACCACCACGCCGTCCACGACGTGCTCGCAGTTGTCCAGGACGAGCAGCAGCCGCCGGTTCCTGGCCCACGTCATGAGGTTTTCCTCGGCCACTCCCAGCCCGGCGGCCACCGCCTGCGGCACCATCGCCTCGCTCGAGACCGGCACGAGGTCGACGTAGCGCACACCGTCTTGCGACACCACGTCCGCGGCCACCGCCAGCGCCAGCCGGGTCTTGCCGACCCCGCCCGGACCCACCGCCGTCACCAGCCGGTTGCCGTCCAGGGCCCGGGCCAGCGCCTGCCGCTCGGTGAGCCGGCCAACCAGGGGCGTCAGTGCCTGCGGCAGCACCGGGCCGCCGGTGGCGGCGAGGTCCCGCGCCATCGCGGCCAGGGCACGCCGGTCGCTCACCTCGAGCTTGCGCAGCAACGAGGAGACGTGGCTCTCCACCGTACGGGTCGAGATGAACAACCGGGCCGCGATCTCCGGGTTGGTCAGGTACTCGCCCAACGCCGTCAACACTTCGAGTTCACGGGGTGATATCCGCGCACCCGCCACCTCATGATCCGGCATACCCCCAGTACACACGACCAGCGATGACCTGTATGACACCGGCAACGAGAGCCGGCACTCAGCCCGGCGCTGTCTCGACGTCTTGCTTGGGGACGAGCCTGCCGTCCCGGACCTCGTACGCCGATGGCACGTCGAGGCGGGTCGAGGGGCTGACTCGCGCGCTGCTGAGGTTGGCTCGGGAAAGGTCGGCGCCTCTCAGATCCGCTCCGCCGAGGTTCGCGTCCGTGAGGGTTGCGCCGCTGAGGTTTGCCATCTCGAGGTCTACGGAGGCGAAGTCCATCGCCCGGAGGTTTGCCCCGCTGAGGTCGATCGTGACGCCGCGCCAATACAGGTTCGGCCTCGTCGTGGGCTGCCGGTGGCGTCGCAGGATGCGCTGCGCTGTGAAGCGGACCTGGGCCTCGCGCACCCGGTCCTCGTAGCGGTCGTGTTGCTCGGGCGGAGCGTCGGCGGCCGGTTCGACGGGCAACGTGTAGTGCATCCGCAGGTAAGCGCAGATCACGTTGATGATCGTGGGGCGCTGGGTCTCCTGGGTTTCGCCGAGTCGCTCCAGTGCGTAAAGACCGCCGAGCCGGACCGGGGCTTTCGGTGACCCCAGCTGCTCGACGGCCTTCGTGTAGAGCTCGGTGACGCGGCGTTCCGTGGCGTCGTGGGTCGTGTCCGCGGCCGTGCGCTCGTGGTGGTTCTGGCGGCGGATGGCGAGCAGAAGCGCGAAGACGCCTGTGGTGCCGGCGCCGATTCCGAGGCCGGTCTTGATCGCGTCCACGCGAGCGGCGCCGCGGTCGGTGGCGTGGTCGGCTTCGCCCAGCAGCCAGCTCGTCGCTCCCCAGGCGATGGCCCCGACCAGCGCGGCGGCCGCAACCACCACCCACCAGCTCAGGCCCGGCTTCGCGTCTTTTGCCACGCGAGGGGAGTCGTCGGAGGGAGACGTGCCGCTACAGGTCAGCCCTGCCGGGAAGAGAAAGCCGGCAGGGCTGAGCGGTCGCGGTCGGCGCGCCGCACGGTCGCCTCTCGGCGAGTGGCGCATCGCGGCTCCAGCCTGACGGAATTCCGCGAAGGCGATGGGTGCGGCCCGGGGGACACGGTGGGCACACCGACCACTCCTTAAAACAGGACGGACCGGTCCGGTATTTCCCCGCGTGTGTGACGTGCGTTACCAGTGGTTCCACGTGGAACCACCAGTGCCTGCCACCCGCTCCGGTCCGGTGCAGTAACATCGCCGGGTAAGGGAAGCAAGCTGAGAAGGGGGCTTCGGTGAAGAAGCTGCTGGCACTCGCGGTCATCGCGGGCGGCGTCCTGTTCGTCGTCAAGCGCAACAAGGCCGCCAAGGCCGAGGCCGACCTTTGGCGCGAGGCGACCGCTCCGGTTCCCTCCACCAACGGCACCACCCCCGCCAAGCCGGCGGGCGCTTCCCAGAACTGATCCTCCGCGCGGGCGGTGCGCCGCCCGCGTCCGGGGCTGTAGCTCAATTGGTAGAGCACCGCCTTTGCAAGGCGGGGGTCAGGGGTTCGATTCCCCTCAGCTCCACATTCCCGAAGGCCAGGTCCGCGTGACCTGGCCTTCGTCATGCCGGCGACGACCCGTGTCAGGTTCGGATCAGGGTGGTGTCAGGCGGTCCCTCGAAAGTCACTCCCATGACCGACCTGGCGATCACGGCCTCCGGACTGCGGAAGGCCTACCAAGACAAAACCGTCCTCGACGGTGTCGACCTCGAAGTCGAAGCCGGCACCATCTTCTCCCTGCTCGGACCGAACGGGGCCGGCAAGACCACCACCGTCAACGTCCTCACCACGCTCACCAAGGCCGACGCCGGGCGCGTTCACGTCGCGGGGCACGACGTTGCCGCCGAGGCCAAGGCCGTGCGGGCTGCCATCGGGGTCACCGGGCAGTTCGCCGCCGTCGATGAACTGCTCACCGGGCAGGAAAACCTGCAGCTCATGGTCGACCTGAACCGGCGTGGGGCCGGGAAGAACACCGTTGGTGAGCTGCTGGAGCGGTTCGAGCTCACCGAGGCGGCGCGCAAGCCCGCGTCGACCTACTCCGGGGGGATGCGGCGGAAGCTCGATCTCGCCATGACCCTCGTCGGCCGGCCGCGGATCATCTTCCTCGACGAGCCGACCACCGGGCTGGACCCGCGCAGCCGCCGGACCATGTGGGACATCATCCGCGACCTCGTCGCCGACGGCGTCACCATCTTCCTGACCACCCAGTACCTGGAAGAAGCCGATCAGCTCGCCGACCGCATCGCCGTCCTCGACCAGGGCCGGCTGGTTGCCCAGGGCACCGCCGCTGAACTGAAGCGCCGGATCCCCGGCACCCACGTCCGGCTCCGCTTCACCACCGCCACCGAGCTCGACGCGGCCGCCCGGATCCTCACCGACGCCACCCGCGACGACGAAGCGCTCGCCCTGCGCGTGCCCAGTGACGGCGGCACCAGGTCGCTGCGGTCCCTTTTGGACAGACTCGACGAATACGCGCTCAGCGCCGAAGAGCTCTCCGTCCACACCCCCGATCTCGACGACGTCTTCCTCGCCCTGACGGGCCACGCCACGGAGGTTCCCGCGAAATGAACGCCCACTCGATCGTGATGCTGCGCCGCAACTTCAAGCACATCGCGCGGAACCCGGTGTCGGTGTTCAACGCGGTCCTGATGCCGGTCGTGGTCATGCTGATGTTCGTCTACATGTTCGGTGACGCCTTCAGCGTCGGCGTGAACTACGTCGACTACGCGACGCCGGGCCTGATGCTGCTGGCCGTCTGCTACGGGCTCGGCGCCACCGCGACCGCGGTGAACTCCGACATGACGAAGGGCATCATCAACCGCTTCAAGGTCATGGACGTCTCCCGCGGCGCGGTGCTGACCGGGCACGTCGTCGCCAGCGTGCTGACCAACCTGGTCGCCATCGCCGCCCTGCTCGGCGTCGCCTTCCTGCTCGGCTTCGACCCGGCGGCCGGCTTCCTCGGCTGGCTCGGCGCGTTCGGCCTGGTCGTGCTGCTCGGGTTCGCGACCGGCTGGCTCACCATCGCGCTCGGCCTGGCGGCGAAGTCGCCGGAAACCGCGGGGATGGCTTCGGTGCCGCTCGTCATGCTGCCGTTCTTCAGCAGCGCGATCGTGCCGGCCGACAAGATGGGCCCCGGCCTCAAGCAGTTCGCCGAGTACCAGCCCTTCACGCCGATCATCGAAACCCTGCGAGGGCTGCTCAACGGGACGCCGTCCACCGGCACGCTGATCGCCGCGCTGGCCTGGTGCACCGGGATCGCCGTCGTCGGCTACCTGTGGGCCTCGTCCACCTTCAAGAAGCGAGCGTGACCGCGGCCAGCTCCGGCCAGCTCGCCGCCGCCCCCGCCCGCGTCGCCTCGGTGAACCCCTCGTCACCGAGGCGACGACGGGCGCTTTCTTCGATCCGGGCGATGTCCGGGTGCGACCGGTCCGGCAGGCCGCGGACCCCCGTGCTCGCCCCGAGCAGCCGGGCGGCCTGCTCGTCCTGCCCGCTGCGCAGAGCCAGGTCCGCCAGCCCGACGAGGACCTGCGCGATCGTGAGCGGATGCCCGGACTCCGCAGCGGCGTCGAACGCCGCCGCGCGGTGCTTCCGGGCTTCCCCGAGGTCCTCCGCGAGGTAGCCGAGCAGGTCCTGGGCCACGGCCTGGACGTTCGGCCGCCCGGCGTCGTCGCCCATCATCGCGATCGCGACGTCGAGCTGGCGGCGGGCTTCGGCGGCGTCGCCCCGCCAGCGGGCGAGTTCCGCCTTGGTCAGCGCCAGCTCGGCCAGTGCGTTCGGCCAGGCCACGCGCTCGGCGGCCCGCTGAGCCTTGGCCAGCGCGGCCGCGCTCGCCGTCTCGTCGCCCAGCAGCCAGTACAGCTGCGCCTGCCGAGACCGCATCCGGACGACGTCCTCGATGGCGCCGACCTCGGTCACGACCTCGACGGCCTGCTCGTAGTACTCGCACGCCGCGGCGAACTCGCCGCGCACGGCAATGCGGTCCGCCAGCTCGGTCAACGCGAACGACGTGCCCCACCGCTCGCCGAGCGCGCGGAACTCGGCGACCGCCGCCTCGAGGAGCGCGTCCGCCGCCGGGTCGCCGTGGCCGAACTGGATGCGCATCTTGCCCAGCTGCAGCCGGGCCACCGCGCGGACCCACGGGTCCTCGTCGGCGAGCAGGGGTTCGAACGCCGACAGTGCCGCGTCCGGTCCGTGCAGCAGGCGTTCCAACGCACCCGCGAAACGCAGCGCCAGCCGCGGCTGCTCCACCCGCAGGCCGATTTCGTGCGCCTTGCGGATCCAGTCCTCCGCCCGGTACTCGTCGCTCTGCTGCCCGGACGTCACGAACTGGACGACGAACGTGTAGACCACCCCGCGGATTTCGTCCGGCACCTCGCCGGGCAGGGCTGTCGCCGCCATGACCAGCTCGTTGCCCTCGGCGCGGTGCCCGGCGAGCCACCAGTACCAGCCGGCGGTGGCCGCGAGCCGCATCGCCTCGGCCGCTTCGCCCGCCGCGAGCGCGCCGCGCATCGCCGCCACGAGGTTGTCGTGCTCCGCGTCGAGCACGGCGAGCCACTCCAGCTGCTCGGCGCGGCGCAGGTGCGGCTCCGCTGTCTCGGCGAGCTCCGTGAAGTACGCCAGGTGGGCACGCCGGGCGACGTCCGCCTCGCCCGCCTCCACGAGCCGCTGCCGGGCGTACTCCTTGATCGTCCCGAGCATGCGGTAGCGCTCGCCGACGATGACGACCAGCGACTTCTCGGTCAACGAGGTCAGCAGGTCGAGGACGTCGAGTACGCCACCGTCGCCGCAGACCCGCTCGGCCGCCTCCAGGCTCGCCCCGCCGGAGAACACCGAAAGCCGCCGCAGCACGACGCGTTCGGCGTCGGAGAGCAGCTCCCAGCTCCAGTCGATCACCGCGCGCAGCGTCCGGTGCCGCGGGAGCGCGGTCCGGCTGCCGCCGGTCAGCAGGCGGAACCGGTCGTCGAGCCGGTGCGCGAGCTGGTCGAGCGACATCGTGCGCAGGCGCGCCGCGGCGAGTTCGATGGCCAGCGGCATCCCGTCCAGCGCCCGGCAGACCCGCGCCAGGGTGCGCGCGTCCGCCGTGAGGTCCTTGCGCACCGCCCCGGCCCGGTCCCGCAGCAGCCGGACCGCCGGAGCGGCCTCGATTTCGGCCGGATCCGCGTCCTCCGCGGGCAGGACCAGGGGCGCGACCTGCCACAGCGCCTCGCCGGTGATACCGAGCGGCTCCCGGCTGGTCGCGAGGATCCGCAGCCGGCGGCACTCCCCGAGCACCCGGTGCGCGAACGCCGCCGCGGACTCGATGACGTGCTCGCAGTTGTCCAGGACCAGCAGCATCGAACGCTCGCGCAGGGCGGCGATCACCCGGTCCGTCGGCTCCGCGTCCGGTGCCTCGCCGACGAGCGAGTCCCGCAGCTTCAGCGCGCCGAGCGTCGCCTGGGCCACGTCGTCGCCGTCGCCGATCCCCGCCAGTTCCACCAGCCACGCGCCGTCCGGGAAGTCGCCGAGCAGCGTGCGCGCGGTTTCCGTGGCCTGCCTGGTCTTCCCCGAACCTCCCGGCCCGATCAGGGTGGTGAGCCGGTGTTCGGCGACGAGCTCGCGGACCGCGGCGACATCGGCGTCCTTGCCGACGTAGCTGGTCAGCTCGGCCCGCAGGTTCGTCTTCGGGCTCTCCTCCCGACGGCCGAGCTCACCGCGCAGCAGCGCGACGTGCACCTCGGCCAGCTCCGGCGACGGGTCGACGCCGAGGGAGTCGGCCAGGGTCTCCCGCGTGCGCTCGTAGGCGAGCAGCGCCTCGGTGTCGCGGCCGGTCGCGACGAGGGCGCGCATCAGCGCGGCGACCAGCCGTTCCCGCATCGGGTGCGCGGCGACCAGGTCGGTCAGCTCGGCGACCAGCTCCGCACCGCCGCCGAGCCGGACCTCCGCGTCGAACCGGTCCTCCAAGGCGGCCAGGCGCAATCCTTCGAGCCGGGTGACCGCGGCTTCGAACGCCGCGCTTTCCGGCAGCTCGACGTCCTGCGCGGCCGGACCGCGCCAGAGCGCGAGGGCCTCGCGCAGCCGCAGCGGATCGTCGTCCCGGCGGGCTTCGCCGACGAGCCGCTCGAACCGCACGGCGTCGACGTCGTCGGGCGCCACCACCAGCCGGTAGCCGGTCGGCCGTCCGTCGACCGAGCCGTCGGGCAGCGCCTTGCGCAGCCGGGAAACCAGGCGCTGCAACGCGTTCGGCGCCTCGGCGGGCGGCTGCTCACCCCAGATCCAGTCGACGAGCGTGGCTTTCGGGACCACCTGGCCCGGCTCGAGCGCGAGGGCGACCAGCAGCCCTCGCAGCCGGGCGCCCGGCACTTCGGCGAGCACGCCGTCGTCCGTGCGCACTTCGAAGGGCCCCAGGATCCCGATCTGCACGCGGCCGATCTTGCCACGGACGGCGGTGTCCGAGGCGTGTCAGGCCCGTGTCAGCCCGCTCGGTGATCGTCATCGGCACACGCCACGAAAGGAAACCCGATGAGCCAGCACGGACTCCCCATGGACCGCGACGCGGGACCCTTCGACCCGCCGAGCGCGCTCGCCCGGCTGCGCGACACCCGCCCGGTCAGCCCGCTGGTCTTCCCCGACGGGCACGAAGGCTGGCTCGTCACCGGCTACGAAGAGGTCCGGCAGATGATGGCGGACACGCGGTTCAGCTCCCGGCTGGACCTCGACGTCATCCACGTGCCGTACGAGACGGGCATGCCCGCCGCCACCGAGCCGTCCCCGCAGCTGCCGGGCATGTTCATCGCGATGGACCCGCCCGACCACACCCGGCTGCGCCGCAAGCTCACCGGCGCCTTCACCGTCAAGCGGATGAAGCAGCTGGAAGAGCGCATCGCCGAGGTCGTCGAGCAGCAGCTGGACCACCTGGCGCGGCTGGCCCCGCCGGTCGACCTGGTCAAGGAGTTCGCGCTCCCGGTGCCGTCGCTGGTGATCTGCGAGCTGCTCGGCGTGCCCTACGCGGACCGGGGCACGTTCCAGGCGAACTCGGCCCAGTTCATGCTCCGGGAGCAGACGCTCGAGGAGAAGATGGGCGCGTACATCGCGCTGAACACGTACCTGACCGAACTGGTCACGGCCAAGCGCGCCGAGCCGGGCGAGGACATCCTGTCCGACCTGGCCCGCCACGACGACCTGGCCATCGAAGAACTGACCGGCGCGGCGTTCCTGCTGCTGCTCGCGGGCCACGAGACGACGGCGAACATGCTGTCACTGGGCACGTTCGCACTGCTGGAGCACCCCGGGCAGCGCGCCGAGCTGACCGCCGACGCGCAGCTGCTGCCGGGCGCGGTGGAGGAACTGCTGCGCTACCTGTCCGTGGCCGACATCTTCTTCCGCTACGCCACGGAGGACCTCGAGCTCGGCGGCGAAACGATCACCAAGGGCTCGACGGTCGTCGTCTCGCTGCTGGCCGCCAACCGCGACCCCCGGCGCTTCGAAAACCCCGACACGCTGGACATCCACCGCAACGCCCGCGGCCTGCTGTCCTTCGGCCACGGCGTCCACCAGTGCCTCGGCCAGCAGCTGGCCCGCATCGAGATGCGCGCCGGGTTCGAAGGCCTGCTGCGCCGCTTCCCGACCCTGGCGCTGGCGGTCCCGGCCGAGGAGGTGAAGCTGCGCACGGACATGAACATCTACGGCGTCCACGAGCTGCCGGTCACCTGGACCGAATTGGCCTCCCTCACCGCAGGAAGCTGATCACCGCGTCCCGTCCCGCGTGGCCGCGCTCGCGGTTCTGGATCGAGTGCGACTCGCCCGGCACGATCACCAGCTCGCCGCGCGGGGCACGGGCCGCTTCCTCGCGCGCCCACTCCATCGGCGTCGACAGGTCCCGGTCGCCGTTGAGCAGCAGCACCGGGACGTCCGGCAGCGACCCGGCCGGGTTCGAGCCGGGGCGTTCCGCCGGCCACGGCAGGCAGCTCTGGATGAACCCCTGCTGCGTCGCGACCCCGCTCGTGTACGGCCAGGTCGCCGACTCCGGCAGCGCGCGGGAGGCCAGCGACAGCAGCGGGCGGCGGAGCGCGAGCGGCGTCGCCGCGGAACCCCACGGGAACCGGCCGTCCGCGCAGAGCGTGGCCGCGTGGAGGCCGGCGCTGAACGACGCCGGGTCGTCGCCGCCGGACTTGTACGCCTCCAGCAGGCCGTCCAAGCGGGCCGGGGCGCCGCCGCGGGCTTCGTGCAGCGCGCCGATGAGGTCGCCGGCCGCCGGGTTGCGGTAGGTCGGGTCGGCGAATTCGTACGACACCACGGTGTCGAAGATCCGCACCCCGTCCGCCGTGCCGCGGTGGCGGACCACCCACGCCAGGTCGTCGGCCGGGTCGAAACCGCACGCCGGGGCCACCGCGCACGCCGCGCGCAGCACGCGCGCCTCCGCCGTCATGCCGGTCAGGTACAGCGACGCCGACGCCGAGGCGTGGTGCGGCAGCACCGAATCGAGGATGACCTTGCTGACGTGACCCGGATGCGCGATCGCATACCGCGCCGCCGTGAACGAGCCGTACGAGACGCCGTCGACGACCAGCTTCGGCACGCCCAGCGCCTGCCGAAGCCGGTCGAAGTCCGCCACGCTCTGGTCGGTCGAGTACAGCGGTGCCGTGTCACCGAGGATGCGCGCGCACTCCTGCACCGCGCCGGCCGACGGCGTCGCGATGTCCGAGCTGCCCATCTCCGCCTGCAGGCCCGGACACTGCAACGCCCCCGACGGCCCGGTGCCGCGCTGGTCGAGCATGACGATCCGGTAGTCCCGCGCGACCTCCGGCAGCCGCTGCCGGGCGATCCGCGTGATGGTGCCGACGCCGCCCTGGCCGGGGCCGCCGGTGAGGAACAGCAGGACGCCCTTGGGCGCGTCCGCGTTGTCCGCGGTGGCCACGGGCAAGGCGAGCGTGCCCGGCACACGGCCGGTGTGGTCGAGCGGGACGGTCAGGGTCGAGCACGTGAAGCCCGGTTGTCCGGGACACGGGTGCGGATCCGCCAGCTCCGGTCGTCCCCCAGGACGCGCGTCGGCCGCGGCCACACCCCCGAGTGCGGCAGTCAGCGCCAGGACCAGCCCGGCGGTCAGGATCTTCGAGCGCATGGGTGCATCATGCGCACACCCGAGCCGAGCGCGCATACCCCCGATCAGGGCCAGAGCCGCTCGCGGACCCAGCCGTCGCCGGACTTCCGGTACCGCAGCCGGACGTGCCGCCGGTCGTGGTCGGCCTGCCAGAACTCGACCTCGTCCGGGTCCACGAGGTACCGCGTCCAGGTTTCCGGCGCCGCGTCCGGGTTGGCCTCGACCCAGCGCCGCGCCTCCGCGGCCGCCGCTTCGAGGTCCGCCGGATCGTGCAGCACCTGGGACTGGTGCCCGATGAACGCCTCCACGCGCGACGCCGGCGGCCGCGCGAGGAAGTCCGCCGCCGACACATCGGGCGCGGCGGGGGAGACCGGGCCGCGCAGCCGCACCTGGCGGCCCCGGCCGGGCCAGAAGAACGTCAGCGCGGCCCGCGGGTCCTTGCGCAGCTGCACGCCCTTCGGGCTTTCCGAGCTGGTCGCGACCGCCCAGCCGCCGGGGCCGACGTCCTTCAGGATCACCACGCGCGCGTCGGGCGCGCCAGCGGCATCCACTGTGGACAGCGTGACGGCGTGCGGTGCCAGCACGTGCTCGCCGGCTTCGGTCAGCCACTCGAGGAACAGCGCCTGCGGATCCGGCGGCGCCGTTTCCGGCGTGAACCCGGGGAGCTCTTCGGGGAACGACGGCCAGCCGCGCAACTGCACCATGTCAGTAACCGTACGGACCCTGCTGGGGCGCGTGCCCCGGTGGTGGGTAGACCGGCGGCTGCGGACCGGCCGGGCCGGCGTACGGCGGGGGCGGCACCTGCGGCGCGGGCGGAGGCATCGGGTGCTGCGGCTGCTGCTGGGCCTGCTGCCACTGCACCTGCTGGTAGACCTCGGCGGGCTGCGGGAAGCAGTACGTCAGCTTGGCGTTGACCGAACCCTGCACCGCGGCACCCCAGAGCTTGCCGCCGACGAACGCGTACAGCTGCCCGGCCGAGAGGTCCACCGCGACCATCCGCGTCTCGCCGCCGAACTGGTTGCCGGACTTCGCCGACGCCGCCTGCGCGGCGTCCGGGTACACCCGGCCGCCGACGAGCCCGGCGATGACGACCGACGCCGCCGTCCAGCCCACGCTGCCGACCAGGTTCGCGCGGGCGTGCTGGGTGGCGCGGCCGGTGAAGTCGTACAGCGCCGCCGCGGTGACCTCGGGAACGGCGGCCGCGACCACGCAGTAGTTCATCGTCGAGAGCAGGACCGACTCGGTGAACAGCCCGACGACGGCCGTGGCCGGGCCGATCTGCACCGTGTTCAGCCGGCCACCGGCCCGCTGGATGCGCTCGGCCATCGCGCCGAGGTACTGCTCGGGGGTGAGCACGTCCCCATCGTCGCACGCGCGGCCGTCACGCCGGCGTCAGCCAGCGGTTTCCACACATGCTTCGTGGTTGACTGTCCGCGCTATGCGACGACTCGTACTTCTCGCGCCGGCCGTGGCCCTGCTGGCCGGCTGCAGCGCCACCATCGTGACCGGCACCGCGGCACCCAGCCCGCCGTCCGCGTCCACCGCGGCCGGCACCGGCAGCCTGCCGCCGGACCCCCAGCCGGGTGCGACGGAGGACTGCCCGTACCTCGGCAGCGAATTCGTGGCCGACTCGAACGGCCAGCACGTGTCGAAGGTGCGCGTGTCGGCCGACCAGCCGCACCCGGCGTGCTTCTTCTATCGCCCGGACGGGAAGATCCAGCTCACCGTCCGTGTCTACGTCGGGGACGCGAAGACGGCGACGGCGCTGGTCAACAAAGCGGCGCCGCTCGACTCGTCCAACCCGGCGAGCGACCCTTCCGGCTGGAAGGGAGGCTATTTGTCGACCGACGACGGCGCCGTCTACGCGGTGGCGAAGGGGGCCACGGCGGTCATCGCGACCACGAACCAGAAACAGAGCGTGAAGGCACGCAAAGTGGTCAAGGAGACTATCTCCACCCTGAAGCTCTAGGTAGCGACCTCCACACGGGTGAGTGATGTTGATCTTGTATTACCCTGTGCGTCACGCGCAGGCTTCGTGGACTCGCGCACCGCAGCCGCCGGGGACCCCCACCCCGGGGCGGGGCACCAACTCTGCAAGGACAAAGGACAAGATTCGTGGCTGACACCCTCAAGGAAATCCTGCTCGACTCCGGCCGTCGCCCGGCTGTCGTCTCCGACTTCGAGAGCCTCGTCGACGCCGAGGTCTCCGACAAGGGCGGCGTTTCGGGTGCCGTCGTGAAGACCGGCTTCGCCGCGGTCAAGAAGATCAAGCCGGGCATCATCCCCTCGGCCGTCGACACGCTGCTGCCGGACTTCGCCTCCGCGCTCGAGCCGTTCTACGGCGACTACCGGGCCAAGGGCGGCAACGACTTCGGCGCCTACCTGTCCAGCCGCTCGGACGAGGCTTCCGACGCGCTGCTGAGCGTCACCGACTCGCGCGCCGAGAAGAGCAGCCGCGACAGCATCAAGAAGGTCTACTCGAAGCTGCGCCCGAACGGCAAGAAGAACGTCGAAGAGGCGCTGCCGCGGCTCGGCCAGCTGATCGACAAGCACGCCGCCGCCGTCTGATCGGTTTTCCAAGCACACTGAAGAGGCCCCCGGTTGCACCCCCGGGGGCCTCTTCGCGTGGTGTTCAGTTCTTCTTTTCGGCCGGCGCCGCGGACGGTGCCTTGCCGTTCGCCTGCGCGGCCGGCTTCGCCGGTTCGGCGGGCTTCGGCGCGGGCGGGGTGGCCTTCGGCGGCGCGGGCGCAACCGGGGGTTCCTGCTTCGAGCGGAGGACGTAGGCGGCGCCCGCGCCGACCACGACCAGGCCCAGCAGCCACGGCCACTTGCGGCGGCTGCGGGTGCCCTTGGCGGCCGACTTGGCCTCGGACACAGCGGCGTAGAAGTCCTTCTTCGCCGCCTTGAAGTCCTTCTTGCCGCGGCGCTTCGACTCGCCGGCCGCCTTCGCGGCCTTGATGGCGGCCTTCTTCGCCTTGCGACCCGGCTTGCGCAGCTCGGACAGGCGCGCGAGCGCCTCCTGGCGAGCGGCCTTCGAGCTCTTCTTGAGCTCCTTGCGGGTCAGTTCCGTCTTCTTCGCGAGCTTCTTCTGCGCGCGCCGCCCCTGCTTGACACCCTCGGTGACGAGTTTGTCGGCGGTCTCGACGGCCTGGGCTGTCGCCCGGGACATGGGCTTCACCTCATCATTCGTTTTGACGCTGCTCTGTTACCCGTAACCTATCGTGCCCCTTTTCCGCGCCGCCCGCCCGCAGATGGCACGATGGCTTCCGTGAAAGCTACGCTGCACACCAACCAGGGTGACATCCACCTCAACCTGCTCCCGGACCACGCGCCCAAGACGGTCGCGAACTTCGTCGGGCTGGCGGAAGGCACCAAGGAGTACACCCAGCCGAACGCGGCGGGGACGAACTCCGGGCCCTTCTACGACGGGTCGATCTTCCACCGGGTCATCGACGGCTTCATGCTGCAGGGCGGCGACCCGACCGGCACCGGCCGTGGCGGCCCCGGCTACAAGTTCGGCGACGAGTTCCACCCGGAGCTGCAGTTCAGCAAGCCGTACCTGCTGGCCATGGCCAACGCCGGGCCCGGCACGAACGGCTCGCAGTTCTTCATCACCGTCGCGCCGACCACCCACCTGAACTTCCGGCACACGATCTTCGGCGAGGTGGCCGACCAGGAGTCGCGCAACGTCGTCGACGCGATCGCCCGCACCGCGACGGGGCCGGCGGACCGCCCGCTGACCGACATCGTGATCGAAAAGGTCAGCATCGAGCACTGACGGCCGGCCGACGCGGGTTTCGGTAGGTTGGTCTCATCGTGAACCAACCGCCGAACCCCGCCGCCGAGCAAGCCGCGCTGCCCGGGTGCTGGTGGCACCCCAACCGCCCGACCGGGCTGAGCTGTTCCCGGTGCGGGCGTCCGGCGTGCCCGGATTGCCTCCGCGAGGCCCCCGTCGGCTTCCAGTGCACCGACTGCGTGCACGCGGGCGGCCAGGAGCAGCGCCGCCAGCACCGCGGCTACCAGGAAGCCGGCTTCGGCCAGCGCACCGTCTTCGGCGCGCGCCTCTCCCAGTCGGTGCTGGTCACCCAGGTCATCCTCGCGGTGAACGTCCTGGTCTTCCTCTTCACCGTCTTCCAGGCCCAGAGCCTCAACGACAACGACTTCTCGGACGCCTTCCAGCGCGGCAGCCTCTACGTCGACGCGACACTGGGCCACGGCGAGTGGTGGCGGGTCTTCACCAACGGGTTCCTGCACTACGGGCCGATCCACATCGCGGTCAACATGTTCTCGCTGTGGATGATGGGCAGCGCCCTGGAGCAGATCTGCGGCCGCGGCCGCTACCTCGCGCTCTACTTCATCTCGATGCTCGGCGCGTCCGCCGCGGTCCTGCTCTTCGACGACCCCCAATCGCGGACGGCCGGCGCGTCCGGCGCGCTGTTCGGCCTGATGGGGGCCTACGCGGTGATCGTGGTGAAGCTGCGGTTGAACCCGACCGGGTTGATCATCACCCTCGCGCTGAACGCCTTCATCACCTTCGGCATCTCGGGCATCTCCATCTACGCGCACGTCGGCGGCCTGGTCACCGGGGCACTGGTCACCGTCGCCCTGCTCTACGCGCCGCAGGTCAACCAGGTGCGCTGGCAGGCGGTGGGGCTCACGATCATCGTCCTGGCGATCGTCGGGCTGCTGGCTTACCAGTCCGGCCAGTACGCGGCGGTGAACTGCGGCTTCGTCCCGTACCGGGGTATCCCGACCTACTTCTGCGCCTAGCCGCGCGCCCGCAGCGTGCTGAGGACGTCCAGGACGTCCCGCGGGTCTTCGCCGAGGTCGAGCCACCCGAAGACGTACAGCTGCTCGTCGTGCTCGATTTCGAGCGTGACGCCGTCGCGGCCCATCCGGCGGGTGGTGCGCAGCCGGGTGCGCGTCTGCGCCCACGGCAGCCGGTGCGTGCCGCCCAGGGTCCGGGCGACCAGGCCCTCGGCGTCCGCGGCCAGCCGGGGGCGGACGATCGTCGCGTGGGCGGCGAACGCGCCGACGGCGACGGCCGCCAGCGCGAACAGCACCAGCCCGCCGCGGTCGCCGGTCAGCGCGTCGGTCACCACGCCGACCAGCAGCAACGCGGTGACCGCCCAGGCCGATACCACAACGGCCTGACGAGGGGCCCAGGAGGTGGGGTAGTTATCCACAGGGGTTATCCACACTGGGGATGAGTCACACCGCTGTAATTCGACGTCAAGCCGCTGTTCGGAGTAATAATCAGCGCCAGCGCATCGTCATGAGCAGACCCGCGATCATCAGCGCGAACCCGCCGGCGAAGTTCCAGTTGCCCAGGTCGGCCATCCAGGAGATCTTGTCCCCGGCGATGTAGTTGACCAGCAGCCACACCAGCCCGAGCAGCATCAGCCCGAACATCGGGATCTTCCAGGCCAGACCGGTCGGGCCGGCGGCCCGCACCTTCACCGGCGTGCGCCGGTCGGCGGGCGGGGTGTAAGCGGTCTTCTTGCGGACCTTGGACTTGGGCATCGTGTGTTCCTCGCGGTGCTCTTCGGGCTCGTCTGGTGGCGATGTCCCGCTGAGGGTGCGCAACCGGCGCCACGTGCACACGTTAACGTAAACGACCGCAGGAAAGCAGCGGCCGGGAGTGGTCGGATTTCCCGTACCGTGACGTCGGGGTCACCAAGTGTTGGACGCGGCTTGAGAGGAGCTTGCGTGACTACGCGCGAAGGACCGGATGACGACCGGCGCAGATACCCCGGTCAGCGGCCTACGCCCCCGCGTCGCCCGGCCACGCCCCCGCGCGGCCAGGTGCCGCCCCGCCAGCCCCAGCGCGGCCCCCAGGGGCAGCCGCCGCGGCGGCCGCAGGGCCCGCCGTCCCGCCGCTACACCAGCCCGCCCCCGCCGCCCGGCGCCAACGACGAGACGATCGTCTTCGCCCCGGTCGGCAAGGGCGGCACGGCGACCAAGGAGAAGACCGCCCCGCCGCTCGGCAAGGGCGGCGTCGCCATCCGGACGGCCGGCGAAATCCTCATCACGCTGGGCCTGGTCGTGCTGTTGTTCATGGTCTACGAGCTCTACGTGACCGACCTGTTCTCGGCGGGCAAGCAGTCCGAGGCGAGCGACCAGCTCGACGGCGAGTGGGCGCACGACCGCACGCTGCACCCCGAGCTGATCGACGGCAAGGCGTTCGCCCGCATCCACATCCCCAGCTTCGGCGTCGACTACAACTTCACCATCCAGGAAGGCACCGACGACGCCGCCCTCGAGGTCGGCCCCGGCCACTACAAGGGCACGTCGCTGCCCGGCGAGCCCGGCAACTTCGCCGTCGCCGGCCACCGCGTCGGCAAGGGTGCCCCGTTCAACGACCTGGACAACCTCTCCTCCTGTGACCAGATCGTGATCGAGACCTCGACCGACTTCTACATCTACAAGGTCCTGCCCTACGACGACGAGGTGAAGGACTGGGCCGGCGGCAAGGGCGCCGACCCGAAGTGCAAGGGCGTCTCGACCCTGCGCGACCAGAACGCCGAAGACGGTGGCGCCTACAACGAGACCTTCGGCCGCAAGGTCGTGCTGCCCAGCCAGGGCACCGCGGTGAACCCGGTCCCGTACAAGGGTGCCGACGTGCTGCCGAAGGCCCAGCAGGCCGCACTGCTCACCCTCACCACCTGCCACCCGCAGTTCTCCGCCAAGGAACGGCTCATCATCACCTCGGTGCTGACCCAGCAGGTGCCGAAGGACCAGGTCAAGAACTACGGCGACCTGCTCTCGAAGATCGGGGAGGCCTGATGTACGCCTGGATCTGGCGGAAGCTCCCCGGCCCGTTCGCGGCGAAGCTGACGATCTCGGTCGTGCTGGTGCTCGGCGTGATCGCGCTGCTGATGTTCGTGGTGTTCCCGTGGCTGGAGCCGCGGCTGTGGTTCAACGAGGTCGCGGTCAACTGAGGTTCGGCGTCTTCCTGGTCAGCGGCCGGTTCCCCGGCCAGGCGGACGCCGACGTCCTCCGCCGGTCCGTTCGCGCGGCCGAGCTGGCCGAAGAAGCCGGCTTCGACGACGTCTGGTTCGCCGAGCACCACTTCATGCCCTACGGCGTCTGCCCGTCCGCGATCACCCTCGCCGCGCACGTGCTCGGGCGGACGTCCCGGATCGGGGTCGGCACCGCCGTGAGCGTCCTGTCGACCACGCACCCCGTCGCCCTCGCCGAGCAGTGGGCGCTGCTCGACGCCGTCTCGGGCGGGCGGCTGCGGCTCGGCGTCGGGCGGGGCGGGCCGTGGCAGGACCTCGAGGTCTTCGGGACCGGGCTGGACCGGTACGAAACCGGCTTCGAGGAGACCCTCGACGTCTTCCTGCGCGCCACCACCGGCCGCGTCGGGGCCCGGGGGAGGCACTTCGCCTTCCGGGAGGTCCCCGTGGTCCCGGCGCCGGAACGGCGGCCGGACGTCGTCGTCGCGTGCGGGGGACCGCGGTCGGCTGCCGTCCGGCAGGCTGCCGAGAGAGACCTCCCGCTCCTGCTCGGCCTGCACGCCGACGACGAGGAAAAAGCCGGCACCGTGGCGGCTTACGGCAAGCCCGCGAACCACGTCTCGACCGTGCTCTGCCAGGTGGGCGACCCCGGCGTGGTGCGCAACGCACTGCCGCCGTGGCTGACGGACGGGCTCGGTGCCCACGTCACGGTCGACGGCAGGCCCGGACCGCAGAAGGATCCCGAGGACTACGCCGAACGGCTGTGCGCCATCCACCCGGTCGGGGACGCCGCCCACTGCGTCCGGACCCTGGAAACGAGCCTCCGGCGCACCGGCGTCTCCCACGTGCTGATGCTCGTGGAAGCGTCGGGTACGCCGGAGGGCACGTTCGAGAACATCGCGCGGATCGGCACCGAGGTGCTGCCCGCGCTGCGGGCTAGCAGTCCCGCAGCTCCGGGCTCTGGTTGAGCAGCTGCCCGCGCGGGGAGACGAACGCCCGGTAGCGGTCACCGTCTACTTCGGACTTCTTGAACACGGCGACCCGGTGGCAGTTCTGGAACGCCAGCTTGACGCCGAAGTGGCGCTCGAGGCCGCCGCGGATCGCGTCCGAGGCCAGTGCCCGCAGCAGCTGCCCGCGGGCGGCCTCGCTCGGCGGCGGCGTCTCGTTGTCGGCGAAACCGTCCGCCGCGCCCTCGGCGTCGGCGATGACGCCGGTGATGACCTCCCAGGCGTACGGCAGGGATTCCTTGACGCAGGTGACGAACTCGGCGTCGGTGACCTCCCCGCGCTCGGCCTTCTCCAGCAACGCGGGTGACACGTCCAGGGACATCGAACCTCCAGTTTGAGCAGGGCCACCCTCCTGGCTACCGGCCGGGTGGCCCGCCCACAAGAGAAAACGATGATCATCACCACTTTGGCGGAAGGGTCACTCCCAGCGGAACAACCGGGCCGCCAGCGCCGTCCCGAGCACCGCGAAGGCGGCGAGCGCGGCCAGCTGCAGCGGCTGCACGCCGGGCCCGACCCAGGTGTCCTGCAGGGCCTGCGAGCCCGGCGGGAGGTAGTCGCCGATCCGCTGCAGCACCGACGGCAGCAGCGGGCGCGGCAGGTACACGCCGCCGAAGAACATGATCGGGATGAACACGACCATCGCCAGCGCACCGGCGCTCTTGGCCGTACCCGCGACCGAAGCCGTGATCAGGCCCAGCGAGAAGGTCGAAACCACCCCGAGCAGCAGCGTCACCGCGAACATCAGCGGGTGCTCGGGCAGCGGGACGTCGTAGACGACCCGGCCCGCGCCGAGCACGAGCGCGATGCCGGCCAGCGCCACCGCGACGTGGATCACCAGCTGGGCCACCAGCAGGTTCGCCGGGTGCACCGGGGTCGTGGCCAGCCGGCGCAGCACGCCCTGCTCGCGGTAGGTGGCGACGGCGGCCGGGATCGACTGCAGCGCCAGCATCGCGAGGGTGATGACGATCAGCGACGGCACCCACGCGTCGATGAACCGGTAGCCGCCCGCCTTCTCGCTCGGCTCGGTCATGCCCGGGATCGCACCGATCGCGAGCAGCAGGACCGACGGCAGCAGGAGACCGGCGATCGCCGTGACCGGCGTCCGGAGGAAGATCTTCGCTTCGGTCGCGGTGATCTTGGTGAAGGTGCTCATCGGGCGCTCCTGGTCAGCGAGACGAACGCGTCGTCCAAAGTGGACGCTCCGGCGGCGGCGCGGAGCTCGGTCGGGGTGCCGGTGGCGACCACGCGGCCGGCGTCGAAGATCGCGACGCGGTCGCAGAGCCGTTCGGCCTCGTCCATGAAGTGGGTGACGAGCAGCACCGTCACGCCGGCGGCGCGGATGCCTTCGACGAGCTGCCACGTTTCGCGGCGGGCGTGCGGATCGAGCCCGGTGGTCAGCTCGTCGAGGATCGCGAGCTCGGGCTGGCCCACCAGGGCCAGCGCGATCGACACGCGCTGCTTCTGGCCGCCCGACAGCTTTCCGAAGCAGCTGCGGGCGTGCTCGCGGAGGCCGAGCCGGTCGAGCAGGACGTCGATGTCGGCGGACTCGGGGTAGAAGGACGCGAACAGCTCCAGCGCCTCGCGCACCCGCAGCTTCGCGGGCAGCCGGCTTTCCTGCAGCTGGACGCCGACGCGGCGGGTCAGCTCGGCGTGGTCGGCCGCCGGGTCCAGGCCGAGCACGGAGATCGTGCCGCCGTCGGCGTGGCGGAGGCCCTGGAGGCATTCGACGGTGGTGGTCTTCCCGGCGCCGTTGGTGCCGAGGATGCCGAAGATTTCGCCGCGCTCGACGGTGAACGAAACGCCGTCGACCGCGACCCGGGAGCCGTAGCGCTTGCGGAGGTCGGTGACTTCGATGAGTGGCATGGCTTCGAAGCTACGAACCGGCGGCGGCCTCGGTAATGACGCTGAAACCCCAGCTCAGGTAGCGTTTTGCTGAAGCCGGGGTGGGGCTGGACCCACCCCCGTCGTGGGGCTGGGGGCACTGCGCGGTCCGGGGCGGCGAGGCGAGAATTCCCGGGGGAAGGAGGTGCCGGATGCCGTACCTGCGTGCACTGGGCCGGGCGCTGGCGCTGGCCGCCTTCTCGCTGCTCAGCTGGGTCGACGTGCTCGTCGAGCTGATCGCCTTCGCGCTGCTGTGCGGCGGGCTGGTCTTCTTCCTCGGGCCCGCCGTCGTGTGGACCCGCGGCCGGTCGGCGGTGGCGCGGACGCTCGCGGCGCGCTGGTGCGGCGTCGAGATCGAAGCGCCCTACCGGTCCGAGCCGCCGGAGCCGGTGCGCGAGCGCGACGGCTGGTACCGCGACGGCAACCAGCTCTACAAGCGGGCGTTCTGGATCCGCTGGCAGCACCGCCTGACGTGGGCGCTGGAGGACCCGGCGGCGAACCGGGAATTCAGCTGGCAGCTGGTGAACCCGCTGGTCACGTTGCTGCTGCCGGTCGCCGTCCTGCTCGGCGGGCCGCGGGTGCTGCGCGGCTACGGCCGGTGGACGCGCTGGTGGCTCGGGCCGCGGCCGGCCGTCGAACAAGGAAGCGGGAATTGGCTGCACCGGCACCTCGAAGCGCTGGGCCACCAGCTCGGCATCCTCGCGCTCTCCCTGCTGCAGCTGGTCTTTTCGGCGGTTCAGCTGGTCGTCATGGCCGGCGCCCCGATGCTGGCGGCCCGGGTCGTGCAGTGGAGCCGGTTGGCCACCGACACGCTGCGTCGCGAGACGGAGAACTGGACGGGGGTGCGGATCCCGCGTCCGTACCTGCCGCCGCCCGGGTTGCCGGTGCCCCGCGCCGACGGGCTCTACCAGGTCGGCAGGCAGCTGTACGAGGAGCCGTACTGGCCGCTCCAGCGGGCCCGGATGCGGTGGATCCTGCGCGACCGGGCCACGTGGCGCGACATCGCGGGCGGTGCGCTGAGCACGCTCGTGTCGCTCGCCTGCTCGGTGGCGGCACTCGTGTTGGCCGGCTGGGCCATGACCGGTCTCTCGGTGCTCTGGTTCTGGCGGCCGTTCGTGTCGCCGCGAGCCGAGTGGTTCCCGCTGCCCGCGGTGACGACGCACCTCGGCGCGCTCGCGCAGACACCGTTGATCCTGCTGGCGTTGGCCGCCGCGGTGGCGCCGGCGCCGTGGCTGGCCCGCCAGCAGGCGCGCTTCGCCCGCGTGTGGTTCGGGCCGACCAAGTCGTCGCGGCTGGCCCAGCGCGTCGAACGGCTGAAGCAGACGCGGTCGGACGTCACCGTCACGCAGGCCGCCGAGCTGCGGCGGATCGAGCGCGACCTGCACGACGGCATCCAGTCGCGGCTGGTCGCGATGGGGATGAAGCTCGGCGCGGTCGAGGCGCTGGTGGACGCCGATCCGGCGGCCGCGAAACGGCTCGCGGCCGAGCTGCGGACGGCGTCGTCGGAAGCGCTCACCGAACTGCGGGTGCTGATCCGCGGCATCCACCCGCCGGTGCTGTCCGAGCGCGGGCTGCTGGACGCCGTGCGCGCGTTGGCCATGGACAGCCCGCTGAAGGCCGAGGTCACCGGCTCGCTGCCGGGGCGCGTCGAGGAGCCGGTCGAGGCGTGCGTGTACTTCGCGGTGTCCGAGCTGCTGGGCAACGCGGCGAAGCACGGCGCGAAGCGGGCGGCGGTCGACGTGCAGTTCGCCGACGACCTGCTGACCGTCGTGGTGACCGACGAAGGCCCGGGTGGCGCGAACCCGGCCGGTGGTTCAGGGCTGCGCGGAATCGAGCGCCGCCTGGGTGGCTTCGACGGTAGGTTGACGCTCACCAGCCCGATCGGCGGCCCGACGAAGGCGACCCTGGAGATCCCGTGTCAGCTCGACCACGAACCCTTGTCGCCGAAGACCAATATCTCCTCCGAGACGGCCTGACACATCTCCTGATGGCGCACGGCTTCGACGTCGTCGCCGCGGTCGCCACCGGCCCGGAGCTCGTGGCCGCGCTGCGCGCCGAACGCCCCGAAGTGTCCATTGTGGACGTCCGGATGCCGCCGACGAACACCGACGAGGGGCTGCAGGCCGCGCTGGCGGCCCGCCGCGAAGTCCCCGGGCTGCCGATTCTCGTGCTGTCCCAGCACGTCGAGCAGCTGTACGCGCGCGAACTGCTGGCCGACGGCACGGGCGCGATCGGCTACCTGCTGAAGGACCGCGTCTTCAACGCCGAGCAGTTCATCGACGCCGTCCGCCGGGTCGCGGCGGGCGGCACCGTGATGGACCCCGAGGTGATCGCGAAACTGGTGGCGGGCAACGCTTCCGACCCGCTGGCGGCGCTGACCCCGCGCGAGCGCGAAGTACTGGCGCTGATGGCGGAAGGCTGTTCCAACGCGGCGATCGCCGCCCGGCTGCACTTCAGCGAAGGAGCGGTCGGCAAGCACACGGCGAACATCTTCGCGAAGCTGGACATCGCCGCTTCGGACGACACGAACCGCCGCGTGCTGGCCGTTCTCGCGTACCTGGGTTCCTAGCCGCGCGAGATCCGGGTCATCTCCTCGCGCTCGACGACCTTCACCCGCTCGCGGCCGGCCGCCGAGCCCAGCGCCTTCTCGTGCGCGTCGAGCCGGCCCCAGCCGTCCCAGTTCGTGAACGGGATGCCGCGCGTCTCGAGGAAGTCGAGGATCGCGTCCGGCGACGAGAACTTCGGGGCGGTCAGGGTGTCGGCGTCCGCCAGGAGGCTCGCGATCGTCTCGGCCGCGTCGCCCTTGGTGTGGCCGATCAGGCCGACCGGGCCGCGCTTGATCCAGCCCGTCACGTACACGCCCGGCAGCTGGTTCTCGTCCAGGTCCAGCACGCGCCCGGCCTGGTTCGGCACCACCCCCGCCACGTGGTCGAACGGCAGCTCCGGCAGGTGCGACGACAGGTAGCCGACCGCGCGGTACACCGCCTGGACGTCCCAGTCGTGGAACTCGCCGGTGCCGCGGACGTTCCCGTCGCCGGTCAGCTCGGTCCGCTCGGTGCGCAGGCCGGTCACGCGACCGTCCTCGCCGAGGACTTCGGCGGGGGAGTGGAAGAAGTGCAGGTGCAGCCGGCGCGGCCGGGAGCCCGGCTCGCGGATGGCCCACTCCTGCAGCGTCTTCACCACCATGTCGATCTGCTTCGACGCGCGCAGGGCCGCGATGCTGCCGTCGTCGAACTCGATGTCCTCCGGGTACACGATGACCTCGACGTTCGGCGAGTGGTCCAGCTCCCGCAGCTCCAGCGGGGTGAACTTCGCCTGCGCCGGGCCGCGGCGGCCGAACACGTGCACGTCGGTCACCGGGCTGGCCTTGAGCCCCTGGTAGACGTTGTCCGGGATGTCGGTGGTCAGCAGCTCGTCGGCCGTCTTCGCCAGCACCCGCGCCACGTCCAGGGCGACGTTCCCGACGCCGAGGACCGCGACCGAAGAGGCGTTCAGCGGCCAGGTGCGCGGGACGTCGGGGTGGCCGTCGTACCAGGAGACGAAGTCCGCGGCGCCGTAGCTGCCGTCGAGGTCGATGCCCGGGATGTCGAGCGCGCGGTCGGCGGACGCGCCGGTCGAGAAGATCACCGCGTCGTAGAACTCGCGCAGCTCGTCGAGCTTGATGTCGGTGCCGTAGTCGACGTTGCCCAGCAGCCGGATGTTCGGCTTCGAGAGCACCTTCTCCAGCGCGGTCACGATGCCCTTGATGCGCGGGTGGTCGGGCGCGACGCCGTACCGGATCAGCCCGAACGGCGCGGGCATGCGCTCGAACAGGTCGATCTGCACGTCGGTGTCGGACTTGTCCAGGATGTCGGCGGCGTAGATGCCGGCAGGACCAGCGCCCACCACGGCTACACGAAGAGAACGGCTCACCCGCTCCACGGTAAGTTAGGTTCGCCTAACCTGAAATGTGATTTGGCGTACGGTCCAGCAGGTGGGAGCCGGTAAGCTCGGCTCATGCGCGTTCTCGTCGTCGACAACTACGACAGCTTCGTCTACAACCTGGTCCAGTACCTGGCCCAGCTCGGCGCCGACTGCACGGTCTGGCGCAACGACGTCGTGGACCTCGACCGCGTGCCCGAGTTCGACGCCGTGCTCGTCTCGCCGGGCCCGGGGACCCCCGAACGCGCGGGCCAGAGCATGGACGTCATCCGGAAGTGCGCTGAGACGCGCACGCCGATGCTCGGCGTCTGCCTCGGCCACCAGGCACTCGGCGTCGTCTACGGCGCGACCGTCGACCGCGCGCCCGAGCTGCTCCACGGCAAGACGAGCCAGGTCCGCCACACCGGCGCCGGCATCCTGGCGGACCTGCCCGAGGAGTTCACGGCCACCCGCTACCACTCGCTGACCGTGGTGCCGGACACCATCTCCGACGCCGTCTTCGAGATCACCGGCCGCACCGAGTCCGGCATCGTGATGGGCATGCGCCACCGCGAGCTGCCGCTGGAAGGCGTCCAGTTCCACCCGGAGTCCGTGCTCACCGAGGGCGGCCACCGGATGCTCGCGAACTGGCTGGCCGCGGCGGGCCACCCCGTCGACCCGGCCCGGGTGAACGAGCTCGAGCGGGCGACCAAGGCGCTCCAGAAGGCCGCTGTTGCGTGATCCGGCTCGAGGGGGTCGGCAAGCGGTACGGGCGCGGCGACTTCGTCCTGCGTGAGGTCGACCTGACCGTCGAGCCCGGGCACGTCGTCGGCATCCTCGGCAGCAACGGCTCCGGGAAGTCGACGCTGCTGCGGATCATGGCCGGCGTCTCGCACGCCACCACCGGGTCCGTCACCGGCACCCCGCGGATCGGCTACCTGCCGGACCGCTTCCCGGCCGGCCAGCGCATGGGCGCCCGCGCCTACCTGCGGCACATGGCCCGCATCCACGGGCTCGCCGACCTCTCGGTGATCGACCCGCTGCTCGAACGCCTCGCCCTCGTCGGCGGCCCGGCGGCGCCGCTGCGCACCCTGTCCAAGGGCAACGCGCAGAAGGTCGGGCTCGCGCAGGCCGTGATGGTCCGGCCCGACCTGCTGATCCTCGACGAGCCCTGGTCCGGCCTCGACGTCGGAACGCACGCGATCCTCGGCGAGCTCGTCGCCGAGACACGGGCGCGCGGGGCGAGCGTCGTGTTCACCGACCACCGGCCGCAGGTGGTGCACGACCACGCCGACGTCGTCCACCTGATGAACGCGGGCCGGCTGACGGCCGAGAGCACGGAGCCGACCACGCGAATCGTGCTGCGCGGCGGCGGCACCGGCTGGACCGACGAGCCGGGTGTCCGGCACGCCGTCGCCGAAGGGCCCCAGGTGGTGCTGACGGTCGAGGTCGCCCGCGTCGACGCGGTGCTGAAGAGGGCGCTCGAAGACGGCTGGTCGGTGCGGGAGGTGGCGCCGTGCTCGCCCTGACCCGGTACTACCTGGCGCTGCTCGGGCATTCACAGCGCTACCTGCCGGCGCTGCTGGCCTACCTCGCGCTCTGCGTGATCCTCTACGCCGACCCGCATTCGCCGCCGCTGCCGCTGTTCGGCGTCAGCGCCGGCGGGTTGCTGGTCGTCTCGTGCTGGCTGACGATCGCCCTGCTCGACATCGAAGACCCGGTGCAGCGCCTGGTGACCTTGAGCCACGCGCGCCGCTGGCACCGGATGATCACCGGCGCGGTGCTGACGGTGCTGGCCTGTTCGCTGGTCCTCACCGCGATCACCGAGGTGTGGTCGGCACTCAAGTCGTTCAAGGTCCAGCCGGCCGCGCTGGGCATCGGGTTGCTCGCGCACTTCGCGTGCGCGGTGCTCGGCATCGCGATCGCCCTCCCGTGCTCGCGGTTGCTGGTCAACCGCATCGGCTGGACGGTGCTCGCCGCGGTGCTCACCCTCGTCGTCGTGCTGCTGGCAAAGATCCCGCTGGTCCACCCGTTGCTGCACGCACTGACCGACGATGAGCCGGTCGCCGGGCCGCTGGTACTGGCGCTGGTGACGGCGGTGGCGATGCTGGCCGTCAGCTACTTCGCCGTTTCGGAACTGGTGCGCCGACGCTCCTGAGCTATTCCACGTCGGCCACTGATCAGGCATGACCTGCAGGACCGGCTGTACCGAGCCGCGTCGATCTCTGAATCGCCGCGGAACACGACCAACGCTTCGCCGACCCCGGGACGCTGCGATGTCTGAACGCGATCAGATGCGAACCGGACTCGTTCGCGCGGACCTGCGAGGACCTAGGACTTCTTCGTTATCAGGCCAAGATCAGGACTTTCCGATCATGGTAGATGCCTGGCAACCTCGCGTTTCGGTGTCCGTGGGCGTCCACGGATCACCGTTGACGACCTCCGCAATTGTCGCCCACTTAGTCACTCGCCTTCAGCGACCCCGGCTGCATGCAGGTAGGAAGTGTCTACCCCAGCTCCGGCACGAAGGAGCAACTTATGATCGCAAAGGAAGCACTAGGGACGAGTCAGGCCATCGGATGTCACATTCCGTAGCACGTAATCGACACTGGGAGCGTGGACGAGACGCAGCCCCTGCCCATGCTTACCGACCTGACCGAGCTTGAACAACGGGTAGTCGACACCGCCCGCCGCGGGGAAGTCGCCAGACCCGCTATCACGATGACGGTGGAGAATCTGGCGGTTACCGACGAACCCGAACTCCAGGTACGAGCCGGCCTGCTCCGCGAACTGCTCCTCGGCCTGCGCGGTGACCTCGACCCCCACGGAATCCAGATAGTAGATGTGCGGATCGTCGGACGGCTTGACCTCGATCACGTCACCGCCATCACTGGTCTGGGCCTAGATCGATGTGCGCTCCCTGATGGCATTCACTGCCAATACGCACGTCTTAGCCACCTCTACTTGAACGGTAGTCTGCTCGCCTGCCTGCACGCTGACGGCATCCGCACCGACAGCAACCTGTTCATGTCGGATGCCACCGTTGCAGGCGCCTTCGAGTTCGGGGCGATCCGGCTGCTCGGTGCCCGGATCGGCGGCCAACTCAACCTCGATCGCGTCACCATCACCAATCCCGCCGGACCCGCCCTGTACGCCGATGACCTCCACACCGACAGCAGTCTGTTCGTGCGGGATGCTGACATCACCGGCGCCGGAGAACTCGGCACGATCCGGCTGCTCGGTGCCCGGATCGGCGGCCAACTCAGTCTCGAACGCGCAACCATCATCAACCCCGCCGGGCCCGCCCTGGGCGCCGATGACCTCCGCGTCGGCAGCAGCCTGTTCATGCGGGACGCCGATATCACCAGCAACGGAGATCTGGGTGCAATCCGGCTGCCCGGTGCCCACATTGACGGCCAAGCTGTCCTGGTGGTGGCCCACCTCGCTGGCAGTTCAGGTCCACTTCTGGTCCTGCATGAGGCACAGATCGCCGGGGCGTTCAAGTTACCATCGGCGCTGGTGTGTAAGTCCGGTCGGCAGGGGATGAGCCGACGTGGTTGCCCTGACAGCGACCGCACCATCACCGCCCGCGGATTGACCTACCCCAGCCTTTCCACGATCTCGTGGCGGCAATGGTTGCATCTGCTGGTCCACCACACCGAGACTTACTGGCCTCAACCCTTCCAGCAACTCGCCGCAACCGAACGCGCCGCCGGCCACGACAACAACGCCCGCGAAATCCTCATCACCCAGCAAAACGACCTCCGCCGCCGCACACCGCAGGCTCTCGGCAACCGGCTCGCACAATCGCGACACGCGCTGTGGGGCTGGCTCGGCCGCTACGGCTACCGCGCCCACCGCCTCGTCACCGCCCTCGCCGTCGTCCTCACCCTCGCCGCCGCACTCAGCCTGCTCGCGGGGAACGTCACCACCCACCCCGGCCACCACGCCGCCGAACGCGTCCCACTCGCCACCGCGAAACCCACCGACCCCGGCACACCCTGCTCACCCGTCGAACTCATCGGCCTCGGCATCGACCGCGGCCTCCCCGTCGGCACCACCGGCATCCGCGCCCACTGCGACCTCGACACCACCACCGGCTGGGGCCAAACCTTCACCGCCGCCCTCTGGGTACTCCAAGCCCTCCTCTGGGGCCTGGCCACCCTCGCCATCGCCGCCTACACCGGCCTCGTCCGCAAACCCACTTGACATCCGTCGCCATTGCCGGTCGAGGGCTTCACGCTGGGGAGGCTAGGAATCCTCGTGTACACAGCACCTGGGGGCAGATCTGTGGATAATCCGCCGATTAGCCAGCCATAGGTGTTAATCAAGGCCGGACATGGGGACGCGCGGCGGATCGTTGTGCGTCTATGTCGCACTCGGCCGCTATTCTCATTGGATGCGTGTTGGCGTGTACGTGGACGGCTACAACCTCTACTACGGGGGCCGCCGATGGTTTGGCCGCGGCACACCCGGATGGAAGTGGCTGTCACCGCGCGATCTCGCCGCAACTCTTGTAGGTGAGCGCCGCAACTGGCCAGGAGCCCATATCGAACGGGTTATCTACTGCACAGCAAGAATTGACCCCAACGACACCCCTGGCCCCCACCGCGACCAAGACGTCTATCTCAAGGCCCTGAAGGCATCCGGCGCCGTCGACGACGTTGAGTACGGCTACTACGTCGCGAATGCAAAGAAGGTGCCGCTAGCTACCGAATCTCCGAATGGGCGACCGGAGATCTTCCAACCGACATCTGCACTCCCTCAGACAGACCTTCCACTGGAGATCATCACTGCCAAGAACGGCAACAAGATGGTGCGAGCGACTGCCCTAATCCGGGAAGAGAAGGGCAGCGACGTCAACGTTGCCTCCCACTTGCTTGTCGACGTGTTGAGCGGGGCCATAGACGCAGCAGTGGTGATCTCCAACGACTCTGACTTAGCGCTACCGGTTTGCCTAGCTCGCGACCGCGTACCGGTCGGTGTCGTGTGCCCCTCGCCGCACCAGGTTGCCGGCGCCCTGCGAGGGACGGCTAGCGACGGCGCTGGGCGTCACTGGTGGCGCAAGCTGACGCAAGCCGACTTCGTCGCTCATCAACTGCCAAACCCTGTCGGTCACCTCACGAGACCTCCCGGGTGGTGACTAACACCACACGCTCACCAACACCCCTCCTGAACAGGCGTTATGCCTCCGCACAGGAGAGACAGGCGGGAACTAAGTTACCTCTATCGTGTGAACCAGAGCGCACCAGTGGCAACTGATGTACCACCGTGGTACGTTCCCATTACACCCACCCAGTCCCCTTGCGGGGCTGGGTCTTCTTTTTGTCTCATATCGCTACGTTTTGCAACTGGTTGCACACCTCTAGCCATTTGCCGGTACCCAAGAGGCCGTCCCATGTCGGCACCTGACCACGGCTCTAGGCGGTCTTGATCAAGCCCATCCGATCAGCCATGCCCCGGACCTCGCGGGCCACGCCCTCGCGCCGAGCCCGGGCAAGCATCGTCGAGATGATCTCCCGGACGAACGGGTTCGTCCGGGTTCGGATGTGCCCCAGCTTCTCGGCATTGACCAGCAGGGCCAACACTTCCTCGTCAGGACGACGGATGCCATAAAGCGCGCGGGCGTGCTCGATCAGGAACGTGGTGCGGCGGGAGTCGATGGTCAGCTCGGCCGGGTCAACGGTCGCGGCCAGCCGCGCGGCTTCGGCGTGGTCGCCGCGTTCGAGGGCTGATGAGATGCGCCAGAGCACGACGTTGGCCGGGCTGAACAGCAGGAAGTTCTTGTTGCCGTATTCGACGTGTTCGGCCAGGCCGGCAGCTTCGTCGAGCGCTGCGGTGGCGTCGCCGCCCAGGACGGATTCGGTGTAGCCGGTTGTGAGGGTGAGGGCGCCGCGGACGTCGTAGGCGTCGGCCGGCACGTAGTCCAGGGCGCGTTCGGCGAGCTTGGATGCTCGCTTGTGTGCGCCGAGGCCGGACAGGGCCTGCGTGCGTGCGAACTCGGCGAGGGCGATCCAGCCGGGTTCGCCGAGCCGCTGCGCTGCCTCGTGGCCGCGGTCAGCGGCGATCCAAGCCAGCTCGAACGCGCCGAGACCCTTCGTCAGCAGGGCCGTGGTGTGGGTGGCGGTGACGAGCGAGCGGAGCGCGTCCGGCTTGTCGACGTGAGTGTGCAGGGCCAGCAGCAGTTCGGGGAGCCGGGCGCCGACCTCGGCGTCTTGGTTCGCCTGCCGCAGGGCTGCGACCAATTGCGTCTCTGACAGCAGTTGTGCGAGGTCGCCGATGGGCGGCTCGGTGCCGTCGAGGTCGGTGCTCAGCAGGGCGTCGCGGATGGCGGGGATGGCGGAGTCGGCCTGCGGGTCGCGGATTTCCAGTCCGTCGCCGGTGATGTCGGAGAGGCTGACGCGGAGCGCGCCGGCGATTGCGACCAGGGTTGAGCGTTTGTCGATCGCCGTGCGTTCGTTCTCGATCTTGGACAGGTAGCCCTTCGACAGGCCGGATAGGCCGGCGAGCTGTTCGAGGGACAGGCCACGCCAACGGCGAAGCCGGCGGATCGTGATGCCGATCGAGTCCATGCGCCTCAGGGTACAGACTTGGGTTTCCCAGCAGGAAACGTTTGTGACCTGCACCTTTGTACGGTCACTAACTATGCGTGATCGACGACGTACGCGACAGAGCACCGAGGGTGTGGACCAGCTCGGCGGTCCGGCACACGTCGAGGTCGAGGTACGGGATGACGACCGGATCGCGCTGATCAGCTCGGCGCCTCCAGGTGAGCCGATCCTGTTCAGCGCCGAGGCGGCCGCGCAGCTTCGGAACCAGCTGGGTGACGCGTTGACCGTCTCGCTGCGCGACGCTCGCACCGCTCGGGGGTGCAAAGCACCATGACCGCGGAGCACTTCGATGACCGACCAACGTTCCGGTGCGGTGCGTCGCTGTTCAACTCGGATGGTCAGCGGCTCAACGAGATCGATCTTGATACCTACCAGCATCCGCAGAAGCACGCGGACATGACCGATGTCGACTGGGAGCAGGCCGCCGCCGCGGTCCGGGCGTTCGACGTCGAGCGAGGGCTTCGATGACCGCCTTGGACGACGGCCCGATGACGGGCGCCAGCTCGCATCTGGACTTTTGGGAGTGGCACGAGTTCACCGGGGGCGACGGGTGGGCGCACCTGTACCTGGACTCGGAGATGGCCAGCCCGCGGCTGGTCATGCTGCTGCCTTGGTGCCTGACTGACGTCCGGTTCCCGCTGGAACACGACCGGCCCAGCATCAGCCGCCGCCAGGTGATCCCGAAGCCGGGTCGGGTGTGTCCGGTCTGCGCGGCCCAGAACGAGCGCCGGCGGATCGGGGGGCCACGTGCACGCTCGTGACCGCGAACTGCTCGCCGCGCTCACGAAGGTCAACTCCAAGATCGGAAGCGTCACGGTCGAGCTACTGACCCTCAAGGCGGACACTGTCGGCCTGCACATCCTCGGCTGCCAACTCGTCCACATCGGCGTTGCCCTCACCCGCCGCGCCGGCACCAAACCTGACGACTTCCCTGCTCACCAACCCCGACACAGAAACCCACGACCGAACGGAGCGGTCTGAACCGTGACCGAAACTGCCCTCCGACCAGCCGTCATCGCCCTGGCCGGCGGCCTGCGCGAAGCCCGCACCCAGCGCAGCATCGGCCTGCGCCGGCTCGCCGACATGATCGGCATCTACCCCGCCGTGCTGTCGAGCTTCGAACTCGGCCAACGCGCACCACAGGACACGATCGTGGCCCACATCCTCGGGGTCCTGCGAGCACCGCAAAGCGTGCGCGAGCACCTCATCGACCTGGCCCGCCGGTCCCACGACCACGACCTCATCGACCGAGACGGGCGCGCCGAAGCCCACTTGCGCACCGCCTTCGAACAGCGATCCACCCGCGTGACCGAATGGTCGCCCACACTCATCCCCGAAGTCCTGCAGACCGCTGAGTACGCCCGCGCCTTGCGCGACACCGGCCTGCTCGACCCGGAGGCCGCCGACGTAGGTTGTCTTCTCCGGACCGCACGTCAGCTCGCCCTGTCCGACGAACCCGGTCCACCGCACACCTTCCTGATCGGCGAAGTCGCCACGCGGCCCGACGCTTGCACCCCCGATGTCCTCCGCGACCAGCTCGACCACCTACGCACTTGGGCGAGAAAACCGCGGATCGGCGTGCGGATTGTCCCCGCCGCCGACTGCCCGCCCGGCCTGATCGAACCGTTCACCCTCTACGAACACCGCGCCGGCGCCCTCGCCGTCGCGCTGCGCCACCACCACGGCGCCGTCTACTCCACCCACCAAGCCGCCTTGACGACCTACGAGAACGCCGCCCGAGCACTACGACGCCACGCCACGGAGAACGCGTGGCCTAAGCCCTGGCCGACGCGCCGCCGCTGACTGCAATTTGCACAATTCAATTTCCGCCCCGGGCTTCCAGCGGGGCCACGCGGCCGACTAAGGTTCGGGGCCTCTCCGGTTCTGGGTGAAGGGAGATCGGGTGACGGCTGGGATCGTCGCGATCACCGTGCCAAACTCCGGCAGCGAGCTTCCGGGGCTCGCCGAATGGCTGCGCGGCGAAGACGAACTCCGCGGCCGTGTCCAGGTCTTCGATTCCGTCGTCGTCGGCGTTTCGAGCACCTCGGCCGACGTCTTCTGCCGGTCGCTCTTCGCGTGGCTGACGCGGTACCGGGAAGCGCGCGTCTCGCTGAAGGTCAAACGCTCGGGCGCCGCTGAGGAACTCGAACTCGACTTCGGGGCCGCGAGCGATGCCGACCAAGTTCTCGGTGCGGTGCAAGGGTTTCTCGACCAGCCCTGAACGACGAAAGGCCCGCACGGCGAACCGTGCGGGCCTTTTCGGTGGATCAGCGTGACGTTGTCGTTGTGGGGAAGGTGATGGACGGGAAGCCGTTGCCTTCCGACACGTTGACCGTGATGTTCTGGTCCCGGTTGATCATCGTGCCCGCCTGCGGGTTCTGACCCGTGATCGTGCCTTCGGGCGCGTTGCTCTGCTTGTCGGACTTCTGGTTCAGCTTTCCGGTCCAGCCCATGCTCTGCAGCTTCTCCGACGCCTGGTCGAAGGTCATCCCGGCCAGCTGCGGCATCTGGATCTGGCTCGTGCTGTCCGGTCCGGTGGACACGGTCAGCACGATCTGGCTGCCCACCGCCAGCTGCCCGCCGTTCGGGTTCTGGGTGATGACCGTGTCCTTCGGCACCGTCTCCGAAGCCTGGTCGACCCGCCTCGTCGTGAAGCCCTGGCCTTCCAGGCCCGCCTTCGCCTTCGAGTACGACTGGCCGGTGAAGTCGGTGACCGCCTTGAGCTGCTTCGACTTGCCCACCGTGATCTTCACGCTGGTGCCCTGGTCGACCTGGGAGTTCGCGGGCGGGTTCTGCCCCAGCACCAGGCCGGCCTGGTTCGGGTCGCTGACCTCGGTCTCCTGGACGGTCGGGTCGAGGGTCAGCTTCGCCTCGGTGAGCGCCTGCTCGGCCTGGTCACGCGTCTTGTTCTTGAGGTCCGGCACGTTGGCCTTGCCCGGCGCGACGCCGACGTACAGCGTGATCGTCGTGTTGGGCGCGACCGAAACCCCGACCGTCGGGTCGACCTTGACGACCCGGTTGACGTCGTCCTGGGTGCACGACGGGCTGCCGTCGGTCGGCTGCACCCCGCAGGTCACCGGCTTCTGCTCGACCTTGCCGTTGAACCCGCTGCTGCTCAGCATCTCCCGCGCCTGCGGGACGGTCTGGTGCACCACGTTGGGGATCGCCACGGTGCTCGCGTCGTTGCTCTTGAACGAACCCGCCAGCCACATGATCAGCAGCACCGCGCCCAGCACGAACACCGCGGCCACCGCGGTGAGGATCGTGCGACGCCGCCGCTTGGCGCGCGGGTCTTCGTCGTCCGGCTCGCTGTACTCGTCGTAGCGCTGCGGCTGCCGCCGGTCGGCGTTCATCACCTGCGTGCGCTCGTCTTCGGACATCACCATCGGCGCCACCGGGCGCTGGCCCGAAAGGGTGCGCACCAGGTCCGAGCGCATCTCCGCCGCCGACTGGTAGCGGTTCGCCGGGCCCTTGGCCAGCGCCTTCAGCACGACCGCGTCCAGCTCCGGCGCCACGGCGGGGTTCACCGATGACGGCGGGTTCGGGTCCTCCCGGACGTGCTGGTAGGCCACCGCGACCGGCGAATCACCGGTGAACGGCGGCTCGCCGGTGATCAGCTCATAGAGCACGCAGCCGGCGGCGTAGACGTCGGACCGGGCGTCGACCGACTCGCCGCGGGCCTGCTCCGGCGACAGGTACTGCGCCGTGCCGATCACCGCGGCCGTCTGGGTCATGGCGGACTGGCCGTCGTGCATCGCGCGCGCGATGCCGAAGTCCATCACCTTGACCGCGCCGTTCTTCGTGATCATCACGTTGGCCGGCTTGACGTCGCGGTGCACGATGCCGTGCCGGTGCGAGAAGTCCAGCGCCGCGCAGACGTCGGCCATGACCTCCATCGCCCGCTTCTGCGACATCGGGCCTTCGGTCTTGACGATGTCGCGCAGCGTCCGGCCTTCGACGTACTCCATGACGATGTACGGCAACGGCCCGAACTCGGTGTTCGCCTCACCGGTGTCGTAGACCGCCACGATCGCCGGGTGGTTCAGCGCGGCGGCGTTCTGCGCCTCCCGGCGGAAGCGCTCCTGGAACTGCGGGTCCCTGGCGAGGTCGGCACGGAGGATCTTGATCGCGACTTCCCGGCCGAGACGCACGTCGTGGCCGTGGTGGACCTCGGACATGCCTCCGTAGCCGAGCGTCTCGCCCAGCTCGTACCGGTTGGAGAGCAGTCTGGGTGTGCTCATCTCTGGATGCCGTTCCATTCCGTCCAAGGTGTGGTCATGAGGCCTTGCCGGCCCGCGTCGGTCGTGCCGGGAGTGTCCGCTGGGTAGAAGCTCGAAGACTGCTCCGCGGGCACCTGTCTGCCCGGGACCACCTGGCTCTGCGGCTGACCGTTGTGCGGCGGTGCACCGCTGCCGGCGCCCAGCATCTTCGCCACCAGAACGATGCCCGCCACCAGGACAACGAGCAGGATCGCGGCGAGAAGTGCCCACCAGCCCCACTGCGTCTTCTTCCGCGGGGCCGGCGGCATGACCTGCCGCGGGGCCGGGCGGGACGGCGGGCCGATGGCGATCATCGGGTTCATCGCGGGTGACGGCGGGCCGCCCGGCATCGGCTGCTGTTGCGGGGGCAGCTGCTGCTGGGGGATCGGCACCGGCATCGACGGGGGCGGCTGCTGCGGCACCTGCTGGGGCACCACCGGCTGCTGGCCCGTCGTGTAGGTGGCGTTCACCAGCCCGGACGGCGTGGGCAGCGGCAGCCCGGCGCGGACCGCGGCGACGGCGGACGCGAACTCACCGCCGTTGTTGTAGCGCTGCCGCGGGTCCTTGACCAGCGTCGCCTCGATCACCGCGCGCGCCGCGGGCGGCACGTCCGGCGGCAGCGGTGGCGCGATGTCGCGGATGTGCATCATCGCGACCGTCACGGCGTTCTCGGACAGGAACGGCCGGTGCCCGGCGAGGCATTCGTAGCCGCACACCGCCAGCGAGTAGACGTCGGACGCCGGCTCGGCCGGTTGCCCGAGCGCCTGCTCCGGAGCGATGTAGTGCGCCGTGCCCATGACCATGCCGGACCGGGTGACCGGGGCCGCGTCGGCTGCCTTCGCCACGCCGAAGTCGGTGATCTTCACCTGCCCGGCCGACGTCACCAGGATGTTGCCCGGCTTGACGTCGCGGTGGACCAGGCCGTGGGAGTGCGCGGCCTGCAGCGCGTTGCCCGCCTGCTCGAGCATGTCGAGCGTGAACTCCGCCGACAGCCGCCCGTGCTTGGCCAGCAACCCGGCCAGCGGGTCGCCGTCGACGAGCTCCATCACCAGGTAGGCGATCGACAGGTCGCCGTCGAGGATGGTCTCGCCGTAGTCGTGCACCGCGGCGATGCCGGGGTGGTTGAGGGACGCCGTCATCCGCGCTTCGGTGCGGAAGCGGTGGAGGAACTCGGCGTCGCCGGAGAGTTCGGTCTTGAGGATCTTGACGGCCACCGTCCGGTCGAGCCGGGTGTCGCTGGCTTGCCAGACCTCACCCATCCCGCCGACGGCGATCCGGCTCGTCAGCTTGTAGCGGTCGGCCAGCAGCTGACCGGAGGACAGCATGCGCTATCCACCCCCGAGCTTCGCGTTGATGGCCGCGCGGCCGATTTCCGCCGCGACCGTGCCGCCGGTGGCCGCGAGGCCGCGGTTGCCGCCGTCCTCGACGATCACGGCGACCGCGATCTGCGGGTTGTCGGCCGGGGCGAAGGCGGTGTACCAGGCGTGCGGGGCGGTGTTCTTGGAGTCCGTGCCGTGCTCGGCGGTGCCGGTCTTCGACGCGATCTTGACGTCCGCGCGCTTGCCACCGCCCTTGGTGAAGCCCTCGGAAGCGATCATCATGTCCTTGAGGATCGCGGCGTTCGACGACGACAGCGCCGCGGTGCCGGTGAGTTCGGTGGGGCTGTAGTCCTCGATCGTCGACAGGTCGGGGGCCAGCACCGACTGCACCAGCTGCGGCTTCATCGCCATCCCGCCGTTGGCCACGGTGGCCGCGAGAAGGCAGTCCTGCAGTGGCGTCAGCCGGACGTCCCGCTGGCCGATGCCGCTCTGGTAGAGCGCGCCCTGCGAGTCGAGCGGGCCGACCGTCGACGGGGCGACCTTCATCGGCACGGTCAGGTCGGTCTGCCCGATGCCGAAGTTGGCCGCCGTCTTCTTGATCTTGTCCGCGCCGAGCTGGCCGGCGAACTCCGCGAACGGCACGTTGCAGGAGTGCGCGAGCGCGTCCTTGAACGTGTTGCCAGGGCAGGTTTCGCCGCCGTAGTTCTCCAGCGTGACGTTCGTGTTCGGCAGCTTGGTGTTCGGTGCGGTGCTGACCTGGGTGTCCGGGCCCTTGCCGTCTTCGAGCACGGCCGCCGCGGTGACGAGCTTCATCGTCGACCCCGGCGGGTAGGTCTCGGAGATCGCCCGGTTCAGCATCGGCTTCTTCGGGTCCTTGTTGTTCGCGTTCCAGGCGTCGGTCTGGGCCTTCGACGTGTGCTGAGCGAGCTGGTTCGGGTCGTACGACGGCGTCGAGACCATCGCCAGGATCCGCCCGGTGCTCGGCTCCATCGCGACGACGGCGCCGGTGTAGCCCTTCTGCGTCATCAGGTCGTACGCGGCCTTCTGCACGGCCGGGTCGATGGTCAGCCGGACGTTGCCGCCGCTGGGGTCCCGGCCGGTGACCATGTCCGACAGCCGCCGCACGAACAGCCGCGGGTCGGAGCCGTTGAGGACGTCGTCCTCGGCGCGCTCCAGGCCGCCGGCGCCGTAGTTGATCGAGTAGTAGCCGGTGACCGGCGCGTACATCGGGCCGTCGGCGTAGGTCCGGATGTACTTGTACTTGTCGTTCGACGGGTTGATGCTGGCCAGCACCTCGCCGTTGGCCTGCGACACGATCTTGCCGCGCTGGCGGGCGAACTCGTCGTAGAGCACCCGGGCGTTGCGCGAGTCGTTGCGGTAGTCGTCGGCCTTCACCACCTGGATGTAGGTGGCGTTCGCCAGCAGTAGGACGACCATCACGAGCATCGCCATGCCCACCTTGCGGAGCGGGGTGTTCATGCCTGCGCGCCCCCCTCGGCCGGCGGGCGCTGCACGAGCACGGTGTGCGCCTCCGCGATCGGGGCCTGCGGCTGCTGCTGCGGCTTCGGGCGGGCGGCCGGCTTGCGGGCCGCGTCGGAGATGCGGAGCAGCAGCGCGACCAGGATGTAGTTCGCGAGCAGCGACGAACCACCCTTCGACAGGAACGGGGCGGTGATACCGGTCTCCGGGATGAGTTTCGTGACCCCGCCGACGACGACGAAGATCTGCATGACCATGGTGAACGCGAGCCCGCCGCCCAGCAGCTTGCCGAACGTGTCGCGCACGGCCAGCGCGCTGCGCATGCCGCGCATCGCGACCAGCAAGTACAGCATCAGCACCGCGGCCAGGCCGATGAAGCCGAGCTCTTCGCCGATCGACGCGGTGATGAAGTCGGTGTTGGCCTCGGGCACCATGTCCGGACGGCCGGCGCCGAGCCCGGTGCCGCCGACCCCGCCGGTGCCCAGCCCGAACAGGCCCTGCGCGAGCTGGTAGCCGCCGCCGGCCTGGTCGTAGGTGGCCAGCGGGTCCAGCCAGTTCGCCACGCGCTGCTGGACGTGCTTGAAGAGGTTGTAGGCGATGATGCAGCCGACCGCGAAGAAGCTCATGCCGAGGACGACCCAGATGACCCGCTCGGTCGCGACGTACAGCATCACCAGGATGACGCTGAAGAACAGCAGCGACGTGCCGAGGTCCTTCTCGAACACCAGGATGCCGATGCAGACGAACGCGGCGATCAGGATCGGGCCGAGGTCGCGGGCGCGCGGCAGCTCGACGCCGACGAGCTTCTTGCCCGCCACCATGAACAGGTCCCGCTTCGACACCAGGAACGAAGCGAAGAAGATCATCAGCAGGATCTTCGCGAACTCGCCCGGCTGGATCGAGAAGAACGGCAGCTTCAGCCACACCTTGGCGCCGTTGACCTCGGACAGGCTCGACGGCAGCAGCGCGGGCAGCGCCAGTGCGACGATGCCGATCAGGCCGGCGGTGTAGCCGTAGCGGGTCAGCGTGCGATGGTCGTTCACCACGATCAGTACCACGACGAAAAACACCAGAGAGATCACCGTGAACAGCACCTGTGCGGTGACCGCCGGCGTGTAGTCCCTGCTCTGCTGCGTGGCGCGCTCGGCCAGGGCCAGGTCGATCCGGTGGATCATCACCAGCCCGATGCCGTTCAGCAGCGCGACGCAGGGGAGCAGCACCGGGTCGGCGTACGGCGCCCACTTGCGGACGGCCAGGTGCGCGCCGGTCAGCACGCCGAGGTAGGCCAGGCCGAGCCAGATGATCGACGCGGTGAGCTCCTGCTCCTGGTTCGCCTCGACGATCACCAGCGCGATGGTGACGATGAACGTCGCGAACCCCAGCAGCACCAGCTCGGTGTTGCGGCGGGTCGGGACCTCGCGCGGCGGGTTCGTCTGGAACTGCGCGGCGAGCGGTTCGGCGGCGCGCGCGACGGGCTGGCTCATCAGTTACCGCCTCCCGTCGTCGGTGCCGTCGAACTCGGCGTCGAGCAGTCCCTCCCCGCTGGCTGGTTCGCCGACGACGGAGCGGTGGAGCCGGCCGGAGCCGACGGAGTCGTCGTCGGCGTGACCGGAGGGGTCGGCGTCGGGGACGGCTGACCGCCCGCCGGCGCGCAGTTGTTCAGGCGCTTGCGCAGCTGCAGGAAGTCGTCGATGTACTTCCGCGCTTCGTCGAGGCTGTCCTTCTTGACGCCGTTCTGCACCGCCAGCCGCGCGTCCTCCTGGAGCTGGGTGACGCGCAGCTTGTCCGTGCACACCTGGCTCGGCGGGCAGGACCCCTGCTCGTAGGCGTGCAGGTCGATGCCGAGAATGCTGCCGGGGACGCCGCGGTAGATCACGACCTCGCCGTCCGATCCCTCGCCGACATAGTACTGACTCAGCACGAAGTAGCGGGTCGCGATGGCCGCCGCGGCGAGCACCACGAGGACGACCAGCGCGCCGGCCAGCCACCGGAACCGCTTCCGGCGCCGGGCCTTCGGGTCTTCCTGGGGTTGCGGCAGCTCCTGGCGCGGCGGCGGGGGCGGCTGGGTGAGCGCCCTGGCCCGCGCCGCGGGCGAGTCGCCCTGGTGCCGTTCGTCGCTGCCGTCACCGGCGGCGCCGCCCACGATGGGCGCGTCCTCGCCGAAGTCGACGTCGACCACGTCGGCGATGATCACCGTGACGTTGTCGGTGCCGCCGCCCTTGAGCGCCAGCTCGATCATCCGGTCCGCGCACTGCTGCGGGTCCGGGATCTGCACGGCCTCGGCCAGCGTCTCGTCGCTGACCATGCCGGACAGGCCGTCCGAGCAGATCAGGTACCGGTCGCCGGAGCGGGCTTCGCGCACGGTCAGGCTGGGCTCGACCTCGTGGCCGGTGAGCGCCTTGAGCAGCAGCGACCGCTGCGGGTGCACCGCCGCCTCTTCGGGCGTGATCCGGCCCTGTTCGAGCAGCTCGTTGACGAAGCTGTCGTCGCGCGTGATCTGCGCGAACTGGCCGCCGCGCAGCAGGTACGCCCGCGAGTCGCCGACGTGCACCAGGCCCAGCCGGGTGCCGGCGAACAGGACGGCGGTGAGCGTGGTGCCCATGCCGTCCAGGTCGGGGTCCTGCGAGACGAGTTCGGCGATCGCGGCGTTGCCGTTCGCCACCGCCTCGCGCAGCTGGGCGAGGAGGTCGTCGCCCGGCTCGTCGTCGTCGAGCGGGGCGAGGGAGGCGATGACGACCTTGCTGGCGACTTCACCCGCCGCGTGCCCACCCATGCCGTCGGCGAGCGCGAGCAGGCGAGGGCCGGCGTACACGGAGTCCTGGTTGCTCGAACGCACCAGGCCCCGGTCGCTGCGGGCTGCGTAGCGGAGGACGAGAGTCATGGGCGAAGCTCGATCACCGTCTTGCCGATCCGGATGGGGACTCCGAGCGGGACCCGGAGGGGTGCAGTGACCTTAGCCCGGTCGAGATACGTCCCGTTCGTCGAGCCCAGATCTTCCACGTACCAGTCCTCACCGCGCTGGGCGATCCGGGCGTGCCGGGTCGACGCGTAGTCGTCGTCGAGCACCAACGTGGAGTCGTCGGCCCGGCCGATCAGGATCGGCCGTCCGTCCAGCGCGATGCGCGTCCCCGCCAGTGCGCCGTGGGTGACCAGCAGCTGCTGCGGGGACTTGCTGTTGCGCGGCTTCTTCTCCTTCTTGCGCCCGAAGGTCGGCACCTGCACGCGCATGCCCGATGCCGCGTAGAGGTCCGAGCGGACCACTCTGAGCGCGGCGAACACGAAGAGCCAGAGCAGCACGAGGAAGCCCACCCTGGTGAGTTGTACGACCAGCTCTGGCACTTGGTGTGTCCGCTCCCGACTCGTCCGTGCAGCCGCGACGCGGGTACGCCGCGGTCCCCCCGCACGTCAATTCTGCGGGAACAGTATTCCGGGTCCCGAGTCAGCCCTGTGTACGGAACACGAGGGACGAATGACCCACCCGGATGACGTCGCCGTCGGCGAGCTGCCAGGTCTGGACCGGGGTGCCGTTCACGGTCGTGCCGTTCGTCGAACCGATGTCGGCGAGCGTGGCGCTCTGGCCGTCCCAGGTGATCTCCAGGTGGCGGCGCGAGACCCCGGTGTCCGGGAGGCGGAAGTCCGCGTCCTGGCCGCGGCCCACGACGTTCCCGCCCTGCTTCAGCGAGTACGTGCGGTTCGAGCCGTCGTCGAGCTGCAGGCTCGCCGCGAGCTGGCGGCCCGGCGCCGGCGGGGCGTAGCCGCCCTGCTGGCCGTACGGGTCGCCGGCCGGCTGGCCGTACGCCTGCTGCTGGCCGTACTGGTCGTAGCCGCCCTGCTGCTGGCCGCCGTACTGGTCGTACCCACCCTGCTGGTAGCCGCCCTGGTCGTAGCCGCCGCCCTGGGGCTGGCCGTAGCCGCCCTGGTCGTAGCCGCCGCCTTGAGGCTGGCCGTAGCCGCCCTGGTCGTAACCGCCTTGGGGCTGGCCGTAACCCTGGTCGTACCCGCCCTGCTGCTGGCCACCGTACTGGTCGTAGCCGCCGCCCTGCTGGGGCTGGCCGTACTGGTCGTAACCGCCGCCTTGGGGCTGCTGGCCGCCGTACTGGTCGTATCCACCCTGCTGCTGGCCGTAACCCTGGTCGTACCCGGGCTGCTGGCCACCCTGCTGTCCGTAGCCGTACTGGCCCTGCTGGCCGTACGGGTCACCCTGGTCGTATTGGCCGTAGCCGGGGGGCTGGCTCATTGCTGGGTCTCCTGCGTTGCTGGGTCTGGCCGACCGCGGTGAACCGGCGCCTGAGGGGCGGGCGTCGGGATCGACGGACGAACGGGTCTTGAACTGTCCAGTATGCAGCGCCTCGTTGCGCTCGAGTGACACGACGACGTCACCATAGGTGTCCAGGCCCTCGGCGGCGAGGTGTTCCGCCACCGCCTTGGCCAGCACCTGGGTGACGCGGTGCTCGTCGCCGGCCATGCGCTCGTGGTCAGCCGCCCCCAGGGACACGATGTAGTGATTCGGGGCGAGCTGCCGACCGCCTGCCAGCTCACGAACGTTCTCCTCACTCTCCCGCTCCAGGGCGATCGCCACTTCCTGCGTGACGACGTTGCCACCGAACATGCGCGCGAAAGTGTTCCCCACCAGGTTCTCGAGTCGCCTGTCGAATCGTTCGGCGCGGCCCACCGGGGAAAACCTCCTCACGCTCGTGCTTCCGCATCGATCCTATCCGGGTGAGCCAGCCTCTACACGGCCCCCGGTGAAAGCCGTTAAAACGACCTGCTAGTCTTCTCTTCGCTGCCGCAAGGAAGCACTCGGGCGAGTGGCGGAATGGCAGACGCGCACGGTTCAGGTCCGTGTGTCCGAAAGGACGTGAGGGTTCAACTCCCTCCTCGCCCACCGAAAAGGGCCCCCGGCTATCGGCCGGGGGCCCTTTTTCACGGCTTGGACCAGGTCGTGGGGTATGTCACGAGTCGCCTGTTCGCCCTGGGCGAAGTTACGCCGTGTGGGTGGTGATCCAGTCCGCGATGACGTCCGCGCGGCTCGTCGTCTCGATGCCCGCGTGGGGGCAGTTGGGGCCTGTTGCCTCCAGGGAGACCAGCTGGTCCCCGATGAAGTAGGGGGCTCCGGAGTCGTACGTGCAGGCGCTCGTCGTGATCTCCGGGGCCGCGCCGCGGACACCCAGGGTGGTCGGGTCCACCTTGGCCACCGCCACCGTTCCCTGCTGGAGGCGGGTGGCCGGCTTGGGGTTGTCGGCCGTGAGGCTGCCCCAGCCCGCCAGGGTCAGCTGCTGGCCGACCTTCGGGGCCGCGCGGCTCACCGTCAGGGGCGTCACCGCGGTCACCGGGGAGTCGAGGCGGATCAGGGCGACGTCGTTCGCGTCGGCCTGGAGGACCTCGGTCGCCTTGCGGGCGATGCCGGATTCCGTGGCTTCGTCGGTCAGGCCCAGCGTCACCGTCGTCGGGTACGGGATCTTGCCCGAGACCCGGTCGCGGTGGGCGTCGTGGAAGCAGTGGCCGGTCGTCACGACCCAGGCGGGCGCGATGAGCGCGCCCGTGCAGTAGCTGCTGTACGTCGAGCCGTCCGGGCGCGGGATCTTCGTCATCGCGAGCTTCGCGACGAACCCGTACTGGCCCGGCGGGACGTCGGAACCGTGGGCGACGGCCCAGGCGGCGGGAGCGGTGGAGACGGTCAAAACGGCAGCGGCGAGCAGGGCGCGCAGGCGCATTCTTCCCCTTCGTCGAGTCGGTGGTCGACGTTCGACGTTAGGGCCGCCGCCGCGGGCGGGGAATTCCCTGGCCGGGCGTCACCCGGTGGTCCATCGGGTGACGCCCGGCGACGGGGTCAGCCGGTGTGCGCGGCGATCCAGTCCGCGATCACGTCCACGCGCGACGTGGTCTCGAGCTGGTTGTGCGGGCAGTCCGGCCCGGACGACTCGATCGACACCAGCTGCCCGCCGGAGCCGGCCGCCACGAAGTACGGGGCGCCCGAGTCGTAGACGCAGGCGCTCGTCGTCGACGTCGGGGCGACGCCGCGGACCGCGAGCGTCGCGCTCGCGACCTGCCCGACCTGCACGGTGCCCTGCTGCAGCTTGGTCGAAGGCGCCGGGTTGACCGAGGTGAGGCTGCCCCAGCCGGCCAGGGTCAGCAGCTGGCCCACCGACGGCGTGACGCGGTTGACCGTCAGCGGCGTGATGTCGGTGACGTCCTCGTCGAGGGTGGCGATCGCGATGTCGTTGGCGCTCGCCTGGTAGACGGTGACGACGTTGCGCGTCACCCCGGGCGTGCTCTGGTCGACGGTGCCGAGCAGCACGGACGTCGGGTACGGCACCGGCCCGGAGACCCGGTTGCGGTTGGCGTCGTGGAAGCAGTGGCCGGCGGTGATGATCCACCTGGCCGCGATCAGCGCGCCGGAGCACGCGCTGTTGTACTTCGTGCCGTTGGGCCTCGGGATGTCCGTCATGGTGAGTTTCGCGGCGAAGGCGAACTGGCCCGCCGGGACGTCGGCGCCGTTGGCCACGGCCGATGCCGGTCCGGCGGTGGCGAGCCCGGCGGCCAAGGTCAGGAGAGCGGCGGAAAGCACTGCGCGAACGCGCATCGGTGGATCCCCCTTGTCGTGCACCGGCGACGGTTGCCGGTGATCACCAGCGAGGGTAGCGACGGCGCGGGGGCCGGAAAGGCGCTGCATGGAGCAAAAACCGGCCCCGGCGCGGACGCCGGGACCGGTTTGCCGGAAAAGGGAAGAAAAGTCAGTGCACGCCGACCAGGTCGACGACGAAGACGAGCGTCTCGCCCGGCTTGATCACTCCGCCCGCGCCGCGGTCGCCGTAGGCCAGGTGCGGCGGGATCACCAGCTTGCGGCGGCCGCCGATCTTCATCCCGGCGACACCCTGGTCCCAGCCGGAGATGACCTGGCCGGCACCGAGGCCGAAGCGCAGCGGCTCGCCGCGGTCCCAGGACGCGTCGAACTGCTCGCCGGTCGAGTGCGAGACACCGACGTAGTGCACGGTGACGGTCTTGCCCGCCGTGGCCTCCGCGCCGTCACCGACGGTGAGGTCGGTGATCTCCAGGTCGGCCGGAGCTGGTCCGTCCGGGCGGTCGATGAGGGGCTTTTCCAAGGTCATGGGCCTTACCGTACCCACGCCCCGGACGCTGCGCCGATCGGACTACGCCCAAAGAGGGGAGAAACGCGAAAAGTCTTCACACTTAGCCTACTGCTCGGTAGCGTGCGCTTCGTCACTCTTCTGACTGAGGGGAGCCCCGGCATGCGACGACGCATCCGAGCCCTGACCATCACGGCACTGGGGGCCCTCGTGGCCGGGCTTACCCAGGTTGTCCTCACCCCGCCGGCCGCGCAGGCGGCCCTGTCCCCCGACGACTACTGCGGCGGGCAGTGCAGCGACATCCTCCCGCCCGGCGAAAACGGCAACGCCACCCTCGCCGACATCCTGGCGCACAAGCTGCTCGGCACTCGCCCAGCGCACGCCTCCGACCAGCTCGGGAAGTACGCCTCGCTGGCCGGCGGCTACAAGACGCTGACCACGGGCGCGATCAACCAGTACTTCAACGACTCCTCGTTCGGCGTCCCGGCCGACCAGGTGGCGAGCACGACGAAGCCACGCTCCGACGTCACGATCGTGCGGGACAAGGCCCTGGGCGTCCCGCACATCACCGGCACCACCCGCGCCGGCACCGAGTTCGGCGCCGGGTACGCGGCCGCGCAGGACCGGCTGTGGCTGATGGACGTGCTGCGGCACGCCGCCCGCGGCCAGGTCACCTCGTTCGCCGGTGGCGCACCGGCCAACCGCGAACTCGAGCAGCAGTTCTTCGCGAACGCGCCGTACACCGAAGCCGAGCTGCAGCAGCAGATCGACCGGACGGCCGCCAGCGGCCCGCGCGGCGCGCAGGGGCTCGCCGACGCGCAGGCCTACGTGGCCGGCATCAACCAGTACATCTCCGAGTCCTACAACGGCCGGTACTTCCCCGGCGAGTACGTGCTGACCGGGCACGTCGACTCGATCACCAACGCGGGGTCGATCGAACCGTTCAAGCTGACCGACCTGGTCGCGCTCGCCTCGCTGATCGGCGCCGAGTTCGGCGCGGGCGGCGGCGGTGAGGTCCAGAACGCCATCGCGAAGCTGGCGATGCAGGAGAAGTACGGCGTCGTGCAGGGCGAAAAGGTGTGGCAGAGCCTGCGGTCCGAGGACGACCCGGAGACGGTCAAGACGCTGCACGACGGCCAGACCTTCCCGTACGGCAAGACCCCGGCCAACGCGGCCGGCCGGGCCATGCCGGACAAGAACTCGGTGACTCCGCAGCCCCTGGTGTTCGACCAGACCGGCTCGGCCGCCACCGCGACGCCGTCCACTGTGGACGTCGCCACGCCCGCGGAGCTGGAGCCCGCCCGCGGGATGTTCGAGAACGGCGTGCTGCCGGCGAACATGCTGAGCGAGAAGCACGGCATGTCGAACGCGCTGCTCGTGTCCGGCGCGAAGACCGCCAGCGGCCACCCGGTCGCCGTGTTCGGCCCGCAGACCGGCTACTTCGCGCCGCAGCTGCTGCTCCTGCAGGAACTGCAGGGCCCGGGCATCAGCTCGCGCGGTGCGGCCTTCGCCGGGCTGAGCATGTACACGCTCCTCGGCCGCGGCCAGGACTACTCGTGGAGCGCGACGACGTCGGCGCAGGACATCATCGACACCTACGCGCTGCAGCTGTGCGACCCGAACGGCGGCACGCCGACGAAGGACTCGAACTACTACACCTACCAGGGCAAGTGCGTCCCGATGGAGACCGTGGAGGTCAAGAACGCCTGGAAGCCGACGGTCGCCGACGGCACCGCGGCCGGGTCCTACACACTGCGCAGCTACCGGACCAAGTACGGGCCGGTGCAGAGCCGGGCGACCGTCGGCGGCAAGCCGGTGGCGTACGCGGCGCTGCGGTCGTCCTACTTCCACGAGGTCGATTCACTGATCGGCTTCCAGGAGCTGAACGACCCGACCTTCGTCAAGTCCGCGGCGGACTTCCAGAAGGCCGCGGCCGACATCAACTTCACCTTCAACTGGTTCTACGCCGACTCCCGTGACATCGCCTACTTCAACTCCGGGGCCAACCCGGCCCGGCAGTCCGATGTGGACCCGAACATGCCGGTCTGGGGCGACCAGGGCCACGACTGGATCGGCTGGAACCCGGCGGGCAACCTCGCGACCTACACGCCGGCGTCGCAGCACCCGCAGTCGGTCAACCAGGACTACTACGTCAGCTGGAACAACGCGCAGGCCAACGGCTACGCCGCGGCCGGCGCGGACAAGTCCGCCGTGCACCGCGTCGACCTGCTCGACTCCCGGGTCAAGAAGCTGATCACCAGCGGCACCAAGGTCACCCGGGTCAACCTGACCCAGGCGATGGCGGACGCCGCGCTGGCCGACCTGCGGGCCGAGCGTGTCCTGCCGCTGCTGCTGCAGGTGCTCGACAAGACGCCGGCCACCGGCGCGGCGGCGGACGCGGAGGCGAAGCTCAAGACGTGGCTCTCCCACGGCCAGCTGCGCACCGAGACTTCGCCCGGCAGCAAGACCTACGCGGACGCGGACGCGATCCGCATCTTCGACGCGTGGTGGCCGCTGCTGGTCCAGGCCGAGTTCAAGCCGGGCATGGGCGACGCCGCCTACACGGCGATGACGAACGTGCTGGGCATCAACGAAAGCCCGTCCGGCTTCCAGAACGGCAACGGCCAGCACACCGGCCAGCCGCACAAGGGCTCGTCGTTCCAGTACGGCTGGTGGGGTTACGTCAGCAAGGACATCCGGCAGGTGCTCGGCCAGCCGGTGGCGGGCCCGCTCGCCCAGACGTTCTGCGGCGGCGGCGACGTCACCGCGTGCCGCCAGGCGCTCGTCGACTCGCTGACCACCGCCGCCGGCCAGGCCGCGAACACCGTCTACCCCGGTGACGCGTCCTGCTCGGCCGGTGACCAGTGGTGTGCCGACACGATCGTCCACAACCCGCTCGGCGGCATCACGCAGGACAAGATCAGCTGGCAGAACCGGCCGACGTTCCAGCAGGTCGTCGAGTACGCGGCACACCGCGGCGACAACATCGCCAACCTGGCGGCGACGAAGACGGTCAGCGCTACGAGCGCGGAGACCGGCTTCTACAACTCGCCGGCGTCGAACGCGATCGACGGCAACGCCTCGACCCGCTGGGCCAGCGACTGGAGCGACGACCAGGCGATCACCGTCGACCTCGGTTCGGTCCAGCAGGTCTCGCGGGTGCTGCTCAGCTGGGAAGCCGCGTACGGCAAGAGCTACCGGATCCAGCTCTCGCCGGACACGGTGAACTGGACGGACGCGGCCGTGGTCACCGACGGGGACGGCGGGCAGGACAACCTCGCCTTCGCCGCCACCCCGGCCCGGTTCGTCAAGATGCAGGGCGTCCAGCGCGGCACGAAGTACGGCTACTCGCTGTACGAGTTCGAGGTCTACGCGCACTGAGAAGCCCGGCCGGGGCACTCGCGGACGCGTGGGTGCCCCGGCCTCCCATTACCGTGAGGCGCATGGACGACTGGACGCCTCGCACCAAGGCCATCGCCGCCGGCCGGCCGCACGGTCCCGGCGAGCCGCTGAACACCCCGCTCGTCGCCACCAGCACCTACCAGGCCGGTGGCGATTTCGTGTACGCCCGCGGCGACGGGACGCCGACCTGGCACGCGCTCGAGGAAGCCGTCGGGGCGCTGGAGGGCGGGCACGCGACGGCGTTCGCGTCCGGCGTCGCCACCCTCTCCGCGGTGCTGGACCTGCTGCCGGTCGGTTCGCGGGTGGTCGTGCCGACGTTCAGCTACGCCGTGACGCGCGGGGTGCTGGCCCACGCGCAGCAGCTCGGCAAGCTCGCCGTCACGGAGCTCGACCCGGCCGACACCGACGCCTGGGTCGCCGAGGCCGCGACGTCGGACCTGATCTGGCTGGAGTCGCCGACCAACCCGACCCTCGACGTGATGGCCATCGAGACCATCGCGGCGGCCGCGCGCGGCCGGGTCGTCGTCGACAACACCTTCGCGACGCCGTTGCAGCAGCGGCCGCTCGAACTGGGCGCGGACGTCGTCGTGCACAGCGCGACCAAGCTCATCGGCGGCCACAGCGACCTGCTGCTCGGCATCACCGTGGCCAAGGACCCGGCCGTCGCGGCCGAGCTGCGCGGCGCGCGGACGCGGGTCGGGTCGACGCCGGGGGCCCTCGAAGCCTGGCTCGCCCTCCGGGGCCTGCGGACCATGCCCGTGCGGCTCGCGGAGCAGTCCCGCACCGCCGCACTGCTGGCTGCGCGGCTCGCCGAGCACCCCGCGGTGCGGCGCGTGCGCTACCCGGGCTTCGGGATGATGGTCTCCTTCGACCTCGCCGACGCCGAGACGGCGGACCGCTTCTGCGCGTCGGTCCGGCTGATCCGGTCGGCGACCAGCCTCGGCGGCGTCGAGAGCCTGGTCGAGCGGCGGGCGTGGCTGCCGGGCGAGGAGCGCGTCCCGCCCGGGCTGGTCCGGTTCAGCGTCGGCCTGGAAGACCCTGACGACCTGTGGGACGACTTGGTGATCGCCCTACCGGAGTAACGCGTCCCGCCGAATCGCCGATAGTCGCGACATCGCAGGTCAACGCGTTGGGAGTGCATCGTGGGCAGAACGCTGAGCAGGGTCGCCGGGGTTGTTTTCGCGGGTGCGCTCGCCACCTTCGCCGCCACGCCCGCCGCGCTGGCGCAGACGGAAACCAGCACGTCACCCACGGAAACCACCACGTCCACTTCGGAGACTTCCACTTCGGAAACTTCGACATCGAGCAGCCCGGCGAGCACCACGGCGCCTTCGTCCCCCACCTCGGCGACAACCCCTTCGCAGCGCACGAACGGTGACGTCAAGTCGACCGATCGGATGATCGCGCCCAAGGCACAGCCCGAGCTCAAGGGCGAGACCCAGGAGCCGCCGAAGGGCGACGACTACCAGGACAACACCGGCCACGGGTTTGTCGGCCTCGGCGGCGAAGGAGTCCTGGTCATCGCCTGCGCGGCCGGGAAGCCCAGCGGAGTCGCGACCCAGTACCTGAGCGTCACCGGTGGCCCGGACCAGGACGAGGCCGACGGCCGCCTGTGGAACTACTCGGTGCGCGTCGTCGACGCCCCGGCCGGCACCACCACCGCGAAGTTCAGCTGGACCTGCGGGGGTGTCGAGGGCAACGGCATCGTGGAGTTCGAGCAGAAGCAGCAGCCGCCGACCTCGACCGTCACCGCGACGAGCACGGTGACATCCAGCGCGCCCGCATCGAGCACCGCGCCGGTCACCACCGCGTCCGTCACCACCGCGCCGGTCACCACCGCGACCAGCTCCACGCCCGCCGGCAACGCCGCTCCGAAGGCCCAGGTCAAGGTCGCGCCCAAGGGCGGGGTCGAGACCGGCTTCGGCGGCACGGCCTGGTGACGGTCCGCCGGGCGGCCGCGGCGCTCGCACTGGCACTGGCGCTGGCCGGGTGCGGCACCGCCGAACCGCCGAAGGCCGCGCCACCCGCTCCAGTGCCGTCCTCGGTGCCGGTGACCGTGCCGTTCAAGGGACTGCGCCCGACATCGGTGAAGATCCCGAAGATCGGCGCGGAGTCCAGCCTGCTGGCCGTCGCCGTGAAGCCCGACGGTTCGATCTCCGTCCCTTCGGTGCACACGCCGATGCAGGCGGCCTGGTACAAGCTGTCGCCGGTGCCCGGCGACGTCGGCCCGGCGATCGTGCTCGGGCACGTCGACGGCGACAAGAAGCCGGGCATCTTCTCCAAGCTCAAGGACCTCGCGCCCGGCGACGAGGTCGACATCGACCGCAGCGACGGCAGGAAGCTGAAGTTCGTCGTCGACCGGGTCACGCAGGTCCCGAAGGAGACGTTCCCGCGCGACGCCGTCTACGGCAACAGCGACGACCCGGAGCTGCGGCTGATCACCTGCGGTGGCGCGTTCGACCACGCCGAGCACAGCTACCGGGACAACATCGTCGTCTACGCGAAGCTAGCCAACGCCTGAGCCGGGGTACGGGAACTTCGGCTTCAACGACGTCCCGGGGCACACCCAGCGCCGCATGCCCGCGTCGCAGACCGCGTAACCCCAGTTGATCAGCTGGTCCTGCGTCGTCTCCGACATCCGGGTCAGCCGGGTCTTCGTCTCGGCGAGTTTCCTGGTCAGCTCGACGGGGGCGGGCAGGGCGTCCGGCAGTTCGAAGTTCTCGATGTTGCTGTAGGTCGCCCAGTACGTCCCGGCGTAGGTCTTGTCCTCGTAGGACTTCAGCAGCGAGCCGGTGCGCAGCTCGCGGACCTGGTTGTCCATCACGGTCAGCACGCGCAGCAGCTGCATCGGCCAGTTGTGCCTCGGCTTGGCCTCGTGCTTCATCTTCTTGCCCGCGTCGCTGACCAGGACGGTGGCCCGCTGGTTCTCGATCGGGTCGAGGCCGAGGTTGTCGTACACGCCGGCGTCGCTCAGCACGATCTTGCGGCCGGGCTGGTGCGGGTCCGGGATCACCACCGGCGAGAGCATCGGCGGGAAGGCCGACGACGCCGCTACGGCGGTGGCCAGCGGGATCTGCCCGTGCGGGCCCGGCTGCCGGAAGAACCACCACAGCGAGCCGTCCTGCAGGCTGGTCGCGGTGAACACGAAGTTCGGCCCGGCCGGGTCGAGGTCCGCGAGGCAGCAGTCCCCGAAGAGGTGCTTCGCGTAGCGGCGTGCGAGTTCCTCGCCGGCACTGCGCCACGGCATCGCCATCGCCTTGAGCGTGACCGGAACGTCGAGGTTCGTCCGGGCGAGCTTCCGGATCGGCTGCACGACCTCCTTGCCGAAGTTCTCCGCGACGCCGTCTTCGCCGAACCACAGCTTGTTCCACGCGTGCGCCAGCACGCCCGCCGCGATCGAACCGCCGGAGACGCTGGAGACGGTGGTCAGCTTCGGCAGCCAGCCGAGCTCGTTGAGCCGCCAGAGCGCGCCGGCGTGGAAGAGCATTGCGCGGTAGCCGCCGCCCGAGAGCGCGAGGCCGACGCCGTCCCGTTTCGCCGAGTCCACGCGGCCGAGTTTAGGACTCCAGCAACGGGGCGAGCAGCGGCCGTTGCGCGGCCGGGACGTATTCGGCGTAGTTGTCGTACAACGCCCGTTTGGCCAGCTGTGCCGCGGCCGTGCCGTCGGCCGCGCGGATCGCGTCGAGCACTTCGGCGTGGTGGGCGAGCCAGCTGCGCATCAGCGACGTCCGGTTGCTGGCGTGCGCGAGCTTGTCCTCGATCAGTTCCAGCACGACCCCCCGCACGACCTCTTCGCTGACCACCAGCAGGGGATTGCCGGAGATGCGCGCGATGACCTCGTGGAAGGCGACGTCGGCGCGGCTGAACTCCGCGTACCCGCGAGAGACGCCTTCGCGCATCGACTGCAGGGCCGCGTCGAGGCCGGTCAGGTCTTCTTCGGTGCGCAGCCCGGCCGCGAGCAGGTGGGCCGAGCCGTCGAGGATCATCCGGAACTGCAGCAGCTCGGCGAGCCCGACGTGGTCGGCGCGCGCGAGCCGGCGCATCGACCGGTGCAGCGCGGCGGGGGAGGCGGCCAGCACCTCCGGGCCGCGCGGGTCGCCGGGCCGTGACCGGATCAGCTCGGCCGCCTGCAGCACACGCAGGGCCTCGCGGATCGTCGAGCGGCCGACGCCGAACTGCGTCATCAGCTCGCGCTCGCTGGGCAGGCGTTCGCCCGGCTGGAGCTCGCCGCCGATCACAGCCCGCTCGATCTGCTCCACGACCCGCTCGTACGCGCGCACGGGAGCCACCGGTTCGAACCGCATCCCTTGACCTCGCCGTCCGGGTCGGTGCAGGCTACTGGTCAGACCAGTGTACTTACCTGGAGGCCGAATGAAAGCCCGGATTCCCCTGGTGGCAGCGGTGCTGCTGCTCGTGGTGTCCGGCTGCTCGGCTGGCTCGTCGGCCAGTGTTTCCGCTGGTCCGGACACGCTTTCCGTCGGCTTCACGGCGGAGCCGGCGAACTTCGACTTCACCCGCACCGACGGCGCCGCCATTCCGCAAGCCTTGCTGTACAACGTCTACGAAGGCCTGGTGAAGCTCGACGCGCAGGGCCGGATCGTGCCGCTGCTGGCGCAGTCGTGGACGATCAGCCCGGACCGCAAGACCTACGACTTCCGGCTCCGCGACGGCGTCAAGTTCAGCAACGGCGCGCCCTTCACCGCCGAGGACGTCAAGTTCTCGCTCCTGCGGGTGAAGAAGGACTGGACGATCTCGATCAAGTCCACAATGGACGTCGTCGACCACGTCGACGTCGTGGCGCCGGACCACGCGCGGGTGGTGCTGTCGAAGCCGTCCAACGGCTGGCTGTTCAGCCTCACCAGCCGGCTCGGCGCGATGTTCAGCCCGACCGGCGTCGGCGACCTGGCGAACAAGCCGGTCGGCACCGGGCCGTACGGCGTCGCGGCGCGCAAGCGCGGCGACTCGGTGGTGCTGAAGGCGAATCCCGGGTACTGGGGCCGGAAACCGGCGTACTCGACGGTGGTCCTCAAGTACATCAAGGACCCGACCGCGCTGAACAACGCGCTGTTCAGCAACGGCATCGACGTCATCTCCGCGGTCACCGCGCCCGACTCGGTCCCGCAGTTCCAGTCCGACGACCGGTTCCAGGTCGTCCAGGGCACGACGAACTCCGAAGTCACACTGGCCATGAACAACGCGCGGCCGCCGCTGAACGACCTGCGCGTGCGCCAGGCGCTGACGTACGCGATCGACCGGAAAGCGTTGCTGGACACGGCGTGGGCCGGCCGCGGCACGCTGATCGGCAGCATGGTCCCGCCGACCGACCCCTGGTACGAGGACCTGGCGGACGTCTACCGCTTCGACCCCGCACGAGCCAAGGCGCTGCTGTCCGAGGCCGGCGCGACGAACCTGAACCTGCGGCTGCGGATCCCGAACCTGCCGTACGCGGTTTCGGCCGCGCAGGTCGTCCAGTCGCAGCTCGCCGACGTCGGCGTGCGGACCACGATCGAGCCGCTCGACTTCCCGGCGGTGTGGCTGAAGCAGGTGTTCACCGACCACGACTACGACCTGTCGATCATCCAGCACGTCGAGGCGCGGGACATCACGACGTTCGGGAAGCCGAAGTACTACTGGGGCTACGACGGCAAGCGTGTCCAGCAGCTGCTCGCCGAGGCCGACAGCGGGACGCCGGAGCAGCAGGTCGCGGACATGAAGGAGGTCGCGCGGCAGCTGAACGCCGACGCGGCCGCGGACTGGCTGTTCCTGTTCCCCAACGTGATCGTCGCGAAGGCGAAGGTCGGCGGGTTCGTGCAGAACCAGGTGAGCGAGTCGTTCGACCTGACCGGGCTGGCGCCGCGATGACGGCCAGGGTGCTGCGCCGGGCGGCGATCTTCGTGGTCAGCGTGCTGGTCGCGTCGATCGTCGTGTTCCTGTTCATGGCCGTGCTGCCCGGGGACCCGGCGCAGGTCGCGCTCGGTGTCAGCGCGACGCCGGAGCTGCTCGCCAAGACCCGCGCGGAGTTCGGCATCGACCGGCCGCTGGTCACGCAGTACTTCGACTGGATCGGCGGTGTCCTGCACGGCGACTTCGGCCGCTCCTACGTGACGCGGGACGCGATCGGCCCGCAGCTGCTCGACCGCCTCGGCGTCACGCTGTGGCTGGTCGGCGCGGGCGTGCTGGTGGCGCTGGTGATTGCGGTTCCGGCGGGCACGTTCGCCGCGGTGAAGCACCGGAAGGCGTCCGGCGCGGGGGTTTCGGGCCTGTCGCAGATCGGCGTCGCGATCCCGGCGTTCCTCGCCGGCATCATCCTGGTGCAGATCTTCGCCGTGCAGCTGCGCTGGCTGCCGTCCGGCGGGTGGACACCGCCGGACCAGGACTTCGGCGAGTTCTTCCGCGGGCTGATCCTGCCCGCGCTGTCGCTCGGCCTGGTCCAGGGCGCGGTGCTCACCCGGTACGTCCGGTCGGCGGTGCTCGACACGCTCGGGCAGGACTACCTGCGCACCGCGCGTTCGAAGGGGCTGCGGCCGGGACAGGCGTTGGTGCGGCACGGCTTGCGCAATGCTTCGGTGCCGGTGGTGACGGTCTTGGGCCTGCAGCTGGCGACGCTGCTGATCGGCGCGGTCGTCGTCGAGCGCGTGTTCGTGCTGCCCGGCCTGGGTTCGATGCTGCTGGACGCCGTCGGTTCCCGCGACCTGCTGACCGTGCAGGGGATCGTGCTCGTGCTGGTGGTCGGCGTGCTGCTGGTCAACTTCGTCGTCGACGTCCTCTACACCGTGCTCGATCCGCGATTGCGGGGTTCGTGATGCGCAATCTCCTGCTCGGCGGGGTGCTCGTCGGCTTGGTCGTGCTGGCCGCGCTGCTGTCGTTCGCGTGGACGCCGTTCGACCCGGTGAAGGTCGACGCGACCCACCGGCTGCTCGGCTTCACCGGCTCCCACTGGTTCGGCACCGACAAGTTCGGCCGCGACCTGCTCAGCCAGCTCATGGTCGGCGCGCGGACGACGCTGTACGTCGGGGTCGTCGCCGTCGGCATCGCCGCGGTGATCGGTACGCCGCTGGGCGTCCTCGCCGGGATGTCGCCGCGGTGGCTCGGCGAGTTCGTCATGCGCGTCAACGACCTCGTGCTCGCCTTCCCCGCGCTGCTGCTGGCCATCATGTTCGGCGCCGTCTTCGGCGCGGACACGCTGACCGCGATGGTCGCGATCGGCATCGCGACGATCCCGTCGTTCGCGCGGCTCGCCCGGTCCGGGACGCTGCAGGTGATGAGCACCGAGTTCGTGCTCGCGGCCCGCGCGGGTGGCCGGTCGCGGCTGAACATCGCGGTGCGGCACGTGCTGCCGAACATCTCCGGCCTGCTGATCGTGCAGGCGTCGGTCTCGTTCGCGATCGCCGTGCTCGCCGAGGCGGCGTTGTCGTTCCTCGGCTTCGGCACGCGGCCGCCGACGCCGTCGTGGGGCCGGATGCTGCAGGAGTCCCAAGAGCTGCTGACCGTGCAGCCGCGGCTGGCGCTGGTGCCCGGGATCGCGATCGCCGTCGCCGTCCTCGGCTTCAACCTCCTCGGCGACGGCCTCCGCGACCGCCTCGACCCCCGATTGGCGGCGCGCGTATGACGCTTTCGGTGGCGGGGCTCCGGGTCGGCGACCTGGTCCGGGACGTCTCCTTCGAGATCGGTGCCGGCGAGCGCGTCGGCCTGATCGGCGAATCCGGGTCCGGGAAGTCGCTGACGGCGCTGGCGATCATGGGCCTGCTGCCCGAGGAGCTGCGGGCGTGGGGTTCGGTTTCGCTGCACGGCCGCGAGCTGCTGGGAATGTCCGAAAAGGACCTTTCGCGGCTGCGTGGCGACGAGCTGGCCATGGTGTTCCAGGAGCCGATGACGGCGTTGAACCCGGCCATGCGCGTCGGGCGGCAGGTCACCGAACCCGGGCGGATCCACGGCCGCCGTCACCGCGCGGAAGACCTCCTCGCCGCGGTGGGTCTGCCGGGCACCGCCCGCGCGTACCCGCACCAGCTCTCCGGCGGGCAGCGGCAGCGGGTCGTGCTGGCGATGGCGCTGGCCAACGAGCCGTCGCTGCTGATCTGCGACGAGCCGACCACCGCGCTCGACGTCACCGTGCAGGCCCAGATCCTTTCCCTGATCAAGACGTCGTTGCCCGCCGAGAGCGCGTTGCTGTTCATCACGCACGACCTCGCCGTCGTGGCTTCGGTGTGCGAGCGCGTGCTGGTGATGCTGGACGGCGAGATCGTCGAAGCGGGCTCGACGCGCGAAGTCCTGACCTCGCCTTCGCACGCCTACACCCGGAAGCTTCTCGACGCCTCGGACCTGGAGACCCGGCGATGATCATCGAAGTCCGCGACCTCGAACGCCGGTACGCCCGCCGGGACGTGCACGCCCTGCGTGGCGTCAGCTTCGACGTCGAGGCCGGGCAGCGGTTCGGCATCGTCGGCGAGTCCGGCTCCGGGAAGTCCACGCTGGTCCGGCTGCTGGCCGCGCTCGACAAGCCGACCGCGGGCACGGTGTCCTTCCAGGGCAGGCGCATCGACAACCTGCCCGAACGCCGCCTCGGCTTCCTGCGGTCGGAACTGCAGATCGTCTTCCAGGACCCGATGGGCTCGCTCGACCCGCGGATGCGCGTGCTGGACATCGTTTCCGAGCCGCTCGGCCGCCGGGAGCCCGACCGCGTCGCCGAGCTGCTCGCCGCCGTCGGCCTGCCCGCGGACGCGGCAGGGCGCTACCCGCACCAGTTCTCCGGCGGCCAGCGGCAGCGGATCTCGATCGCCCGCGCGCTGGCGCCGAACCCGAGCGTGCTGATCGCCGACGAACCGGTCAGCGCGCTCGACGTCTCCGTGCGCGGCCAGATCCTCGACCTCCTCGCGTCGCTGGTGGACCAGTTCGCGCTGACGCTGGTCTTCGTTTCCCACGACCTCGGCGTCGTCCGGCACGTCTGCGACCGCGTCGCGGTGATGCGCCGGGGCGAGATCGTCGAACTCGGTGACGTGGCGCAGGTCTACGACGCGCCGAAGCACGAGTACACGCGGGAACTGCTGGCCGCCGCACCGAACCTGCGCGCGGAGCTGGCCCGGCTGCGCGGAGGTGCCGATGGCTGAGGACTACTCGACGCTGTTCCGGCTCGACGGACGGCGGGCCGTCGTGCTCGGCGCGGGCGGCATCGGCCGCGAAGCCGCGCGGGCGCTGGCCGCGCACGGCGCTTCGGTGGTGTGCGCGGACGTCGACCTCGAAGCCGCGCGGGCGGCTGGGGTGGGCGAGCCGTACGAGCTCGACCTCCTCGAACCCGGCGCCGTCGAGCGCGCGGCGACCGACCTCGGGCCGCCGGACGTCGTGGTGCTGACCGCGGGGGCGAACGTCCGCAAACGCTTGCTCGACTACCACCGCGAAGAGTTCGACCGCGTCGTCGCGCTGAACCTCGGGGTGGCGTTCGAGGTCGTCCGCGCCTTCGGCGCCGGCATGGTCGCGCGCGGCCGGGGCAGCATCATCGGCTTCTCGTCGATCCGCGGGACGACCGTCGAGCCCGGCCAGGGCCCGTACGCGGCGACGAAGGCCGGCCTCGTCCAGCTGTTCCGCACGGCCGCCGCGGAGTTCGGGCCGTCCGGTGTCCGGGTCAACGCGATTGCGCCCGGTGTCGTCGAGACCCCGCTGACCGCGCAGATCAAGGCGAACCCCGAGTGGTACGAGGCATACGCGGCGAAGGGCGCGTTGGGCCGTTGGGCGCGTCCGGACGAAATCGCCGGAGCTGTCGTGTACCTCGCTTCGGACGCTTCGTCGTTCGTGACCGGCTCTGTCCTGGCTGTGGACGGTGGCTGGACCGCCGTCGACGGCCGCTTCGACCCGCCAGCCTCGTGAGGAGCGCGCATGACCGAGCTGCCTGACCTGACCGCCGTCGAGCTCGTCGCCCAGTACCGCGCGAAGACGCTCTCGCCGGTCGAGGTGACCGAAGCCGTTCTCGCGCGCATCGAAGCGCGAGAGCCGGAGCTGCACGCGTTGTACGCGTACGACCCATCAGGCGCCCGCGAAGACGCGAAGGCGTCCGAAGCGCGCTGGGCGACCGGCGAACCGCTGGGCCCGATCGACGGCGTCCCGCTCACGCTCAAGGAGAACATCGCGACCCGCGGCACGCCGGTGCCGCTGGGCACGGCGGCGACGGAACCGGTCCCGGCCACCGAGGACGCCCCGGCGGCCGCGCGGGTCCGCGAGTCCGGCGCCGTCCTGCTGGCCAAGACGACCATGCCGGACTACGGGATGCTGACGTCCGGGCGGTCGAGCTTCCACCCCACGGCCCGCAACCCGTGGCAGCTCTCGGCCACCCCCGGCGGGTCCAGCGCGGGCGCCGGCGCCGCGGCCGCCGCGGGGTACGGCCCGCTGCACGTCGGCACGGACATCGGCGGCTCGATCCGGCTGCCCGCGGGCTGGTGCGGCCTGACCGGGCTCAAGCCGAGCTTCGGCCGGGTGCCGGTCGTCCCGCCGTTCCTCGGCCGCGTCGCCGGCCCGATGACCCGGACGGTCGCCGACACGGCGTTGCTGATGAGCGTGCTCTCGCGCCCGGACCCGCGTGACCACCTGTGCCTGCCGCCGTCGGAGTTCGACTGGTCGTCGCTCGAGGTCGAGGTGACCGGCTTGCGCGTCGGACTGCAGCTCGAGTCCGGTCCCGGTCTCCCGGTGGACCCGGCGATCCGCGACGCCGTCACCGCGGCGGCCCGTGCGTTCGAGGCCGCGGGCGCGGTCGTCGAGCCGGTCGAGCCGTTCCTCACCCGCGACATGCTGGACGGGCTCGACACCTTCTGGCGCACGCGGGCGTGGTCGGACATGACGGCCCTGCCGTCCGACCGCCGCGCCAAGGTCCTGCCGTACATCGCGGACTGGGCGGCGGGCGGTGCCGAGGCGTCCGGGGTGGACGTCTACCGCGGCTTCGCGCGGATCGACGAGATCAGCGTCGCGGCCCTGCGCGCGACCTCGGCGTTCGACGTCGTGCTGTCCCCGACCTGCCCGGTCGCGGCGCCGCCGGCGGAGTGGGCGTCCCCGACGAACGACCCGGCCCGGCCGTTCGAGCACATCGCGTTCACCGTGCCGTACAACATGTCCGGCCAGCCCGCGGCGTCGGTCAACTGCGGCTACACCGACGACGGGCGCCCGATCGGCCTCCAGCTCGCCGGCCGCCGCTTCGACGACCTCGGCGTCCTCCGCGTCGCGGCCGCCTACGAGCGGCTTCGCCCGCCGCAGCGGCCCTGGCCGATCGGATAGGGAAGAAGTTCCACCCCAGCGGCGAAGTGGTGGTGTGACTGTCGCCGACGGGAAGGAACCCCATGACAGAGGCAGCCCCATGACGGCGGCCCCGGTGCTCGGCATCGAGCGGTTCACCGAGGTGCACGACCGCTACTTCGGGGACATCTTCCGGTACGTCGCCGGCCGTCTCGGCGCCCAGACCGCGGAGGACGTCGCCGCCGAGACGTTCCTGGTCGCCTTCGACCGCCGGAAGACGTTCGACGCCGACCGCGGCGACCTGCGGGCGTGGCTGTTCGGCATCGCGACGAACCTGGTGTCCCGGCACCGCCGCAAGGAGGCCCGGCATTACCGCGCGCTTTCGCGGCTTGACTCACGCGAAGCCGCCGAAGGCCACGAAGACCGCGTTGTCGATGCGGTCGTGGCCACCCGGGTGGGGAAGGCGTTGTCCCGGCTGTCCGCCGGGGAACGCGACGTCCTCCTGCTCGTCGCGCTCGCCGACCTCGGCTACGCGGAGGTCGGCGAGGCGCTCGGCATTTCCCCCGGCACCGTCGGCTCCCGGCTGAACCGCGCCCGCAAGAAGCTCAATTCCGTGCTTTCCCCGGAGGTTTCCGATGAATGACCTGCAGGCCGTGCGGGCCGTGCTGGTGACGTCCCCGCCCGCCGAGGACGTCGTCGACCGCAGCCGCCACCGGCTGCTGAACCGGATGCAGGGCGCGCCCCGCCGCCGGGTCCGCCCGCTCGCGATCGGCGCCGGCTTGGTAGCCGCCGCAGCCGCGGCGGCCGTCGTGGTGGCGACCCTGCCCGGCACCCCGGCACCCGCTCCGCAGCCGCAGGCCGTGGCCCCGGTCCTCACCGGCACCCAGGTCCTGCTGGCGGCGGCCACGGTGGCCGAGCGCACCCCGGCCGCCACCGGCAAGTACTGGCACGTCAAGACCGCGTTGGACAACCTGGTCTACGAAGACTGGTACACGACCGACGGCCACCGGTGGTTCCGGGGCGCAAAGTCCGGTGGCCGGGTCATCTCACTGGGGTCGAACCCGCTGCAGCTGGGGGCCACCGACGTGACGTTCGAGCAGCTCCGGACTCTGCCCACCGACCCGGCGGCGCTGCGGGACTGGCTCGTGAACGCGATCGCGCACAGCGGCGCCCGGACGAGCGCGGGCCCGTTCACCGCGGAGGACCGGGAGCGGGAGCTGCTGCTGTCGATGGTTTCGCTGGTCTCGACCCTGCCTGCGCCCCCGGCTGTCCGAGCGGCGGCCTTCCGCTCGATCGCGGCGTACCCGGGCGTCCAGGACCTCGGCCCCGTCCCGGGCGGCCGCGGTTTCCTGCTGCCGGGGGAGTACCGCCTGGTCGTCGACCCGGCGACGGCACGCATCAGCCACACCTCGATGTTCGTGACAGCGGACGGCGCCATCTACAAGGTCGCCAACCCGCAAGGCGCGGAGGTTGGTGCCGAGTGGACGGACTCCCTGCCGAAGTGAGCCACCCCGGTGACCGGGCGACCCGCCCGGCCACCGGGGTTCAGCCCTTGACCGCCTCGGCGAGCGCCAGCACCCGCCGCGCGTTGTCGACGTGCAGGTTCTCGATCATCCGGCCGTCCACCGTGACCACGCCCTTGCCGGACGCCTTCGCCTCGTCGAACGCCTCGATGATCCGCCGCGACCGGTCGATCTCCTGCTCGGACGGCGCGAAGATCCGGTTGCACGGCTCCACCTGCGCCGGGTGGATCAGCGTCTTCCCGTCGAACCCGTACTGACGGCCCTGCTCGCACTCGGCCTCGAACCCCTCGAGGTCCTTCACGTCGTTGTAGACGCCGTCGAGGATCACCTTGCCGGTCGCCCGCGCGGCCAGCAGGCACAGCGAGAGCCCGCCGAGCAGCGGGCCGCGGCCGGGGACGAACTCCGCGTGCAGCTCCTTGGCCAGGTCGTTCGTGCCCATCACCAGCACGGTCAGCCGCTCCGACGCCGCCGCGATCTCCTCGGCGTGCAGCATCGCGACCGGTGTCTCGACCATCGCCCAGATCTTCGTGTGCTCCGGTGCCCCGCCGAGCTCCAGCGCCCGCTCGATGTTGTGCACCTCGGCCGCCGAGTTCACCTTCGGCACGACCACCGCGGCCGGCCCGGCCGATGCGGCCGCGCGCAGGTCGGCGTCGTGCCACTCGGTGTCCAGTCCGTTGACGCGGATGGTCACCTCGCGGGAACCGTAGTTGCCCACGGCCGCGCAGACCCGCTCGCGCGCGGCTTCCTTGGCGTCGGGGGAGACGGCGTCCTCGAGGTCGAGGATCAGCGCGTCCGCCGGGATCGTCTTGGCCTTCTCCAGCGCGCGCTCGTTCGCGCCGGGCATGTAGAGGACAGAGCGCCGGGGCGTGGTCATCCGAGGGCCTCCTTGGTGGCGGCGTCGTAGGCCGCGGCGAGTTCGGGGTCGTCCGCCGCGAGGGCGTCGGCCAGTTCGGCGACCACGCGGCACTGCTTCACCGACGCGTCGTCCTGCATCTTCCCGTCGATCATCACCGCGCCCGTGCCGTCACCCATCTCGGCGATCACCCGGCGCGCCCAGGCCACATCGGACGGCGAAGGCGAGAACACCTTCTTCGCGATGTCGATCTGCACCGGGTGCAGGCTCCACGCGCCGACGCAGCCGAGCAGGAACGCGTTGCGGAACTGGTCCTCACAGGCCACGACGTCGCGGATGTCCCCGAACGGCCCGTAGTACGGCAGGATCCCGTGCATCGCGCAGGCGTCGACCATCCGCGCGACCGTGTAGTGCCAGAGGTCCTGCTGGTAGGTCGTGCGGCCCTCGTTCAGGTCGTCACCGACCGGGTCGGTGCGCACCAGGTAGCCGGGGTGCCCGCCGCCGACGCGGGTCGTCTTCATCCGGCGGCTGGCGGCCAGGTCGGCCGGGCCGAGCGAGATGCCCTGCATGCGCGGGCTCGCGCCGGCGATCTCCTCCACATTGGCCACGCCGCTCGCCGTCTCGAGGATGGCGTGCACCAGCAACGGCTTCGTCAGCCCGGCGCGCGCCTCGAGCTGGGCCAGCAGCCGGTCGACGTAGTGGATGTCCTGCGCGCCCTCGACCTTCGGCACCATGATCACGTCGAGCTTGTCGCCGATCTCGGTGACCAGCGTGACCAGGTCGTCGAGCACCCACGGCGAGTCCAGGCTGTTGACGCGGGTCCACAGCTGCGTCTTCCCGAAGTCGTTCGCCTTGGCGATCGCGACCAGGCCGGCGCGCGCGGCCTCCTTGCGGTCGGCGCGGACGGCGTCCTCGAGGTTCCCGAGCAGGACGTCGACCTTCTTCGCGATGTCCGGCACCTTCGCCGCCATCTTCTCGTTGCCGGGGTCGAAGAAGTGGATCATCCGGGACGGCGTCACCGGGATCTCGCGCACCGGGGCGGGCGCGCCCAGGGCGAGCGGGGCGAAGAAGTCCTTCGGGGAGCGCATCGGTCCTCCACGGCGGCGGCTAAGTGACTGGTGGGTAACTTTAGTCCCGCGCGCGCGGGACCGCTGCGGTGCAAGTCACCGCCATGTGGGTGACGGCGGACAACCGCAGCTCAGCGACCCGCGTCCACAGTGGATTCTGCCGTTGTTGCGCCATCTGGGCTAGTGGAACCCGGTTTGACCGGTCCTGCCCCGGGTAATCACCCGTAGCCGGACCGTAATGCCACTCACCCCGCGATCACTCGGTTGGCCGCACCGTTCGACCGAAGTCCGATGACCGCCTACCGACCGGTCATCGACCGCTGGGCGCCGCCGATCGCAGCCACTCGCACTACCCGGCGACGTCGCGCCGCCGCGCTGTTAGACAAGTGAGGTGCCGGTTTCCCCCGGTCACGAAGCGGTGCAGGGTTAGAAGGAGGCGGACTCGTGGCGGCTACACCTCAGAACACCGAGCGCTCGACGGTCGCCGGTGGCGCGAAGCGCAGCCGGTCGATGCCGAGCCGCGTGGTGCCGCCGATCGAGCTCCCCGCGAGCGTCGACGAGCTCGCCCGCGCCGCCGCCGCCCAGCTCGGCTGGAACGGCATCGTCCTCCCCGAGACCACGATCCTCGGCCGCAAGGTCTGCGTGGTCGCCAAGCTCCGCACCGAAGTGCACGCCGAACGCATCGCGATGGGTGCCGGCCCGGTGGCCGACCGCGCCACCGTCGACACCTGGACCTGGCCGGAGCTGGCCGGAACCGCCCCCGCCCCGGCCGCCGAGATCGTCGGCGTCCTGGCCGTCGCGCGCCACTGGCGCACCGCGATGGCCTCCGCGGTTCCGTTCGCCCGCTACGGCGAGGCCGCGATGGTCCTCCCGTCCCCGGCCGTGCTCACCGAGGACTACGTCGGCAACTGCCTGCCGCGCGCCCGCGCGTACGGCCTCGCCGTCGTGACCGCCGACCCGAACGCGGTCGTCGACCTCGACCTCGAGGGCCGCACCGAGCGCGTCGTGCTGGCCGAGGACCCGGTCTCCCGCCTGGTCAACGAGCTGGTCTACGACCACCTCCTGCGCACCGCAGAGGCGCCCGCTTCGCACTAAGGTCGGCTCCATGCGAGTCGTCATTGCTGGTGGACACGGTCAGATCGCGCTGCGGCTGGAGCGGCTGCTCGCCGCGCGCGGTGACGAAGGGGTCGGGATCATCCGGAATCCCGCCCACACGGCGGACCTCGAAGCCGCCGGCGCCCAGGCCGTCGTCCTCGACCTGGAGAACTCCGATGTGGACGCCGTCGCCGACGTCCTGAAGGGCGCGGACGCGGCGATCTTCTCGGCGGGCGCGGGCCCGGGCAGTGGCACCGCCCGCAAGGACACTGTGGACCGGGGCGCCGCGGCGCTGTTCGCCGAAGCGGCCGAACGAGCCGGGGTCCGGCGGCACATCCAGGTCGGCTCCATCGGCGCCGACAACCCGGAGAACCCCGACGTCACCGAAGAATTCCGGCACTACCTGCGTGCCAAGCGCGCGGCCGAGGACGACCTCAAGGCGCGCGACCTCGACTGGACGATCCTCCGGCCCGGGTCGCTCACCAACGACCCCGGCACCGGCCTGGTCCTGCTGGCCGAGCAGACCCCCCGCGGCCCGATCCCGCGCGACGACGTCGCCGCGGTGCTCGTCGCCCTGCTCGACGCGCCCGCTTCGATCCACCGCACGCTGACACTCATCTCGGGTGAGGACGCCATCGCCGAAGCGATCTCTGCGCTGTGATCACCCAGGCTTCCCGGGAAATCGCCGTCTTCAGCGGCAGCGCGCACCCCGAACTGGCCGAAGAGATCTGCGAGCACCTCGGCGTGCCGCTGCGGCCGGTCGAGATCCAGCGGTTCGCCAACGACTGCCTCGAAGTGCAGCTGCAGTCCAACTGCCGCGAGCGGGACGTGTTCATCATCCAGCCGCTGGTGAAGCCGGTGCAGGAGCACCTCGTCGAGCTGCTGCTGATGCTCGACGCGGCGCGCGGCGCGTCGGCGTCCCGCATCACCGCGGTGATCCCGCACTACTCGTACGCGCGTTCGGACAAGAAGGACGCGCCGCGCATCTCCATCGGCGGCCGGCTGGTCGCCGACCTGCTGGTGACGGCCGGGGCCAGCCGCGTGCTCGCGATGACCCTGCACTCGCCGCAGGTCCACGGCTTCTTCAGCGTCCCGGTGGATCACCTGCACGCGCTGCAGGAGCTGGCCAAGCACTTCCGGCAGTACGACCTTTCGCGCGCCACCGTCGTCTCGCCCGACCTGGGCAACGCGAAGGAGGCGTCGCACTTCGCGCGGCTGCTCGGCGTCCAGGTCGCCGCGGGTGCCAAGGAACGCTTCCCCGACGACCGCGTCCAGATCACCTCGGTGATCGGCGAGATCACCGGCCGGGACGTGATCGTCCTCGACGACGAGATCGCCAAAGGCAGCACGGTGCTCGAACTGCTGGACAGGCTGGCCGAGCTGCAGCCGCGCTCGATCCGGGTCGCCTGCACGCACGGGCTGTTCGCGGCGAAGGCCATCGAGCGCATCGGCAGCCGGCCCGAGGTGCTGGAGATCGTCTGCACGAACACGGTCCCGGTGCCCGAGGAGGAACGCACCGAGAAGCTGAAGATCCTCTCGATCGCGCCGGCAATGGCCGAGGCGATCCGCCGGATCCACAACGGCGAATCGGTGTCGGCGCTCTTTTAAGCCGGTCCGAGCACGCGGTCCAGGTAGGTGTTCGTGAAGACGCCGTTGGGGTCGGTTTCCTTGCGCACGCGCAGGAAGTCGTCGAAGTGCGGGTAGCGCGTGCGGAGGACGCCGGCGTCGAGGTCGTGCATCTTGCCCCAGTGCGGGCGGCCGCCGACGGCGCCGGCGATCTTTTCGAACGCGCTGAAGTACTCGCGGTAGGGCATGCCGACGAACTGGTGGATCGCGATGTAGGCGGAGTCGCGGCCCTGCGCGGTCGACAGCCAGATGTCGTCGGCCGCGGCGACTCGCACCTCGACCGGGAACATCACCGGGTCCTTGAGCGTCGGTACTACGGCCCGTAGTTCGGCGAGCACGTCCAGCACTGATTCACGTGGAACAGCGTATTCCGTTTCGGTGAAGCGGACGTTGCGCGCGGTGACGAAGACGCGGTGCGAGACGTCGCTGTACTCGCGCGCGCTCAGCACGTTGGAGGCGAAGCTGCCCAGGGACGGCACGAGCCGGGGCATCAGCCGTCCGGTCCGGCAGAGCCCGCCGAAGGCGACGTTCTCCATGATGCGGTAGTCGACGAACTCGCGGACCTTGCTCAGCGGCTGCGCCGTCTCGGTCCGGTTGTTGCGCTTGACCAGGGCGTTCTTGCCGTAGGGGAACCAGTAGAACTCGAAGTGCTCGTTCTCGTCGGCGAAGTCGTGGAAGCCCTCGAGGACCTGTTCCAGCGGCTCCGGCCGTTCCTGTGCGCGCAGGACGAAGGACGGTTCGCACTTGAGCGTCACCGTGGTGATCACGCCGAGCGCGCCGAGCCCGACGCGAGCGGCGGCGAAGAGGTCGGGCTTCTCGTCGGCCGAACAGGCGACGACCGAGCCGTCCGCGAGGACGAGCTCCAGCGCGACGACCTGGGTGGCGAGACCGCCGAGCTTCGCGCCGGTGCCGTGGGTGCCGGTGGAAATCGCGCCGGCGACGGTCTGCGCGTCGATGTCACCGAGGTTGGTCATGGCCAGCCCGACCGCGTCGAGGGCGGCGTTGAGCTCCCGCAGCGTGGTGCCCGACCGGACCGTGACGTGCCCGGTCTGGAGGTCGGCTTTCTCCACCCCGGTCCAGTGCCGCAGGTCGAGCGCGTCGGAGTCGGCGGCGGCGATGGCGGTGAAGGAGTGCCCGCTGCCCCATGGCCGCACGGTGCGGCCGGCCGCGGCGATGCGCTCCACCGTCGCTGCGAGCTCCGCCGGGTTGCGCGGCTGGTGAACGTGCCGCGGCGAGGCGGACGCCGTGCCCGCCCAGTTGGTCCACCGGGTCATGCGCGCGCACCCTTCGTCCGTGAGTGCTCGAAACAGTAAGTGAATAGTATTCGCGTTTCAAGCCTTCGTGTCGTACTTTAGACCTCGTGACCAGTGCGACGGAGTACGACTTGGCGACCAAGGACCTCGATCCACCCTTGGCTGTGGTCGACCTGGCGGCGTTCGACGCGAACGCCGCCGACCTCCGCCGCCGCGCGGCAGGCAAGCCGATCCGCGTCGTCAGCAAGTCGGTCCGCTGCCGGGCGCTGCTGGAGCGCGCGCTGACGATGCCGGGCTTCGAGGGCCTGATGTGCTACTCGCTGGCGGAAGCGGTCTGGCACGTCGAGCAGGGCACGACCGATGACATCGTCGTCGCCTACCCGACGGCGGACCACGAGGCCCTCCGCCGCCTGGCCGCCTCCGAGCGCGCCCGCGCGGCGATCGCGATCATGGTGGATTCCCCGGCGCACCTCGACCTGGTGGACGCCGCTCTCGGCCACGGCCACCCGGAGATCCGCGTCTGCCTGGAGCTGGACGCCTCCTGGCGCCCCTTGCCGGGCATCCACGTCGGCACCCGGCGCTCGCCGGTGTTCACCGCGAAGCAGGCCGAGACGTTCGCCCGCCAGATCGTCGCCCGCCCGGGCTTCCGCCTGGTGGGCGTGATGGCGTACGAAGGCCAGATAGCGGGCCTCGGCGACGCGTCCGGCAACCGCGCGAAGCAGGCGGTGGTGGGCTGGATGCAGCGCCGATCGGCGGCCGAGCTGGCCCGCCGCCGCGGTGAAGCGGTACGGGCGGTCGAGGCGGTGACGCCGCTGGAGTTCGTCAACGGAGGCGGAACGGGCAGCCTGGAATCGACGGGCGCGGACGCGGTGGTCACCGAGATCGCGGCGGGCTCGGGCTTGATCGGCCCAACCCTGTTCGACGGCTACACCCGGTTCAGGCCCCGCCCGGCGGCGTTGTTCGCTCTGCCGGTGGTCCGCCGGCCGACCCGCAAAATCGCCACCCTCTTCTCGGGTGGATACATCGCCTCGGGCCCGACGGGCCCTTCCCGCCAGCCGACGCCGTACCTGCCGGAGGGACTGAAGTTCCTCGGCTTCGAGGGGGCGGGCGAGGTTCAGACTCCGGTGACGGGGCGGGCGGTTCGCCATCTGAAGCTGGGTGACCGGGTGTGGTTGCGGCATGCCAAGGCCGGTGAGCTGGCGGAGCGGTTCACCCACTACCACCTGGTTTTGGGGGATCGGGTGGAGCGGACGGTTCCGACGTACCGCGGGGAGAATCAGAACTTCGGCTGAGGGCCTGTGCTCTCGGGGGAACTCTTCCCTCTCCCGGCCGCGGGCGGGCGGGTGGCTTGGTGCTCTGCGCTTTTCGCGGGCGGCTTTTCGCGGGCGCCTGTCGGCTTTCGTCCGGGAGCGCGGGCGGGGTTGCGGTGCCCACCACCCCGAAGTCTGATTGTCACCACGGCCGGTGGTACCGCGTCAAGGCGGGAAAGCGTGCCTTGACCCGGCACCACCGGCCGTGTGGGGGCTTCGGATCGGGGCGGTGGGGAGGTCTGGCTGGGGTGCGGGTTCGGGCCTCCGCGTGCCGTTTGGGCCGGTGGGGCAGCTGAAAGGGCACTCCGACTTTGTCGGAGCCCTGCCCGTCCCCGGCCCCGAAAGACTCCTCCACCCGGCGGTGTGGACGCTCAGGTCGGTGCCTTTAGGGAAATACTGGCGGAGCAGTCTGTTGGTGTTTCGTTGCTCCCGCGTTGCCAGGGAGCGTGTGGGTCGCCGAAGTAGACCGGCATGTCCGTGGCCGCGGTGAACTGGGCGTGCAGGTGCATCTCGCTGCCCTGGTCCCAGGTCAGCGGTCAGGGTGGTCGCGGCGGAGCCGGCGAGGTGATCTGCTGCGGGCTCCGTCGGACATCCAGCCCATCCTGCACGATCGCCCGCAACGACACCCCGGGCTCGCGGACCTGGTCAGCGAGCCGGATCCGCTCGGCCAGGCTCAAAAACCGCGACGACACCTCGACCGGCACCGCCGCTGTCGTCGCGGGTTGGGCTGCCTCGGCGCGTCAGCGCTTCGCGGTCGGGAAGTTGACCCCGACCCGCCGGGCCGCCTCCCGGCACCCGTCACCCACCAGGCAAAGTAAGCCGCCCGCTCCGCAATCAACCCCCGGCTAAACCGGCCAGGATCCCGACAGACGGGCCGGGCCCGATCTCGATCCGGTCTGGCATCCGCAACTCCTGATCACTCAGGTGTTGCAACCGCCCTCCCGGGGGGCGTCCCCAAGTCCAGTCTATCGGCCCCCACCGACAACCCACCCCGAAACCGCCACGTTGTCCACAGCTGTGCATACCTGTGGACAACTTCTGTGGATACCTAAGACTGCTCCCCGAACCGAGCCGCCAAGTACCCCTTCACCACGTACTTCGCCTCGGCGACGATCTTCTCGTCCCCGCTCGGCTCCCGCCGGAACGCCAGCTTCATCAGCGCGTCAGCGACCTCGTTCGCGATCGTGATCGCAAACCTCAAATCCTCCACCGGCCGATTGACCTGCGTCGCCACCAGGTCCGTCAGCGAATCCACGATCACCGCGTTGTTGTCGCGTGTCTCGTCGAGCAGCTGCCGGTCGATGATGTCGCCGAAGTGGACCTTCGAGAACCCGGGCACCGTTCGGTGCATCTCCAGGTAGATGTCGAGGATCGAGTCCACGACGTCCCACCAGTGCTCCGGCCCCAGCTGCTTGAGCCGCTCGTTCACCGCGCCCACGAAGCGCTCGAGGTTCCGGGCCGTCAAAGCCTGGACCACCGCTCGCTTGTCCGGGAAGAACTGGTACAGCGAGCCGACCGCGACGCCGGCTCGCTTGGCGATCAACGTCGTCGTCAGCGCGTCGTAACCGAGCTCGTCGATCAACGCCGCGCTCGCGTCGAGCATCTGCTCGACCCGCTTTGCGCTTCTCTGCTGGACCGGTTGACGGCGTAAGGGGGTGGCTTCTGCCGGCACCTTCGCGGCCTGGATGTCGGACACGGCGCTCCTCCTCGTCTGATCTGGGACTTTATCGTGCCGACGGGCTTCCCCACGGACGAGTGAAGACCTAGTATATGAGAACTTTTCATGTTCACCCGTAGGGGTGCCCTGACGAAGGGGTCAGCAGCCGGTGCAGAACCCGATCTTCCCGCCCGACTTCCTCTGGGGTGTTTCGACATCGGCGTTCCAGATCGAGGGCGCCACCAGCGAAGGTGGGCGCGGACCGTCCATCTGGGACACGTTCACCGCGACCGAGGGCAAGATCGCGCGCGGTGAACAAGCAAACGTAGCCGCCGACCACTACCACCGCTACCCCGAAGACATCGCGCTGATGGCGGAACTCGGCGTCGGTGCCTACCGGATGTCCATCGCCTGGCCCCGCATCCAGCCCGACGGCAAGGGCGCGCCGAACCCCGAAGGCCTCGGCTTCTACGACAAGCTCATCGACGCCGTCTGCGAAGCCGGCATCGCTCCCGCCGTCACGCTTTACCACTGGGACACCCCTCAAGCGATCGAAGACGAGGGCGGCTGGCTCTCCCGGGCGACCGCTGAGCGCTTCGCCGAGTACGCCCACATCCTCGGAGATCGCTTCGCCGATCGGGTGAAACTGTGGATTCCGCTCAACGAGCCGATGGTCATGTCCATCTTCGGCTACGGCATCGGCGAGTACGCGCCCGGCAAGGTCCTCCTGCTGGACGCCATCCCCACCGCGCACCACCAGAACCTCGCGCACGGCCTCGCCGTCCAGGCGCTGCGCGCGGCGGGCGCGACGAACATCGGCACGGCCAACAACCACTCGCCCGTCTGGCCAGCGGACGACGACGCCCACGACGCCGCGAACTACCTGGACGCCCTGCTCAACCGGCTCTACGCCGACCCCATGCTGCTCGGCACCTACCCCGAAGAGCTGCACGCGCACCTGCCCGCCGGGTTCGCCGACGACCTGCCCACCATCGCGCAGCCGCTCGACTTCTACGGCGTCAACTACTACGAGCCGCAAGGGGTCGCGATGCCCGGCCCCGGCAACCCGCTGCCCTTCGAGCTGCGGGACATCGAGGGCTACCCGATGACGACGAACGCTTCGCCGATCGTCCCGCACGCCCTGCGTGAGCTGCTGCTCGACTTCCACCACCGCTACCAGGACAAGCTGCCGCCGATCCAGATCACCGAGAACGGCTGCAGCTTCGCCGACGAAGTCGCCGAAGACGGCGGTGTCCACGATCCCGAACGCATCGACTTCCTGCACAGCCACCTCGTCGCGCTGCGCGAGGCGATGGACGCCGGCGTCGACGTCCGTGGCTACTTCTGCTGGTCCCTGATGGACAATTTCGAGTGGTCCAAGGGTTACGCGCCGCGCTTCGGCCTGGTGCACGTCGACTACGAGACCCTGCGGCGGACGCCCAAGGACTCGTTCCACTGGTACCGGAAGCTGGTGCGGCATGAGTGAGCTCGCGAACGAATCAGGTCGGCGCATGAGTGAATCGACCCCGGCGCTCCCGGAAGCGCTCGCCGAACCCACCGTGCGGGTGCGGCCCGGCTGGATGAGCCTGCTCTTCTTCGCGAACATCGCGCTGTGGCTGGGCGTCTACGCGCCGATCCAGGTGCTGCTGCCGAAGCAGGCCGAGCTGCTCGACGCGGCGAACAAGGAAGCCGTTCTCGGGCTGGTGATGGGCTTCGGCGCGGCGGTGGCGCTGGTCGCCAACCCGGCGATCGGGCTGCTGTCCGACCGCACCTGCTCCCGGTTCGGCCGGCGGCACCCGTGGACCGTGGCCGGGGCGGTCGTCGCCGCCGTCGGGCTGGTCGTGCTGGCCCTGGCCCCGACGGTCGCCGTGATGATCGTCGGCTGGTGCCTCGTGCAGGGGGGCCTCAACGGAATGCTCGCCGCGCTCATGGCCGCCTTGCCCGACCGCGTTCCGGTGAAGCAGCTGGCCGTGGTCGGCGGCCTGGTCGGCATCGCGCAGATGCTCGGGACGGTCCTGGGCGCGGTCGTGGTCGTCATCGTGCTCGGCATCGCCGGGTTGCCGTTGGCCTACGCGGTCTGTGCCGGGATCGTGCTGATCGGCGCGGTGCTCTTCGTTCTCCGGACGCCTGACGCACGGTTGCCGGTCGAGTTCCGCCCGCCGTGGGTGCTGCGCCAGGTGCTCCGGGACTTCTGGGTTTCGCCCCGGAAGCACCCCGACTTCGCGTGGGCCTGGAGCTGCCACTTCATGATCAACCTCGGCAACGCGTTCGGCACGCTCTACCTGTTGTTCTTCCTCCAGGACGCGGTGCACTACCCGGATCCGGAGACCGGGCTGCTGATCATGATGGCGCTGTACGGCGTCGCGTTGGTCGCCGGCGCGGCGCTCGCCGGGCACTTCTCCGACAAGTCCGGACGGCGCAAGCCCTACGTCCTGGCGGCCTCCGCGGTGATGGCACTGGCCGCCCTGCTGCTGGTCGGCTGGCAGAGCTGGCCGGTCGCGCTCGCCGCGTCCCCGCTGCTCGGCGTCGGTTTCGGGGCGTACATGGCGGTCGCGCTGGCGATGCTGACGCAGGTGCTCCCCGCGGCGCAGAACCGGGCCAAGGACTTCGGCATCATCAACATCGCGAACTCGCTGCCCCAGGTGGTCGCTCCGCTGCTGACGCCGCTGCTGCTGGCCCACGTCGGCGGCTACCCCGGGCTGTTCGCGGCTTCCGCCGTCGCGACGCTCCTGGCCGCGGTGCTGGTGTTGCGCGTGAAGGCAGTCCGCTAAGCCGACTACGACAGTGAAGGCCGCACTCGGGGAGTGCGGCCTTCACTGTGTTGTGCGGGTTTGGAACCGCGGGCCGGTGCCGGTCGGGGGAGGGGAGTGCAACGGCACCGGCCCGCGGAATTCGAGGGCCGCTCAGGGCGGGTCACGAGCGCGATCACCTACATGATCACTGCTGCGTGTGTTGATCAATCTAGCGGGGGATTACCGCGTGGGCTAGGCCTAACGCGTATTTTTTTCGATTAATCGCGGTGGGGACCGGGTGTTGGCCGAGGACTGGTTCGCGCTGCTCGGGGGTGCGGGCGAAACAGTCCTCGGCCGGGGCGAGTGCAGACGCGGGTCCGATGGGGCGATCGGCCGGCCGCGGCTCGCCTGTCCAGGGGGTCAGGCCGTGACCGCTCGGCGCGGATTCACGAGCGCGTGGCGACCGGTGGTCTCGGCCGCCGTCGGCGGCGCGGGGTGGGTCGGGACGGGGCTCTTGCGGCGGCCCTGCAGCCGGCTGTCGGCTGCGGACTGTTGCTGCGGGGCCAAGCCGCCGGCCACCAGGTGTTCGTGCGCGACCTGCCAGACCGAGCACGGCGCCTTGCAGCGGTGCCACCGGGTCGAGCAGGTCGGGCAGTCGCCGCGCTCGTCCGGCTCGTGCATCTTCAGCATTGCGCGCCACGCCTCGGTCAACCGGGGCAGTTCGGAGCGCGCGACCGAGACGAGCGACTGGGCGTCGGCGCGGTTCGCCAGGTCGGTCAGCATGTCGAGGCGCTCCCAGACCGCGTTGCGGAGGACCTGCCCGAGTACCTGATCCATGTCAGCTCACCGTTACCTTTCCGCCATCTTGGCGGCTTCGTTGAGCGCGGCGCGCAGCTGTCCGAGCTGGCCGGACGTCAGCCGCGCGGTCTCACCGGGAGGCGAGACCAGTACCACCTGGTTGTCCTCGACGAACACCGTCACCGCCCGCTCGCGGCTGATGAGGTCGCCGCACTGCACGCGCCACACCAGCTGACCGCCCTCGTAGTGGCGGACGCTCGCGGTGCGGGGGTCCACCGCGGCGGCGGGGGTGACGGGGCGGACGGCGGAGACGGGAGGGACCGTCGCCGGCCGCACGGCGCGGGTGGCCGTGCCGGCATGTCCCCCTGCGAACGAGTCCACGAACTCCACGCCCTTCTCCGCTCTGTCGAAAGTGTCCGAAGATGCCGTTTGCAACATCGCACTTGGTACGACGCTGCGGTTTTCGTAGCTCTCCGTGATCGCTACCGGTGTGCGGCCGGTGACGGAGATCTGACAACTACAGTGAGGTGAAACCGAGTGCGATAGAAGGTGGAATCGGCGTCATAGCGGTGACTGGACTCGGTTCCACGGTAAGCGGTCAGCGGACTTCGCCCGGACCGATCAGGGCACCAGTTCGGCTGTTCACACGGTTCCCCAGGTTTGCCTACGCTGTTTCACAGACGCCCGACCGGACAGTGGAGGGGGCGCGATGGACGCCAGTAACGGTGGCAGTGCCGAAGCCCGGCAGAGCCACGCAGTTCCCGCTGACGCGTGGGAGCAGCCGGAGATGAGATCGGCTCTCGCGTCTCGCGAGATCAGCGCCGTGTACCGGCTCCTGCGCAAGCACGGTGTCTCGCAGCGCCAGATCGCCGCGATGACCGGCCAATCCCAGTCCGAGGTGTCGGAGATCCTCAAGGGTCGCCAGGTCATGGCCTACGACGTGCTCACGAGGATCGCCGATGGCCTGGGCGTCCCCCGTGGGTACATGGGCCTCGCCTACGACGAGGCCACGGCGATACGGGTCGTCGGCTCCGCCGACGGCCAGCAGGCTGAGGAGGACGAGTCCGTGAAGCGACGGAGGTTCCTCGCGCACGCTGCCCAGGTCACGATGGGTGCGGCAGTGTTCGGTCCGGAATCGGGCACCTGGTCGGCCGGGCCGGCCAGGACGCCGGCGCCCGGGCGCATCGGCATGACCGACGTCCGCCAGGTGGAAGCCGCGACGCGGGCCCTGCGGGCGCTCGACTACCAGTACGGCGGCGGGTTCTGCCGCGACGCCGTGGTGGCGCAGCTGTCCTGGGGGCAGCAGATGCTCGAGGCGCACGGCACCGAGATCGTCAAGAACCGGCTGTACGTGGCGCTCGCCGACCTCCACTCGCTGGCCGGCTGGACCTCCTTCGACACCGGCCTGATGGACTCCGCCCGCGGCCACTTCGCGAACGCGCTGGACCTGGCCAAGCAGGGCGAAAACCACCCGCTGGTGGCCAACGTGCTCTACCGCATGGGCCGCGTCTACCTGCACCAGGACGCCCCGAACGACGCGCTGAAGCTGTTCCAGCTGGGCCAGATCGCGGCTCAGGAAAGCGGTTCCGAGCTGGCCGTCTCCGTGCTGTGCGCGAACGAGGCCTGGGCCTACGCGATGATGGGCAACGAAGAGCAGGCCGTGAAGCTGCTCGGCCGGAGCAAGGACGAGTTCGAGCGCGCCAACCTGGCCGAAGCCGAGTCGTGGGTCAAGTTCTTCACCGAGACCGACGTCTACGCCATGGTCGGCACCGTCCACACGGTGCTCGCGCAGAAGAACGCCGAGCACACGAAGTACGCGATCCCCGCGCTGACCAAGGCCGTCGAGTCCTACGACGACGAAATGGCCCGCTCCAAGACGTTCATGCTGAGCGCGCTCGCCACCAACCACCTGCTGGACGGCGACCTCGACCACGGCGCCAAGGTCGGTGGCAAGGCCATCGACTGCGCCGAGGGCATCAAGTCCGAGCGGGTCAAGGACCGCATGCGGCCCCTGCAGGAAGAGGCCGAGCGCCGCCGCAACAACGCCGACGCCCGTGACCTCGCCGACCGCCTCCACGCTTTCTACGCCGCCTGACGCCGAAGGCGCCGGCGCGGTTTTGGACGGCCGGTTCACCGCGGAAAAGCTCCGTGACGTCCTGACCGCGACCTGCGCGCTGCTGGGCTTCGACCCGGCCGGCGCGCGGCTGCTGCGGTTCACCAACAACGCGGTGTACGCGCTGGTCAAGGCCCCGTTCGTGATCCGGATCGTCGGCTCGACGCGGCTGCGGCACCGGGTCGGCACGGTCGTGCGCGTGGCCCGGCACTTCGAGCACCACGGCGTGCCCGCGATCCGGCTCTTCGGCGACGTCGAGCAGCCGCTGGAGGTGGGCGGGCACCTGGTGACCGTGTGGCACCAGGTGCCGAGCATCGGCCGGCCGGCGACGTCCGTCGACCTGGCCCGGCTGCTGCGCCAGGTGCACGCGCTGCCCGCACCACCCGGCCTCGCCGAGTGGGCACCGTTCGCCGCGGTGCGGGCCCGGGTGTCCGACGCCGAAGAGCTCGGCGACGCCGACCGGGAGTTCCTGCTCGAGCGCTGCGCCGAACTCGAAGCCCAGCTCGGCGCGCTGGAGTTCCCGCTGCCCCGTGGCCTGGTCCACGGCGACGCGTACCCCGGCAACGTCATCCCGGGCCCGGACGGCCCGGTGCTCTGCGACTTCGATTCCTCGTGCGTCGGCCCGCCGGAGTGGGACCTGACGCCGCTGGCGGTCGGCCGCGAGCGGTTCGGCGACCCGCAGGTGGCGTACCGGACCTTTGCCGCGGCGTACGGCTTCGACGTGACGTCGTGGTCCGGCTTCGCCGTGCTCCGCGGCATCCGGGAGCTGAAGCTCACGACGAGCGTGCTGCCCATCCTGCGGAGCCGTCCGCAGGTGCGGCCCGAGCTCTTCCGCCGTCTGGACGATCTTCGGAACGGCCGGACGGACGCACGCTGGACGCGTTACCGCTGACCGTCATCTGTCACTTGGTGTGATCGAAAGCACATTCTGCACGTGCATTCGCCGACTGCAAATGACCGTTCGTCGCATCCAAAAGGCGGTCCGCTCTGGGTAGAAAGTTCTGCCCGACCGGTCACCCCCAATGGATGCCGGATCATCCCAATGCGCAACTTGCAGCTACTCGCGGTGACTTCCACCTGCTCCTACCTGCGGCGACGACGATCAGGAGGCGACGACGGGCGCCCGCGTCAGCACGACGGCGAACCCGAACGCCAGGCCCATCACGGTCAGCTCGAGCGTCGCCCAGCCGGCGAGCGCCGTCCGGTCGTGCCGGATGATCCGCGGCATCAGGCGCCAGCGGACGTTCGCGCCCAGCAGCGCGATGACGCCGGTGCACACGAGCTTCAGGACGAGCAGCTGCCCGTACGGCGTCGTGAAGATCGCCGCCCAGAACCCGATGGTCGGGTTGAGCGAGATCTCCACCAGGCCGTTGAACAGCCCGGTCGCGGCCGAGATGGCCAGGCAGAGCGTCGCGAGCTTCGAGAACCGCGGCAGCGCGTGCGCCAGCAGCGTCCGGTTCGCCACGAGGAGCACGGTCATCGCGCCGAGGCCGCCGGTCCAGGCGACGGCGCTCATCACGTGCAGCTCCATCGAGATCATCGTGTAGTCGTGGTAGTTCCAGTTCGACGCGTGCCCGGTGACCGGCAGCGGCAGCAGCGCGAACAGGCCGAGCCCGACGCGGACCTCGGCGGGCACCTTCTCGCCGAAGCGCAGCGCCAGCGCGCCGATCCCGGCGTGCACGAGGGCGAGCACGGCCACGATGACGAGCGCCTTCCCGGCGCCGACGTCGGCGATGTACCGGCCGAGGTCGGACGGCGAGAGCGTCGACGAGCCCGGCTTGAACTCCGCGGTCTGCAGGATCAGCGCGACGACCGCGGCGGTGGCCCAGACGAGCGCGGCCGCGACGCCGGCCGGGCGGGCCAACCGCATGATCGGCTCGGTGAGCTTCGGCCGGTCGTAACCGACCAGCACGGAAAGCAGCGCGAGCCCGATGGTGGTGACCGCGGCGAGGTCGAGCAGGACCCGGACGACCGGGATCCCGGCCGAGACCACCGCGCTGGGCTCGACCACCCCGGGTACCGGGGCGGTGGAGAGGAGCGCGACGCCGATCAGGGCGCCGAGCAGGCCCGCCGTCACGACGCAGAGCAGCGTCGAATAGCGGGGTTTCGCGGTGGTCTCGGCCTGGGTCATCAGTTCTTCTCTTCGATCTTGCCGCCGGAGCGCAGGGCCACGGTCAGCCCGATCGCCAGCAGCACGACCGCACCGGCGATCCAGACCCAGATCGGCACGCCCGTCGACGACGACTGCGGGGCCGCCTCGGCGGAGCCGCCCGGCGACCTGGCCGCGTCGACGGTCGCTGGCGTGCCGGTGCCCGCGGTCGTCAGGGTGAAGCTGAGCTCACCGGTCACCGGGTGCCCGTCCGCGGACAGCACGCGGTAGCCGACGGTGTACTTCCCGGCCGGCCCGAGCGGCCGCAGCGGCGCGCTGATGACGTTGTTCACCACGGTGATCGGCCCCTCGGCCCACTGGCCGCCGCCGGGTCCGGTCACCGCGATCTGGTTGACGTCCGCGCCCTGCACGTACTGGTCGAACGTCAGGCTGAGCTTCGCCGGGCCGGTGGCGACGGACGAGCCGTTCGCCGGGTCCGAGGAGATCAGCACGTTGTGCGCCAGCGCCGGGGTGGCCGTGCCGAGCACGGCCACCCCGGTCAACGCCAGCGCGACGAGCGCCTTACGCATTTAGCTGTTGCCTCCCGGCTTGGCCGTGGCCTTGCGGGCCCGGATGGTCGCGCCGGCCCCGACACCGAGACCGATGGCGCCGACGAGCAGGCCGGCCCCGCCGAGCCAGCGGGCCGTGCTGTCGGACGACGACGCCGCGGCTTCAGTGTGCTCCCCGGTGGTGGCCGCGGTGTTCGCGGCCATCCCGTGCGCGTCGCCCTCGGACTTGGCGGCCAGCTTCACGGCCGGGGCCGGGTGCTCCGGCTCTTCGCCGTTCGCCGGGGTCGGCTGGTTCCAGTCGACGACCTTGCCGTCGCTGTAGGTCTGGTGCGCCGGGAACTCCACCTGGTCCACGTTGGTCGGCAGCGGGCCGAAGGAGACCGAGAACTCCTGGTAGTCGGTGGCCTTGAGCTCGCTGCCCGGCTGCGCGGTCCAGGTCACCGCGGTGACGGCTTCGGTGATCTGCGTGCCGTTGTCCTTGGTGATCGGGGCGGGCAGCTTCGACTTCGTCACCTCGGCGGTCCAGCCGGGGACCGGCTTGGTGCGCACCGAGCCGATGCCGTAGTCCGCCTTGAAGTCGACGGCGACCTTCGTGGTGGTGACGGGGTCCTTCTCCTCGCTCGGCACGCGGAAGACGATCGCCGCGTAACCGCCCTTCGTGGGCTGCGGGCCGTAGACGTTGGCCGTGACGTGGGCGGCGGCCACACCGGTGCCGAGGAGGCCGGCGACACCGACGGTGGCGGCGAGGAAACCGGCGCGCTTGAAGACGTGCTGGGACATGGGTTCACTCCTGATGAACTCAAGCAAAGGGGACGGCTCGGTTCGGTGACCGGCCGTTTTCGGGGCTGAGCTGGGGTTCAGGAGTGAGCGGGCGGGCCGCGCCGCCCGCGGATCCGGCGCAGGTCGACGCCGACGAGGTGGTCCGGCCCGGCCACGCGGGCCGGGACGAGCGCGGGCGCCGCGGACGGCACCGGCAGCGGGGTGAGCAGCCGCGGCAGGATCGCCCGCAGCACGGCCAGCACGGTGAGCAGCATCGCGTCCGCGCGGGCGAGCAGCAGGGCGGTGAGCAGGGTCGCGACGGCGTGCGCGACGGTCATGCCGAGCCCGGCGCGGCTGGGCGTCGCGGCCATTTCGTGCGCGCGGTGGCCGGCGAGCGTGGTGAGCAGCAGGTGCATCACCAGCTGGGCGGCGCCGAGCAGGGCGACGGTGGCGACCGGCCCGCGCGCCTTGCGGGCGAGCGCGGCCGCGGTCCAGCCGAACAGGCCGGCGAGCAGGACGGTCATCGCCGGATCCGGCACACCGCCGTCGGCGAACCGGTGCGCGGTGACGGAAAGTGCTCCCGAGCTCACGGCGAGCAACACTCCGCGGGTAGCTCCGAGCACGGCGGGGCGCCGTGCCGGATCGCTCATGAAGAGCAGCCTAAGGGAGCTGCTTCGCCGTGAGCGTGTGATCCCGTGAAGTGAGCACACACCGAGTTCACGGCCGGCGCGGCGCCGCGGTTCAGGGAATCTGTTGCCGATCTCCGCGAGCTGGGCCACGGTGGGCCGAACACGGGGGTTTGGGCCGGCTGTGTCGTGGGTACTGAGCCGTCGGTCAGGAACTAGCCCGTTCGGGTGAAGGGCCGGCGCGAAGGGCGGGAGAGCGACACGGATGAACCTCTTCGACTACATCTCCGACCGGGCGAGCAAGCTCTGGCTGGAGGCCTACCTGCACACCAGCATGGTGGTGCAGTGCACGATCATCGCCGCGGTCCTCGGCGTGCTGATCGGGGTCGCGGTGTACCGCAGCCCGATCGGCTCGGCGGTGGCCACGGCGCTGGCGAGCACGATCCTGACGGTCCCGTCGTTCGCCCTCCTGGGCCTGCTGATCCCCATCTCGGGGCTCGGTCCGACGACCGCCGTGATCGCGCTGGTGCTCTACGGCCTGCTGCCGATCGTCCGCAACACCATCGTCGGGCTCGACGGCGTCGACCCGGCGATCACCGACGCCGCCCGCGGCATCGGGATGAGCCGCTTCGGCGTGCTCACCCGGGTCGAGCTGCGGCTGGCCTGGCCGGCGATCCTCACCGGCATGCGGGTCGCGACCCAGATGCTGATGGGCATCGCGGTGATCGCCGCCTACGCGAAGGGGCCCGGCTTCGGTGCCGAGGTCTTCTCCGGGCTCACGAACGCGGGGAGCACGAACTCCCTCAACCAAGCCGTCACCGGCACGGTCGGGGTGGTCATCCTCGCCCTGCTGCTCGACGGCGTCTACGTCCTGATCAAGCGCTTCACCGTTTCTAGGGGTGTCCGTGGCTGAGAACGAGGAAGTCTCCGGCGTCGAGATCGAGCTGGAGCACGTCACCAAGCGGTACCCCGGCACCCGCGAAGCGGCCGTCGACGACTTCTCGATGGTCGTGCCCGCGGGCAAGATCGTCGTCTTCGTCGGCCCGTCCGGCTGCGGCAAGACCACGACCATGCGGATGATCAACCGCCTCGTCCAGCCGACGTCGGGCAAGATCACCATCGGCGGCGAGGACGCGCTCAAGCTCGAAGTCGACACGCTGCGCCGCCGGATCGGCTACGCCATCCAGCAGGCCGGGCTGTTCCCGCACTTCACCGTCGCGCAGAACATCGCGGTGGTGCCGGGCCTGCTCGGCTGGGACAAGAAGAAGGTCAACGACCGGGTCGAGGAGATGATGGACCTGGTCGGGCTCGACCCGGCCGACTTCCGGGACCGCTTCCCGCGCCAGCTTTCGGGCGGGCAGCAGCAGCGCGTCGGCGTGGCCAGGGCGCTCGCCGCGGACCCGCCGGTGCTGCTGATGGACGAGCCGTTCGGCGCGGTCGACCCGATCACCCGCGGCAACCTGCAGGACGAGCTGCTGCGCCTGCAGAGCGAGCTGAAGAAGACGATCGTGTTCGTCACCCACGACTTCGACGAGGCCGTCAAGCTGGGCGACAAGATCGCGGTGCTCGGCAACCAGTCGTCGATCCTGCAGTACGACACCCCCGAAGCGATCCTGGCGAACCCGGCGGACGACACGGTCGCCGGTTTCGTGGGCGCGGGCGCGTCCCTGAAGCAGCTGACGCTGCTGCGCGTCCGCGACGTCGAACTCCAGCAGGACGCGCTCACCGTGACCGTCGACGAAACCCCGGCCTCGGTCCGGGAGAAGCTCCAGGCTTCGCGCAAGCACTTCGCGCTCGTGCTGGACGCGCGCCGCCGTCCGACGCGGTGGGTGCACGTCCGCGAGCTCACGTCGGCGACGTCGCTGACCAACCTCGGCAAGCCGCTGCGGGACGTCGTCAGCCTGCAGTCGACGCTGCAGGACGCGCTCGAGGCGATGCTCGCCGAGGGCGGGTCGGTGCCGGTGACCGGCGCGCGCGGCGAGTACGCGGGCACCATCCAGCTGGACACCGTGGTCGCGACCATCCAGCAGCTGCGCGAGGAACACACCAACGGTGAAGAAGAGGTGCCGGCATGACGACGGCCGCCGTCGACACCGGCTTCAGCACCGAGTCCGGCTCGAAACGCGCGGAACGCGTCCGGCTGTTCGCCCAGCCGGTCGCGGTGCTGGTGATCGTCGCGGTGACGCTGGTCGCGGTGTTCTCCAGCGGCCTGAACGCGACGGAGAAGGAGACGCTCAACGCGACCACCTTGCTCACGGCGTTGTGGGACCACGTGCTGATGACGCTCGTGGTGACCGCGATCGTCGTGCTGGTCGCGGTGCCGCTCGGGGTGATCGTGACCCGGCCGTGGGCGCGCTTCCTGGCCCCGGTCTTCCTGGCCGTCGCGAACATCGGCCAGGCGGCGCCCGCGCTGGGTGTGCTGGTGCTGTGGTTCATCGTCACCGGCGCGACCGGCGGGATCTGGGTGGCGGCGCTGCCGCTGGCGTTCTACTCGCTGCTGCCGGTGCTGCGGAACACGATGGTCGGCATCCAGCAGGTCGACCCGGCCCTGATCGACGCGGGCCGCGGCATCGGGATGTCGGCGGGCGCGGTGCTCTGGCGCGTCGAGCTCCCGCTGGCCGTCCCGCTCATCCTGGCCGGCCTGCGCACGTCGCTGGTGCTGGCGGTGGGCACGGCGACGTTCGGCATGTTCGTCAACGCCGGTGGCTTCGGGCTGCTCATCGACACCGGCTACAAGCTGAACCTGACCTCGGTGCTGGTGACCGGCTCGGTGCTGGCCGTCGCGCTGGCGCTGCTGGTGGACTGGCTGGGCGCGGTCGCCGAACAGTACTTCGGACCGAAGGGGCTGCGATGAAACTCCGGCGACTGGCCGTCGTGGCGCTGCTGGGGGTGACGCTGTCGTCCTGCGGGCTGACGGTCAACCAGGCGGTGCCGTACGACATCAAGCCCGGCTCGATCCAGCCGATCCCCGCGCTGCAGGGGGTGAAGGTGACGGTGGGGTCGAAGGACTTCACCGAGAACATCATCCTGGCGTACATGGCGGAGATGGCCCTGACGGCCGCGGGCGCGGACGTCGTCGACCTGTCGGACATCAAGGGGTCGAACTCCTCGCGCCAGGCGCTGCTGTCCGGCCAGACGGACGTGACCTGGGAGTACACGGGCACGGGCTGGATCAACTACCAGGGCAACGAGCTCCCGGTGCCCGGAGGCGAGAAGGCCCAGTACGAGGCGACGGCCAAGGCGGACGAGGAGAAGTTCGGCGTCACGTGGCTCAACTATTCGCCGCTGAACGACCAGTACGCGTTCGCGGTGACGGAGGCGTACGGCGCGCAGAACAACCTGAAGACGACGTCCGACCTGGCGGCGTTCATCAAGCAGAAGCCGGACCAGGCGGTGTTCTGCCTGGAGACGGAGTTCACCAGCCGCCAGGACGGCTTCCCGGCAGCGGTGAAGGCGTACGGCTTCCAGAACCCGACGGTGAAGAACTTCGGCATCGGCACGATCTATTCGGCGGTGGCGAGCGGAACCTGCCCGGTGGGCGAGGTCTTCACGACCGACGGTCGCATTTCGGGGCTCAACCTGCGGGTGCTGGAGGACGACAAGAAGGCGTTCCCCCAGTACAACGCGGTGGCAACGCTGCGCACCGAGTGGCTGAAGCAGCACCCGGAGGTCCGCGGACCGCTGGAGAAGATCAGCGCGGCGATCGACAACGAGCAGATGGTCGAGCTCTGCAAGCAGGTCGACGTCGACGGCCAGGACGCGGGCAAGGTGGCCCACGACTGGATGGTCAAGAAGGGCTTCATCCAGTAGCCGACCGGCCGGGCGGCAAGCACGCCGCCCGGCCGGTTGTCAAATCAGCCATCCACAGGCGCGGAGTTGTCCACAGATTTCCGCGGCACCCGTTTTTGCCCCCTGCCGCCGATAGAATGGACCAGGGGACGCCCCCCGGGGACAGGGCGGGGGCTGCCGGTCAGAGGCCGAGCCGGTTCAGCAGCTGACCCTCGAGCCGTTCCAGCTCGTCGGCCAAAATGCAGGCCCGCCGCGCAAAGCGCCGATCAAAACTTCTACCCCGTAGCCCGATCGTGACGACGGACGGTGGTACCGCGTCAAGGCGGCAAAGCGTGCCTTGACCCGGCACCACCGTCCGTGTTTCGGCTTCGTATCGGGGTGGGCGGGGAGGTCTGGGTGGGAGTGCCGGTCAGGCCGGCTGAAGGCAGCCGGCTCTGCAGCCGCTCCAACTCGAGGCCACGACCCGAGCGCCGGAGCAGGTGCTCGAAGCAGCCGTCAGAGGCCGAGCCGGTTCAGCAGCTGACCCTCGAGCCGTTCCAGCTCGCCCGCCACCGCCCGGTGCACCGACTTCCGCCGCGCCGCCGGCATCCGCTCCGCCGCCCGCACCGAAGCCGACAGCTGCTCCAGTGTCCCCAGCGCGCCCGCCGCGAACTCCCGGTCCGCGTCCGAAGCCTTCTCCGACTTCCGCAGGTCCTGGCAGCCCTCGGCCACCCCCGCGATCCGGGCGTGCAGGGCCGCGCCCCGGCCGGTGTACTCGCCCAGCTTGTCGACCGAAACCCCCAGCTTGCGCGCCTGGTAGCGGTCGTACGCCTCCCGGGCCGCGCCTGCCGCGCGCACCGCCAGCGGCGCCACCACCGGGATCACCGCCGGGCCGAGCACCTTCGCCACCGCGACCGCGTTCTTCGCCCTCTTAGGGGTGAACCTGGCTTCACCCTCGACCTTGGCCTTGCGCGCCATGGCACCTCCTGCGACGTGTCGAGGTCGAACTTACTGGTCGCCTGGGTGGCGGGCATGTCGGCTCGGCGGTGGGAATCTAGAGTGATCTCCATGAACACCGAGGTGGTACTCGACGCGGGCGCGGTCAGCCGCTGCCGTCGGCGGGTGCACCTCGAACACGATCCCGCCATGCGCGAGGTACCGCTCTCCCCGCCCGACCCCACCGCGCAGCAGCGGATCGCCGACGCCACCGCCCACCGCGAGGACATCGTCGCCCGGCTGATGGCCGCCAACGACGACCACTGGGTGAAGGTCGGGCGCGACCTGCCCGCCCAGGAGCGCGTCGAGCAGACGCTGCAGGCCTTCGCCGACGGGGCGCGCTACATCTGGGGTGCGCTGCTGCCGGTCGACGCGGCCGGGCACCGGCGGGGCGGCATCGACCTGCTCGTCCGCACCGGTCGCGGCTACGTCCCGGTGCTCGTCGTGCGGCACCGGATCACCGACCGCGGCACCGGCGCGGTCGTCACCGAGCTGACCGACCTCGACCCGGCGCACCGCGCGGCCGACGAGGGCCGCAAGGTCCGCTCGCAGCCGCGCGACCAGCTCCGGCTCGTGCACATCCGCCGCATGCTGCAGACGCTCGGGCAGGCCGACGAGAGCCTCACCCTCGGCGGCGTCATCGGCCTCGACGCCGACGTCGTCGTCTGGCACGACCTCACCGCGGGCACCTGGCCGGGCGGCCGCAACGCGCTCACCGAATACCAGGCCCGGTTCGCCGACCGGCTGGCCATCGCCACCGCCGCGGCGAACGGCGAGGAGCCACTCGCCGAGCCGTCGCGCGTGCTCGAGTGCCGTCGCTGCCCGTGGTGGCCGACGTGCGAGGTCGTGCTCACCGAAACCCGTGACGTCAGCCTCGTCGTGCGCGGCGAGGACGCCGTCGAGCTGCGCCGGGCCGGTGTGTCCACTGTGGACAAGCTGGCCGCGCTCGACCCGGCGGGCGAATCGCCGGAGGTGAACTGGACCGGCGTCACCTTCCCGGACGCCGTCGTGCTCGCCCGCGCCTGGCTGGCCGACCTGACGCTGGTGCGCCGCGTCGGCCGGGTCGAGGTGCCGCGCGCCGACGTCGAGGTCGACGTCGACATGGAGAGCTTCGGCGACGCCGGCGCGTACCTCTGGGGCTGCCTGCTCAGCGGCGCCGACATCGGTGTCCCGCAGGGCTACCGCGCCTTCGCGACCTGGGACCCGCTGCCCACCGACGACGAGGCCCGGTCCTTCGCCGAGTTCTGGGCTTGGCTCACCGACGTCCGCGAGCGCACCGAAGCGGCCGGTCTCACCTTCCGCGCCTACTGCTACAACGCGCTGGCCGAGAACCGCTGGCTCTTCGGCTCGGTCGAGCGCTTCGGCGACCACCCCGGTGTCCCGTCGAAAAAGGCCGTCCAGTCCTTTGTGGATTCCGAGCAGTGGGTGGACCTCTTCCGCAGCGTCACCGACCAGTTCCTGTGCTCCCACGGCAAGGGCCTGAAGGTGATCGCGCCGGTGGCCGGCTTCTCGTGGCGCGACCCCGAGGCGGGCGGCGAGGCGTCGATGCGCTGGTACCGCGACGCCGTCGGCATGGACGGCGAGAAGCCGGACGACGACCAGCGCGAACGGCTCCTGCGCTACAACGAGGACGACGTCCTCGCCACCAGGGCGTTGCGAGAGTGGATCGACGCCCGGGCGCAGGCCGAAGTGCCGTACATGTTCGATCTCTGAGTAGTTCACCGACTAAGACACTTGATTACTGACACGTCTTGCGTATACTCGTCTGCGAGTACTCGTGAACGAGGAGTCGCGTGAAGAAGCGGAAGGTCGGCAGCATGCTCGGCCTCGCCGTGCTGTCCGTCGCGCTGGAACGCGCGATGCACCCGTACGAAATGGCGGCCGTGCTGAAGGAACGCGGCAAGGACGCCGACATGCCGATCAAGTGGGGCTCGCTCTACACGGTCGTCGCGAACCTGGAGAAACACGGCTTCCTGGAGGCCGTCGAGAGCGTCAAGGACGGCGGGCGGCCCGAACGGACCGTCTACCGGATCACCCCGGCCGGCCGGGCGGAGTTCGAGGACTGGGTCCGCGAGCTCGTGGGCACGGTCGACCGGGAACCGCCGCGGTTCAAGGCCGGGCTGTCGATGATCGGCGTCCTGGGTCCGGACCAGTCGATCGGCCGGCTGCGGGAGCGGCTCGCCCGGCTCGAGGAGCACGCCGGAGCACAGCGGGCGGCGCTGGAACAGCTGCGGCCGCTGATGCCGCGGCTGTTCCTGGTGGAGGTCGAGTACGACCTCGCGATGACGGAGGCCGAGGGGCGCTGGGTGCGCGGCTTCCTCGAAGAACTGACCACCGGCGCGCTGCCCGGCATCGAGGCGTGGCGCCGATACCACGAAACCGGCGAATTCCCGGACGACCTGGGGGAGTTCGTGGAGAGGTAGGAACCGATGGAGACGACCCGCAAGCACCGGGTGCCCGAGATGGAGGGCTTCCAGGCCCGCTGGTACGCGAAGAACCGGGGCACGGAAGCGCAGCTCGCGCAGTACCGCCGGCAGGCGGCCGAGATCACGGCGGGGCTGCCCGAAGGCGCCGAAATCCTGGAGGTGGCGCCCGGGCCCGGCTTCTTCGCCGTGGAGCTGGCGAAGCGCGGCTACCGCGTCACCGGGCTCGACATCAGCCACACGATGGTGGAAATCGCCCGGGAAAACGGCGCGGGCCTGGACATCGACTTCCGCCAAGGCGACATCACGCACGCGCCGTTCGCGGACGAGTCGTTCGACTTCCTCGTCTGCCAGGCCGCGTTCAAGAACTTCCGGCAGCCGGTGACGGCGCTGAACGAGATGCACCGCGTGCTGCGCCCGGGCGGGTTCGCGGTGATCCACGACCTCAACCACGAGGCCACCGCCGCGGACATCAGCCGCGAAGTCGACTCGATGAACGTCGGCGCGGTCGCCGGGTTCACCGTCCGGCAGACACTCGCGTGGCTGCGGCGCCGGGCGTTCACCCGCGAGCAGTTCGAGGCGCTGGCCGCGGAAAGCGCGTTCGGCGGCTGCTCGGTGACGACGGACGGCATCGGCCTGGAGATCCGCCTCACCCGCTGAGCAAGCCCGCCGGGGCACGGGAAGTGCCCCGGCGGGACGGCATCAGCGTGGGGCCATCCGGAGCGAGCCGTCCATCCGGACGACCTCGCCGTTCAGGTAGTCGTGGTCGATCAGCGACAGCGCGAGCTGCGCGTACTCGTCCGGCCGCGCGAGGCGCTTCGGGAACGGCACGCCGGCGGCGAGCGACGCGCGGAACTCGTCGCTGACCGTGGCGAGCATCGGGGTGTCGACGATGCCGGGCGCGATGGTCAGCACGCGGATGCCGTGCGAGGCCAGGTCGCGGGCCGCGGGGAGGGTCATGCCGACGACGCCGCCCTTGGACGACGAGTAGGCGACCTGCCCGATCTGGCCGTCGAACGCGGCGATCGACGCGGTGTTGATGATGACGCCGCGGGCGTCGTCCTCGAGCGGCTCGGTCTTGGCGATCGCCTCGGACGCGACGGTCAGCACGTTGAAGGTGCCGACGAGGTTGATCTGGATGACCTTCGCGTACAGCGCCAGGTCGTGGCGGCCCTTCTTGGACAGGATCCGCGCGGACGGCCCGATGCCGGCGCAGTTCACCACGGTCCGCAGCGGCACGCCGGAGCCGGCCGCGGTCGCGACGGCCGCCTCGACCTGCTCGACGTCGGTGACGTCGGCCTCGACGTAGGTGATCCCGTCGACCTGCTCGGCCTTCTCGATGGACGAGGCCAGGTCCAGCGCGAACACCCGCGCGCCCTTGGCCGCGAGGGCCTTCGCCGTCGCGCCGCCGAGGCCGGACGCGCCCCCGGTGACGAGCGCCGCGGTGTCGGTGATCTGCATCTTTGCGGTTCCCTTCGTCTTCACGTTCGCGGAGACAGGTTAACGCTCGTTCGCATGGACGGCGTTCGTGTCTTCGCTCACCGCTCCCGGGCCCGACCGGTTCCGTTAGCGCGGTGGTCAACTCCGGCTGTCACCTTCAGCACCATGACGCCAGCTCGCATCGTGGTGGTAGGAACCGGATACGTCGGCTTGACCACGGGGGCCTGCCTCGCCAGTCTCGGGCATTTCGTCACCTGCGTGGACGTCGACCGCGCAAAGGTGTCCCGGCTGGCCGCCGGCCGCGTCGACATCCTCGAACCCGGGCTCGACCACCTGGTGAACCGCGGTCTCGCAGCCGGGCGCCTCCGGTTCGTCGTCGGCGCGCGGGAGGCCGTCCGCGACGCCCAGGCGGTGTTCCTCTGCGTGCCGACGCCGATGGGTGCCGGTGGCTCCGCCGACCTGCGCGCGGTCGAGGCGGTGACCGCCGAGATCGGCGACGTCCTGCTGCCCGGCTGCGCGCTGGTCACCAAGTCGACCGTGCCGGTCGGCACCTCGAAGCGCATCCAGGAGCTGGTCGGCCGCACCGACGTCCCGGTGGTGTCGAACCCCGAGTTCCTCCGCGAGGGCACCGCGGTCGCGGACTTCCTGGGCCCGGACCGGATCGTCGTCGGTTCGGCCGACCTCGCCGCCGCGCGCTGGGTCGGCGAGCTGTACGCCGAGCTCGACGCGCCGGTCGTCGTCGCCGACGCGGCCAGCGCCGAACTGGTCAAGTACGCCGCGAACTGCTACCTCGCGCTGAAGCTGTCCTACGTCAACTCGATCGCCGAGCTGTGCGAACGCCTCGGCGCCGACATCGACCTCGTCACCGAGGGAATGGGGTACGACCGCCGGATCGGGCGGACGTTCCTCAAGCCCGGCCCCGGCTGGGGTGGCTCCTGCCTGCCGAAGGACACCAGCGCGCTGGTCAAGGTGGCCGAGTCGGTGAACTACGACTTCACGATGCTGACCTCGGCCATCGACGAGAACCTCGCCCAGCGCGACCGGATCGTCGCGAAGATCGCCGGCGCGGTCGGCGGGACACTGGCCGGCGCCCGGATCGGCGTGCTGGGCCTGGCGTTCAAGGCCGGCACCAACGACCTGCGCGACTCGCCTGCGCTCGCCGTCTCGTCGGTGCTGTGCGCATTGGGCGCCGAGCTGATCGCCTACGACCCGGCGATCGACGGCGAGATCGCCGGGATGACCGTCGTCGACGACGCCTACCAGGTCGCGAAGGACGCGGACGTGGTCGTCGTGCTGACCGAGTGGGCCGAGTTCAAGCACCTGGACTGGGCCGCGATGGCCGAGCTCATGGACGGCATCGACGTCGTCGACACGCGCAACCTGCTCGACCCGCGGGTGATCGTGGACGCCGGGCTGTCCTGGCAGGGGGTGGGGCGGCCGCGGGCGGCGGCGCGGATCAAGGTTTCCTGACCGCGTCTTCTTGGCTAGGGTGATCGGCACGGCATCGCGTGTCGGTCACCGGCTGGGTGAGACATGGAGGTGGCGGGAGTGCCCTGGAGGCATTTCAACCGTGGTATCCGTTTCCGTTGAACTGAACCATCTGATCGTCCCGTCCCGGAACAACCGGGAATCCGCCGAATTCCTGGCGAACCTGCTCGGCCTCGAAGTCGGGGAGGAATGGGGCCCGTTCATCCCCGTCGAGACCCGCAACGGCGTCCGGCTGGACTTCGCGAGCGTCCCCGAAGAGGACCTGCGCCTGCAGCACTACTGCTTCCTGATCCCGGAGGAAGACTTCGACGCCGTCTTCGCGCGGCTCGTCGAAACCGGCGTGACCTACCACGCCGATCCGATGGGGAAGCAGGTCGGCGAAATCAACCACAACCACGGCGGCCGTGGCGTCTACTTCCTCGATCCCGGCGGCAACGGGATGGAAATCATCACGCAGCCGTACGAGCCGGAGCGACGTCGTCCGACGGCTTGGTAATTCGTTAGCGTTGCGTACTATCGAGGCATGTTCACGACGAGGCCGGAGCTGACCGGCACCTTCGGGATGGTGGCATCGACGCACTGGCTGGCCTCGGCCACCGGGATGGCGGTGCTGGAAGACGGCGGCAACGCGTTCGACGCGGCGGTCGCCGCCGGCTTCGTCCTCCAGGTCGCCGAGCCGCACCTGTGCGGCCCGGCGGGCCAGGTGCCCGGCCTCTTCGTGACGGCGGACGACCCGACCCCGCGGGCACTGGCCGGCCAAGGCCCGTCGCCCGCGGGGGCGACGCCCGAGCACTTCGCGTCGCTGGGGCTGGACCTGATCCCGGGCAGCGGCCTGCTCCCGGCGACCGTCCCGGGCGCGTGGGACGCGTGGCTCCTGCTGCTTCGCGACTACGGCACGAAGCCGCTTCGCGAGGTGCTGTCGTACGCGATCGGCTACGCGCGGGGCGGCGTCCCGCTGGTGTCGCGGGTCGGCGACACGATCGGGGCGGTGTCCCGCCTGTTCGCCGAGCACTGGCCGACGTCGGCGGCGCTGTGGCTGCCGGACGGCAAGCCGGCGTCCGGCCTGCACCGGAACCCGGCGCTGGCGGACACCTGGGAGCGGCTGCTGCGGGAGGCGGAGTCCGTCACCGGTCGTGAGGCGCAGCTCGACGCGGCACGTCGGGCCTGGTCGCAGGGCTTTCTCGCGGAAGAGATCGAGTCGTTCTGCCGGACGGCGTTCCGCGACGACTCGGGCCGCGACCACGCGGGCCTGCTGACCGGCGAAGACCTGGCGTCGTGGTCGGCGTCGTACGAGGAGCCGGCGTCCGTGGACGTCGGCGACTGGCGCCTGGTCAAGATGGGCGGCTGGACGCAGGGCCCGGCGTTGCTGCAGCAGGCGCTGCTCCTGCACGGCTTCCGCGACGAACTGTCCTATGTGGATGGAGTGCCGTCGGAGCGCACGGTGCACCTGGCGACCGAGGCGGCGAAGCTGGCTTTCGCGGACCGCGAGGCCTGGTACGGCGACACCGATGTGCCCCTGGACGTGCTGCTTTCGCCGTCCTACACCGATGCCCGGCGTGCCCTGATCGGTGAATCCGCTTCGGCTGAGCTGCGCCCGGGAGCCGCGCGCGGCCCGGCCCGCCTCCCGGCGATCCTGGACTCGTTGCAGGGCATCGAGGCGGCCGGCGGTGCCACGGGCGAGCCGACGGTCGGTCCCCAGGGCCAGACCCGCGGCGACACGGTCCACCTCGACGTCGTCGACGCGGCGGGCAACCTGGTCTCGTTGACCCCGTCGGGCGGCTGGCTGCAGTCGAGCCCGACGATCCCGTCGCTGGGGTTCTGCCTGGATTCCCGCGGCCAGATGTTCTGGCTGGAGCAGGGCCTGCCGAACTCCCTGGCCCCGCGCAAGCGCCCGCGCATCACGCTGTCGCCGTCACTGGCCCTGCGCGACGGCGTCCCGACACTGGCTTTCGGCACCCCGGGCGGCGACCAGCAGGACCAGTGGCAGCTGTGCTTCTGGCTGGCCCACGTCTACGGCGGGCTGAACCTCCAGGAGTCGATCGATTCGCCGGCCTGGCACACGACGGCGTTCCCGAGCTCGTTCTACCCGCGCTCGTGGAACCCGCGCGAGCTGGTGGTGGAATCCCGGCTGGGGAAGTCCACATTGGACGCACTACGAGCCCGCGGCCACGCACTGGTGGACGCCGGGGACTGGGCATTGGGCCGCCTCTCCGCGGTCTCCCGGTCCGGCGGCCTGCTCCGAGCGGCGGCCAACGCCCGCGGCATGCAGGGCTACGCGGCGGGCCGTTAGCGCATCAGCGAGGCCCAGCCCCCGCCCTCGGCGAGCAAGGTCCGCACACCGAGGGCGTGCTCGGCGAACCCGGCGAGATCCCCGTGCAGCAGCCGTTCCTCGTCGAGCGGATTGCTGTCACTCGACCAAAGCTCGCGAATCCACCCGGCGGCCGGGTACAGGGATCGGACGAGCCGAGCGATGCCCGCCTCGGCAGCCTCAACGACGGCCGGGTAATCGGCGAAGATCGGTTGTCAACACCCTCACCGCCGAAACAGCCGAGTTGTCCACAACCACTCCGCTTGTCCACAGATTCGCAGCATCACCCCTTTGCGCCGCCCACTCCCGATACGCTGGACTGGGGACGCCCCCCGGAGAGGGTCAGGGTTCCGGCAAAGTCGTTGTGCTGGTCAGGTGGGTATTCCGAGCAGGGTGAGGGCTCGGGTGGTGTTGCGGGCGGTGTGGCGTAGGGCTTTG